>CAJUOE010000271.1 GCA_910587895.1 uncultured Lachnospiraceae bacterium
CAGGAAAGAATGGAAAAGACGGACAGTCAGGAAAGAATCAATCAGACGGACAGTCGAAAAAGGATCAGGCTGCGGACAAAGAGGGCACGCAGGGAAACCAAACGGGGTCACAGGACAATGCGGCGGAGCGGGAAACACAGAAAGCGGCATTGGAACAGGCTGTGGCGGAGGCAAAGGCGGCTTACGAGGCGGCGGTTTCTTCCCGCGTAGACAATATCCGTACGGCGGCGCGGGCATTGGAAGATGCAGCTATGGCGAAGAGCACGCCGGACAGCTCGGCAAAACAAAATGAGATCACGAAAAAACAGCAGGAGCTTACGCTGAACAAGCTACAGGCGCTTAAAGATGCGGGCGGCGAGGTGAAGGCAACGGTAAACGGGATTGTCAAACAGGTGCTTGTGACGACGGGGGATCTTACCTCAGACGGCGCGGCGGTTCGGCTGGCGGACACTTCCGAGGGCGGCAGGCTTACGGTGTCTGTGGAAAAACAGTATGCAGAGTACCTTGTCACAGGCAGCCCGGTTGACTTAAAACCGAGCGGCAGCAAGAATGTAATCAGCGATTATACGATTTCCAGCGTGACCAAAAATCCGCAGGACGATAATCTGGTGGATTTCACAGTTGATTTGCCCAAAGATGCGATTGAGACGGGAACATTTGTGGAAGCCACAATTGTGCCCAAATCTGAAAGCTACGCGACGGTAATTCCTTTGCAGGCCCTGCGCGGCGGACAAGGCGAGTATTATGTGCTGGTATTGGAGGAAGAGCAGGGCGTTATGGGCAGTGAGCTTGTGGTGAAGCGACTCAATGTGCAGGTTGTCGATAAGAACAGTACCAGCGCAGCGTTAGAGGAGGGATTGCTGACCGGCGAGCAGGAGATTATCAGTTCTTCCAGCCGGATGATTCAGGAGGGCAGCAAGGTCAGGAGGATGAGTAAGTAGATGACAAAAACATATGTGAAATATGTGGCGGCAATCGTCGTTGTGGGTCTTGTGATTTTCCTGTCCTGTCTGTCGTTTGCTGCTGATGGGGCATTGGGTTCTGTGAAACAGCGCGCCATGTTCTGTTTAGAGCAGCCAATCAGCAATCAGGAGGCGGAGTCAATGCGGCAGGAGATAGAGAAGGGCTGGGAAAAGTTTTCGCAGGATGCAGCGGAAATGGAAATTGGCCAAACGGATGCGCTGCAGAAAGGAAACAGGTCGGAGCTTTTACCAGAATTTTGCATCTGGGGACAGAAAGATGGGGTTTCGATTACCAATCAGGATTTGGAGAGGAACGTACAGGCAGACGAGATCCTGCTTTGCGGAAACCCGGAATTAGTGTTTGAGGACTGTCGTATGTTGGATCGGGAAGATACCGATGGATGCCTGGTGGACGAGAAAACGGCATGGGAACTGTTTGGCAGCCTTGACGTGGCAGGACAGAAACTTACCTGCGATGGGAAAGATTATACGATAAGAGGAGTTATTCCGGGAAATAAGAAAATATTTGCAATCCTTGCCGATGCCGGGCAGACAAAACCGGCAGCGGGAATGGAACCGGAAACAGCAATGGAGCCGAACACAGGGATGGAATCGGAAAAAAATGTTCTGAACCGGATTACCCTGGCAAAACCGGAAGGCAAAACGGTGCAGGAGCTATATTCTGAATGGAACAACCGTTATGATATGTCTGCAAAGCTCATGGATCTGGAACTGCTGGGGGGGATGAGCGGACTTTGTATGCTGCTTGTTCCGGTAACCGGATTCTTCTGTATAGGGTGGCAACTGTATCGCCAGTTCCGGAAACAGGAACATCTGCTCCGGAAAGTGGGAATTGCGGTTCTGGCGGTTCTGATTTTAACTGGTTTTTGTATCTTCCTGAAACATCAGGTACAGATACCGGATGAATACATTCCTACCCGCTGGTCTGATTTCTCTTTCTGGAGTACGTTGTGGAAGGATAAAAACGAGGCCTTGCGGCTGTTGGCGCAGATGCCAAAGACCAATATGGATCGTGGCTGGATGGCAGCTTTTGCTAAAGTTGCAGGATTCGGCGTTTTGTCGGAGGTGTTGCTGTTGCCGGCGCTGCTTATGGTAAGACGGATTGTGTCATGCAAAAAACGGAAAGTCAGGGATATTCCTTGATTTTCCGTTTTACTTGTTCTAAAATGAAACATGTGTTTAAGTATGGACGGAAAACACAGCGATTAAGGAACAACAGGAGGAAAAGGGATTGAAGAGTAAAAGTACATGGATTATCATCATGGTAATGTTGATCGGCCTTGTCATTGGAACGGTCATCGGCAGTTATTGCAGCGGAATTTCGTCTCTTAGCTGGCTGGATTATGGGAAAGTGTTTGGAATTACGAGCCCTATGGTACTGGATTTGGGCGTTTTTGTACTGACGCTGGGACTGACGATCAAGATCAATATCGCCAGCATTATCGGCATCATCATTTCGTTTGTCATTTACCGTCTGCTGGTACGCTGATGCCGGGATGGTTGTTTTTGAGTGAATATGATTTATTTTTTGCCGAAAATGCAAAGAAAGGTTCCGAATAAATTGAAATGTGATCCGGAATATGTTAAAATTATCTGAAAAGATAAGGAAATCGGGTGGAAAGCAGAAGGAAAACGTTTCATAGCGTTTTATGGGGGATGGTTTTCAGGCGTGGAAGGAGGAGAAGGTATGCTGAAGAATTGGAAGGGACAGGAAAAACCGGATGCGCAGGAGTTGGATGAACGGCTGGAAGCGGCAAAAGAGAAGATGAACGTCCTGCAGATGCAGATAAAGGATCGCAAACTTCCGGTGCTGGTGTTGTTTGAAGGCTGGGGAACCGCAGGCAAGGGCAGCACGCTCGGTAAGATTATCACGAATATTGACCCAAGGTTTTTCAAAGTTGCGACGATGGATGTTCCCACTGAAGAGGAACGGCGGAAACCGTTTTTGTACCGCTATTTTGTTAAGATTCCCGAGGCCGGTAAGTTCTGTTTTCTGGATTCGGGCTGGATGGACGAGGTGACGAGGGAAAGCCTGCACGGGGCGTTGAAAGAAAAGGAATACAAGAAACGCATTGACAGCGTCAAGCGTTTTGAACGTCAGTTGACGGATAACGGATACCTTGTCATGAAATTCTTTTTCCACATCAGCAAAAAAGAGCAGAAGAGCCGGATAAAGGAGCTTGATAAAGAGCCGAGCACGCGCTGGCGTGTAAGCAACAATGATGTGTGGCAGAACGAGCATTATGATAAATGCCTTAAAGTGTACGACCAGTATCTGGATGATACGAATGTATCGACCTCTCCGTGGTATATTGTAGATGCACAGAGCCGGAAGTGGGCGCAGCTGCAGGTGCTTGAGACGCTGGCAAGCGGGATTGAGACGGCATTGCAGAACAGTACGCTTGCCGTACCGCTTTTGCAGAACGTATTTCCGTTAGAGAAAATTCCCAAACTTGCCGATATCCCATTGGATAAGACGATTGCGGAGGATGCATACAAGCGGGAACTGCAGGAATTGCAGGAGAGGCTGAGAAAGCTGCACAATGAAATTTACCGCAAGAAGATACCGGTAATTATCGCCTATGAGGGCTGGGATGCAGCCGGCAAAGGCGGGAACATCAAGCGGATTACCGGAGCGTTAGACCCGCGAGGATATGAGGTGCAGCCGATAGCCAGCCCGGAGCCGCATGAGAAGGCAAGGCATTATCTGTGGCGTTTCTGGACGCGCCTTCCCAAGACGGGACATATTGCAATTTTTGACCGTACCTGGTATGGAAGGGTTATGGTGGAGCGTCTGGAGGGCTTTTGTACAGAGAATGACTGGCGGCGCGCTTACAATGAAATCAATGAGTTTGAGAAGGAATTGTCGGACTGGGGCGCGGTGATTATCAAGTTCTGGGTACAGATTGACAAGGACGTCCAGCTGGAGCGTTTTAACGACAGGCAAAACAATCCGGCCAAACGCTGGAAGATTACGGATGAAGACTGGCGCAACCGGGAGAAATGGGATCTGTACGAGGATGCAGTCAACGAAATGATGAAAAAGACAAATACTTCTTATGCTCCATGGCACGTATTGGAATCCAACGATAAGAAGTATGCGCGGATAAAGGCGCTCAGGATTGTAATTGAAGAAATTGAAAAGGCATTGAACAAATAAAACATGAGAATCCGAACAAGTGCGGAGAAATCATAAGGGCTTGGCAAGGATTGACGAAAGGAAAAGGTGTATCATGGAAATAAAAGAGTTTTTGGATATATCAAAACTGCAGAAGATTCAGGATGATTTCTCCAATGCAACAGGATTGGCAGCAATTGCAGTTGGGATGGACGGGGAGTATCTCACAGAAGGCAGCAATTTTACAGATTTCTGTATGAAGTATACCAGAGGAAGCCAGGAAGGGGCAAGACGGTGTGTGAAATGCGATAATGAATGTACCGGTACATATTTCTGCCATGCAGGATTGATGGATTTTTCCGTTGACATCATGGTCAATGACGAGAAGGTTGGCGCGATTATCGGCGGGCAGGTGCTGCCGTCAGAGCCGGACGAAGACAAGTTCCGTCAGACAGCGGTGGAGTTAGGCATTGATCCGGATGAGTATATTGATGCCCTGCGTAAAGTTACCATCAGCACGGAATCCAGAATCCGTGCGTCCGCAGATTTGCTGGGTGTGATTGTAAATCAGCTCGTAAATCTGGAATATTTTAAGCATACGAACGCCACGCGTTTGGGCGGCGTGCAGGAGGGCGTGGAGCAGGCCAATGAGCTGATTCAGACCATCAACGATAATATCAGCCATTTAAAGGCAATTGCCAAGAAACAGAATATCCTGTCGCTGAATGCGAGTATTGAGGCGGCGCGCAGCGGAGAGGCAGGCGCGGGATTTGCGGTAGTTGCAAAGAACATGCAGGATTTGTCCTCACAGTCTACGGGCGTTTATACGGATATTGAGAAATCAGTGGCGGAGATTACGGAGCGTATTTCGTCGCTGGTGTCGTTCTTTGAATAGAATTATTTTGATAAAAATCCAAGGTATAAAATACCTCCATTTACAGATACTAGTTATCGAAAAAGATAAGAGATTTGTAAATGGAGGATTTTTTATGAAGGCAACAGGAATTGTTCGAAGAATAGATGATTTGGGGAGGGTGGTCGTACCGAAAGAGATTCGGCGTACGCTGCGGATTCGTGAAGGAGATCCGCTGGAAATTTTTACAGATCGCGAGGGCGAAATTATACTGAAAAAATATTCACCTATCGGGGAACTTGGGCAGTTTGCCGGGATGTATGCAGAAAGCCTCGCCCAGACCAGCGGCTGCCTGGTATGTATTACGGACAGGGATCATGTAGTTGCAGCGGCAGGCAGCGGAAAAAAGGAATTTGACGGCAAGCCCATCAGCAAGCAGCTGGAAAATGTGATTACGGATCGTGAGACATTTACTGCCCGCAGGAACGAAAAGGGATTTGTCAAGATTACGCTGGATGATACGGGAGATTTTCAGTCCCAGGTGGTGTCCACCATTATCTGTGAGGGAGACGCCATTGGCTCCGTGGTAATGTATAACAAAGAAGATGCCGGAGCTATCGGAGAGGCGGAGAGCAAGATGGCAAAAGTCGCAGCCGGGTTTCTGGGAAAACAGATGGAGCAGTAGTTTGATGTAGGCCATGGGTGAAAGCGAATGGAGATAAAATTGACGATGCTGGGGCTGTTGCAAAAGTAGATGAATAATCTACCGGAGCAACAGCTCCGTTTTTCCGGATCATAGTACCATTGCCCGTTTCCGTACGGGATTTCTGGCAGATGCCTGTGAGAGTCTTTTCTATCAGATGGCAGAAAGGCTGGAACGGGCTGGTGAACTGTCAAAGGAGACCGTGTTCATTGACGGGACAAAGCTGGAAGTCAGCGCCAACAAGTATACTTTTGTGTGGAAAAAGTCTGTTGGGAAATGGGAAGAAAAAATGTTCCGGAAGATACAGGATGTCGTACAGCTCCTGAACCATGAATACATACAGGATTTTTCAGTCGGCGCAGAAACCAGAGGTATCTGGAACTGTTCCGCAGGTTTCTGGAACGGCAGACTATTTATGACTGGCACACGGCAAGTTTTCAGGGACGGA
>CAJUOE010000272.1 GCA_910587895.1 uncultured Lachnospiraceae bacterium
AGAGCCTGTTTAAAATCTTTTGACAAACGAGAAGGAAAAGCAGATAATAAGGGAAAACAGGCAGGAGATGATGGCGAATGCATCAATATCCAAGCGATATCAGCCGGGAAGAGTATGAAGAGATACGAGAGGATTTAGAAGGAGCAAGGAAAAAGACGCGCCCCAGAGAGTACGATTTGTACGACGTATTTTGTGCGGTGCTATATGTGGTACAGGGTGGAATACAATGGCGAATGCTGCCCAGCGATTATCCCAAATGGCAAAGCGTTTACTACTATTTCCGGGTATGGTCCGAAAAAGACGAAACGGGCGTCAGTATTCTGGATAAAGTGCTGCACAAACTGGTCAAGCAGATACGGAATGAAGACCTGAGACGGGATAAGACCACCTTTGGAATCGTTGATGCGCAAAGTGTGCAGAATGCTGACACAGCGGAAGAAAAAGGTTATGACGCGGGAAAAAAGTATCCGGAATCAAACGCCACGTTGTCGTAGATACGATGGGGCTGCCTCATGCCATAGCTGTAACGACCGCTGATGTTACGGACCGGGATGGGGCCATTCAGATGATCCTTGTTAACCTGGACAGTCTTTCCTGTGTAAAGAAATTTCTAGTGGATGGAGGATACACTGGTGAGCGCTTTGCCAATCAGGTCAAGGAGATTTGCAATGCTCAGGTCGAAGTTGTAAAGCGTAACGAATTACACAGATTTGTTGTGCTGCCGCGTCGTTGGGTGGTAGAGCGCCTTTTCGGCTGGCTGGACAAATTCCGCAGGCTTTGGAAAAATTGTGAGCGTAAACTCGTTATTTCTGCTCAGATTCTTACTTTCGCCCTCATTGCCATCCTCATCAGAAGATATTAAACAGGCTCTTAGATTGTATGCACATCTTTATTCCTTCCATGATTCCGCAATTTCCGTGGCTTCTTCAAGAATTTCCAGGACCTTTACTACTTCCTCGTCCCTTACGCACTTCTCCACACCATTTTCGATGGCGTTTATTAAGGTATCATAAATACGTTCATAATGTGGACAGCCAACCGGAACTCGCTCGGTCACTTTTACTCCGGCATCATTAATATAAACAAGCGTTCCCATCAGTTTCTTTAGTTTCTGGTCTCGATTAGCGTACAGCCAGACTTTTATGTCCTTCAGTTTCTGCCGGAATTTCTTACTGCTCGTTTTCGGCAAAGATTACTTTGTCCGTTCCTGCATTTACAACCGCATCTGCGTTGTTGGCAAGAAAGAAACCATATATCCTCTGGTACAGACTGTCAATGCGTTGTATCTGCAATTACTTAAAATGCAAAGAGAATTTACCGCAAACGATGTTACTCCTGATACGCTTCCTTCTTTGGAATCCATTAAGGAATTACAAACTGAATACACCAATATGCTGACAGCTATCATTGACCTGCTGGATGGTGCAAAATATCTGTGGGAAGGAAACCAGCATGAATAACAATCTTACTTTTCAGTTTGGTATGTACGAACCTGCAACCGATTCCATCATTGTGAACACTGGCGAAAATTCCATTCTTGTTATCCGTTGTAAAGAATGTAATTCCTCTGTTACCTTCGATGAGCCCAGTGATGTAGTCTATCTGTACCATTTAGCCGAAGAAACACCGCTTTTATACGCGAAGCTTGCATTGAAAGCAAATGGCTTACAAGATTATGTGAATGCCATGAATGAATTTAATTAACAGCCTGTTTCCTATCTCCATCATTTTTCTTATGATGGAGATAGGTCTCTTAATCCATTCTTATGACATTCATTTGATTGTTCTCATATCCAGTAAGTTTTTATGTGTTGCCGAGTAATGACCTGTTGTTTTTCCTGAATTGCCGAAGCCTGTCAAGATACCGGTTTACAAAAGTCCTGACTATTG
>CAJUOE010000273.1 GCA_910587895.1 uncultured Lachnospiraceae bacterium
GATAAGACAAAGTTTATCAAAGAATGGTGGGAAAACGCAGATGACGTCACCTTAATCACACGCCCCCGGCGTTTTGGCAAGACGCTTACGATGAACATGCTGGATCATTTCTTCTCCATCAAATATGCCGGGCAGGGCAAGCTGTTTGAAGGGCTTGACATTTGGAAAGAGGAAAAATACCAGAAACTTCAGGGCACTTATCCGGTCATCAGCCTTACATTTGCCAATATTAAGGAACGGGATTTTGAAACGACAAAATTAAAGATGAATATGATTTTGGAACAGCTTTACCAGCGGTATTCCTTTCTGAAAGAGGGAGATTTTCTGAACGACAAAGAAAAAGCATATTTTGACAGGGTATCCGGAACCATGAACGATGCGGATGCAACTCTGGCGCTACACAAATTATCCGAATTTTTAAACCGCTACTATGATAAGAAAGTAATCATCCTGCTTGACGAATACGATACGCCGATGCAGGAGGCTTATGTAAATGGCTATTGGGATGACATGGTAAGCTTTATCCGAAGCATGTTCAATGCGGCGTTTAAGACGAATCCATATTTGGAACGAAGTATTATGACTGGGATCACCAGGGTGAGCAAGGAAAGTATATTCTCAGATTTAAACAATTTGAAAGTGATTTCCATCACATCGGATGGATATACAGACGCTTTCGGTTTCACGGAAGAAGAAGTGTTTGCGGCAATGGATGAACAGGGGCTTGCGAAAAAAGATACCGTAAAAAGGTGGTATGATGGTTTTACCTTCGGCAACACGACGGACATTTATAACCCCTGGTCTATCCTAAATTATCTTGACACAGGAAAGTTTAAAACCTACTGGGCAAATTCCAGCTCGAACAGCTTGATTGCACTCCAGCTCCAGCAGGCGGATGCAGATATTAAGAAACAGTTCGAAGGACTCATGCAGGGGCAGCCTGTCGTGGCGGAGATTGACGAGGAGATTGTGTTCAGCCAGCTGGGCAAAAAATCCAACGCCATCTGGAGCCTGATGCTGGCGAGCGGATACCTGAAAGCCCTGGATGTGCAGGAGGCAGAAACACGTTTCGGACAAAAACGATGGCATTATACACTGGGGCTTACGAATTTTGAAGTAGAAATTATGTTTGAGAATTTGATTCATGATTGGTTTGGGGAAACAGAATCAGCCTATAATACATTCATCAAGGCCCTGCTGCTTGGTGATGTGGATGCCATGAACGATTACATGAACCGTGTTACGCAATATACATTCAGTTATTTTGACACCGCCAGACAGAGCCAATCAGAACCGGAGCGTTTCTACCATGGGTTTGTGCTGGGTCTTATGGTTGATTTGCAGGATAAATACCGACTGCGCTCCAACCGGGAAAGCGGGTTCGGCAGGTATGACGTGATGTTAGAGCCTTTGGATGACACCGTGGACGGCGTCATTATTGAATTCAAGGTACGGAAACCGCGGACAGAAAACAGCCTTGAGGACACGGTTGCCGCAGCGCTTGCACAGATTGAGGAGAAACAATATGAGCAGGAATTAATTGCGCGGGGCATTCCGGCAGGGCGGATCCGCAAATACGGCTTTGCCTTTGAAGGGAAAACCGTGCTGATTGGCGAGGCATAA
>CAJUOE010000274.1 GCA_910587895.1 uncultured Lachnospiraceae bacterium
GATCGCCTGCATCACGCAAATCAACAAAAGAAACACCTTTGACAACTCTGCCATTCTTTACATCACTCCGGTAACTTTTTTATCCATGCGAAGAATCTTTTCATCCTCCCGCTCCAGGGCTCTTTGCTTTTTTTCTTCCTCTTTGCGCCTTCGCGCTTCCTCCTGCTGCACTCTGCGCTCCTTTGCCCGCTCCTGCCCGATCAAGGCTAGAGTACGGTCCTCTTTCACATCTACCTCCCTATGATCTTCTCCATGTGTACAGCGGTCCCCTGCCCCGGCGTGGATTCCACCCGCACCCGGTCCATAAATGCCTCCATGAATACAAATCCCATCCCTGAACGCTCCAGCTCCGGCTTGGTGGTGTACATGGGCTGCATGGCTCTTTCGATGTCCGCGATGCCTTTTCCTGTATCTTTTACCGTCACGTAAATGGTGTATTTCTCATTTTCCGTGATTTTCAGTTTTCTCACCATATTCCAGGTCCTTCAGTGTGCATTTCTCATTTTTCTGTATTTAGTTCGGGTAGATGCGATAGGTCGTTATGGTCAGAGATTCCAGTTTGCTTTTTGGCTCCTGTTGTATCCCGCCTAACCGCCGCACGATTTTCTCGCTTGGCTCATTGCCTTTGCGAAGTCGATATACAACATACTGCAGGTTGTTGTTTTGAAAAAGCCAGGACAGCAGGCATTGCAAAAACTCGGTTGCATAACCGCAACGCCGATGAGCATCGGCAACCGTGATCTGAAGTTCCGGTGTTCCCGTACTCCAGCTTGTCAGACCCGCACAGGCAACCAGTTCACCTTTCCGGTTCCACGCACCATATTGTTTCATGTCCCCTTTATCTCGCAGGGCAGATAAAGTGCGGACAAAATCAAGTACAGCATTTGTATTCTGTAAGGCGTCCTGCACGACATCTTCCGGCAGCGCATTCAAATAACCGTTCATTTCATCTCCATCATCGACCGAATTCAGGAACTGCTGTGCATCTGTCTGGCTCATTTCACGGATCATGATTCTATCGGTTTGTAACACTTGCTCACCTCACCCAATCCCTAAGACCTATCCTGCGCGGCCCGATGCCATGCTTGAAATTCCCACCGCAACGGAGGATAATCAGAAACCTGAGCTCGTAGTTTTTTCTGATAATCTAAATACTCCTGATAGTCATCCACCTTACTCCATGGTTTCTGAAAGCGCGGGATACCAAACTTTAACTGTGCCACTTTGAGAATAATGTTATCCAGGGGAGGATGTAAAAAAGAAAAAATTTCCTCAAAGGAGTATGTACCAAGGACATAGAGATACTTCATCATCATGTTCAGCCATTTCTGCGACTGCCCAAATGTGAATGCTACTCCCGCCCTGGTGTAGAGGTTTCGCAATTCGGTACAGACTTTAAAGTGCCAGTTATCATACTCTACTTGGGAACCGATTCCGGCATCCATCATTTTCGTGATGGATTTACGCAGGATTTCTGTCCCCTTATCAAAAAGTTCCTGGCGTTCAGCTTGACTTTTCTTCTCATTAAAATTCAATGTGCGGTTAAAGTCCAGGTACGCCCTTCGGCTACAGGCTGCATAGTGGTCAACAGTGGATTTGAAAAGAAAGTCTTGAAGGAAGTCTAAACGGTCTTTATCAATGGAAATGTTTTCTACATCTAACATATTGAGTACCTCCTGCTTATTTAAAGGATATAGGGCAGGGGGAATTTTGGCAACAGGAATTTAACCATCGCCTCCATTTTTCTGCGGATACCGGGTTATTGCTATAGTCACAGTGATAGGTCTAAGCCACATTTCCAGCCTTCCTATACCCGAACGGTGATACAATTGATCCGCTGGAAATCAAAGTCACATTCGGCTATGGCAAAGAAATCTCGTCTCGGACTTGTATCGCATCAGCGCGAGATCAGTTTAACTCTCCAGTATTGCACAGAAACAATTCGGTCTAAAAAGCGGCGGAAAGCAGCCGCATTCTCCAATTTATCGCCCGTTGCCCCCTCCCTAATAAATTTGAACCCCCTTGCACCCTGTCCCGGAGGAAAATTGAATTGTATCGTTGATTGGGTCATAACGCACGCAGGGACGTTGATTTTGATACGAAAGTATCGGAATGATTGTCCTTATCACGGACAAATCCCCAGTGCAGTCCA
>CAJUOE010000275.1 GCA_910587895.1 uncultured Lachnospiraceae bacterium
AATCTGAAAATGGAGGAAGCACAGGCGTATGGAATTTTGAGTGCGCTGCTGTCAACAATCAATGCAAAAGAAACGCTTTCCGTCACTTGTGATTATTTCGCTGTTTTTGATTTTATGGTGGATAGCCTTGTGGCAGATATTTTTGAGTAAAGGAGATAGATTGAAAAATCAGAGATTTTTCAATCGGCAAATTTGTGCAGAGGCACAAATTTGCAGGATTTTGAAAGAATGGAGGATTTTGATGACAGAATTTGAGTACAAAACGGTAGTAATTGACAGCAAGGAAACAGAACATTCCGAAAAGCCGCTGTCTGATAAACTGAACCATTACGGTAAGGACGGCTGGGAACTGGTTACTTGTTTTGCCTATCCGTGCATAGGCAGCTCGGGGTATTCCCTTATCGGAATCGCACAGAAAGCGACTCTGATATTCAAAAGGCGGCTATGCCCCGAAAAGGGGGCGAGCGAATGACAAATGCGGTTGAAGTCCGGCATTTATCAAAATCCATAGAGGGCAACCCCATACTGAATGATATTTGCATGAATGTAAGGCAAGGGGAAGTATACGGATTTCTGGGCGCAAACGGCGCTGGAAAAACTTCGCTGATGAAAACACTGTACCACATCATTTTCCCCGATACAGGTACGGTATGTTTATTAGGCGAAACGATCAACAAGGGGAACAATCCCGTTTTCTCCCGTATCGGCAGCATGATTGAAAGCCCTGTTTTTTACAGCCATTTAAGCGCATACGAGAATATGGAACTCCATTGCCGGTACATGGGCGCAGGCTATGAAAACATCATGGAAACGCTGTCATTGTTGGGGATTGCAGAAACGGGCAATAAAGCTGTAGGGAAATTCTCTTTGGGAATGAAACAGCGGCTTGCGCTTGCAAGGGCAATGCTCACAAAGCCGGATTTGCTCATTTTAGACGAACCTATAAACGGCTTAGACCCACAGGGAATTATCGAAGTGCGGGAACTACTGTTGCGAATCAACCATGAATACCACACAAGCATTTTAATATCCAGCCATATCCTTGACGAGCTGTCTAAAATTGCCGACACAATCGGAATTATTGACCACGGGGCTATGCTTGCGGAAGTATCTATGAAAGAGCTTACGGCGAAAGGGATAGACCTTGAATCCTATTATTTAGGCTTATTGGGAGGAGGTGGAAAAAATGTGGAATCTTATACGCATGGAAATTAAGAAAGTACCGTTAAAGCCGCATATCGCCGGATTGTTAATCGCTAACTTTATCATTTTTCTGCTTTCCGCCTTTACGTCCAGCCTTTTAACTGCAAGCGGCAATATATCCACACTTCCGGGATTTGCCCCAGTCCAGTTAGATACGGTTACGTTAGCGGCAATGCTTGTAAGGGCTACTCTGATTGTATGGGAAGCGGTACTGATTTCTGTATTTGTGATTGAAGAATACAGAAACAAGACAATCGGCTTGCTTTTCACTTACCCGATCAGCCGCACGAAACTGATTACGGCAAAACTCATTTTGATATGCTGCATTAGTTTTACGTTCCATGTGCTGTCAAATATCTTCCAATATGCCACAATCTTTCTTGCGGCAAAATGTTTTGATTTTGTCACGTTCAGCTTTGGAAACATACTGGCACAGGCAGTTACAACAATATCCGCTATCCTGTTGGGGCTTCTCCCGCTGTATGTTGGAATGATAAAGAAGTCAACGATTGCAACCGTTGTTTCGTCTATCATCATTGTTGCCATAGCGTCAAACTCACAGGGAAGCAATGCAGGATTGATGTCAATTCCCGTTGCGGCAATTATTTTCGGTATCATAGGAATCATTTTTTCAGTAGTCGCAATGAGAAAAATGATTTTATCAGATTTGAGCAATTAAAAGAAAGGGGGCGATAACATGAATTTTCCAATTCCCGATTTTGTACCCGTTCCAAGTGCGGAAATCATGCAGACTATTTCAATCGTATCATTGATTGTCGGTATCTGCCTTGTGGGTGTGGGATTGCTTTTCCAATTTCTTTGTAAAAGAAATTTTTTCTGCAACAAGAGAAAAGGGAAAGAAAAGAAAGCCACAGCCCTATGGATTGTCATAGGCGTTGGCGTGTTGCTTATTGTAAATCACGGCATACAGTTATTGTTTTAAAGGAGGAGAAAATGATTAAAGAAGTAAATCAGGCTTGCGAAAAGCTGAATGGTAGATTGGGGATTTCCGTAGAACTTCCCAACCCGAAAAAGAAAGCGTTAAAAACGGCTGCGGCTTGTAACTTAGTTGTCGGTGCTGGTCTGGTGGCGGCAGGAATCCTTTTCCCGTCAAAATCTTGTGCGTTGTTGGGCGGCATCAGCGTTATCAGCAGCGTTGTACTGCGAAAAGAAAGCAAGAATAAGAACCATGAATCATGACGGGAACGAGCAATTCAAATGGTTATTATGCCCTGTTTGCGGAAGCAAGACACGCATTAAAATGCGGTCAGATACAGAACTTCGGAATTTCCCACTGTTCTGCCCAAAATGTAAGCAGGAAATCTTAATCAGTGTAACACAATTTCATATTTCGGT
>CAJUOE010000276.1 GCA_910587895.1 uncultured Lachnospiraceae bacterium
AGTTATCTTATGTTAGAAGTGTAGATAATGAAGACTTAGGATCGGATAATTTAAAGTTGGCAATAGAATCGGGAATGACTGAGGATAGGAAAGGTGATGGGGCCATGGACCTTGGCATATCACCTGTACGGGGTGGAAAACCTGGTGCTGGATACGATCCTGGAGCCTAAAAAGACCAAGGAATTGATCTGGGATTTAAGTCAGGTGACAAAAGAATTTGCAGCAGCTCAGTTTGAAGCCGGGGCCGATATTGTGACCTGGGCGGAGCACGTGACCAGGGATCTGGTAAGCGCGTCCATCTATGAAGAGTTTGTATTAGAAGTGCATAAAAAGGTTCCGTTGATGGAAATATGGAGCACGGTAAACGGATATTTGTGCTGCATGGTAAACGACTGATAGCCTTCTTCGATGCCTCTGGCAATCAGCGCGCTCTTAATATATCTTCCATTGATAAAATAATTCTCAAAATTACGGTTTCCTCTGGAAATCAACGGTTTTCCGATAAATCCGCTGACAGAAAACAAGTCGTTTTCTTCCTCGATTTCAAGAAGGTTTCCGGCAATATCCCGCCCATAAATATGGTAAATGATTTCCTTCAAATTGGAGTTGCCGGAAGTGTGGAGTTTCAACTGATTATTGGCGATGAACTTAAAGGAGATTTCCGGGTGGGATAATGCAAGTTTTTCCATCAAATCCCCGATGTATCCCGCCTCCGTCTGCGCCGTCTTTAAAAATTTGCGTCTTGCCGGAGTGTTGTAGAAAAGATTTCGTACCAGAAATGTCGTCCCCTCCGGCGCGCCGATTTCCTCTAAAGACTGTTCTTTTCCGCCCTCGATCACATAACGGACGCCGCTGATTCCTTGGACAGTTTTGGTTATCAGCTCGACCTGTGAGACGGCGGCGATGCTCGACAACGCCTCCCCGCGAAATCCGAGTGAAGATACTGTAAACAGGTCCTCCACGCTGCGGATTTTGCTGGTGGAATGGCGCAGGAAAGCTAGCTTTACCTCGTCCTTTTCAATGCCGCATCCATTGTCCGTGATGCGGATAAAAGAAATGCCGCCCTCCTTAATCTCCACTGTAATTGCGCTCGCCTGCGCGTCGATGGCATTTTCCACTAATTCCTTCACCACGGAGGACGGGCGTTCAATCACCTCCCCCGCCGCTATTTTATCTATCGTCTGCTGGTCTAAAATCTCTATGTTCGGCATATTTGCTCCTTTGCGGTCGTATTTCCAACCCATGATATCATTTTTTGATGGTAAATTCAAGAAACGCCGTTTTGCCCACATAGGTTTACATAAAAATATTATGTAAACCTACCAGCGGTTCTTGATCTTATTCTGCAATTGATAGAGGGTATTTAAGGCGTCAATCGGCGTCAGGTTTCCCAGATCCAGCTCCTTTAATTCTTTGATAATATCGTCGTCCTTTACCGTGTCAAACAAAGACATCTGCGTCAAATCCACCTCGTCCAGCTTCTGGGCAGTCTTTTTGGCAGGCACGCCCTCCATGGGAATTCTCCCTGTAAATTCCGTAATATCATGCGCCGACAATTCCCCGGCAATCACTTTGGCGCGCGCAATCACAGATTCCGGCACGCCCGCTATCTTCGCCACCTGAATGCCGTAGCTCTTATCCGCGCCCCCGGGAACAATTTTTCTTAAGAATACGATATCATCGCCCTTTTCCTTCACGGCGATGCAATAATTATTGACGTTGTCGAGTTTCCCCTCCAGCTCCGTCAGTTCATGGTAATGGGTGGCGAACAGCGTCTTTGCCCCCAGCAGTTTGGGGTTGCTGATATGTTCCACAACCGCCCAGGCAATGCTCAGGCCATCGAAGGTGCTTGTCCCGCGTCCAATTTCATCCAGTACCAAAAGGCTGTTTGCAGTGGCATTTCTCAGGATATTGGCGACCTCCGTCATCTCTACCATGAAGGTACTCTGCCCGCTTGCCAGATCATCCGAGGCGCCAACCCTCGTAAAAATGCGGTCTACAATGCCCGTTTTTGCACTCTCGGCAGGCACGAAACTGCCAATCTGCGCCATCAGCACAATCAGCGCCGTCTGGCGCATGTAGGTGGATTTCCCTGCCATATTGGGACCTGTAATAATGGAAATCCGCTGTTTTTTGTTATCCAGATACGTATCATTTGCGATAAACATATCGTTGTTTATCATTTTTTCAACCACCGGATGCCGCCCGTTTTTGATGTCGATAACGCCCTTTTCATTGATGGAGGGACGGCAATAATGGTTCCTCTCCGCCACCAATGCCAGTGAGGAAAATACATCAATGCCTGCGACCGCCTTCGCTGTCTTCTGGATGCGCAGTACCTCTGCGGCAATCTTATCCCGGATATCCTTAAATATCTCATATTCTAAAGCCACCAGCTTGTCTTCCGCGCCCAGTATGATGTCCTCCAGCTCCTTTAAGTCAGCCGTGATGTAGCGTTCCGCATTGGTAAGCGTCTGTTTGCGGATGTAATCTTCCGGTACCATATCGCGGTAGGAATTCGTCACCTCCAGGTAATAGCCGAATACCTTATTGTATTTGATGCGCAGGTTCTTGATGCCGGTTCGCTCCCGCTCCTTTGTCTCCAGTTCCACCAGCCAGCTCTTGCCCTCGGTCTTTGCATGGCGCAGCCTGTCAATTTCTTCGTCGTAGCCTTCTTTTAAGATTCCGCCGTCTCGAACGGAGATCGGTGGCTCCTCTGCAATTGAGGCGTCGATAAGTGCATAAATATCCTCAAGGGGGTCTAAATCTTCCTGAAGCTCCTGCAACAGGGAAACGTCAAACTCGTCAAGCAGCGTCCGGATGAACGGCAGCATTTGCAGGGAACTCTTAAAGGCGATCAAATCCCTGGGATTCGCCGTCTGATACGTCACCCTGCCAATCAGCCGCTCCAGATCATAGACCGGCGTCAGGTATTCCCGGATTTCCTCTCTCGTCATGGCGTTTTCTTTGAGCGCTTCTACCGCATCCAGCCGTCTAACAATTTCTTCCTTCTCAATCAGGGGCTGTTCCACATAATTTCGCAGCATCCGCGCGCCCATCGCTGTCTTTGTCTTGTCCAGAACCCAGAGCAGCGAGCCCCTTTTTTGTTTCTCGCGCATCGTCTCCACCAGCTCCAGGTTACGCCTTGTGGAGCTGTCGATGAGCATATATTTCCCACTGCTGTATAATTGCAGGGAGGTCATATTTCCAAGATTATTTTTCTGCGTTTCGTATAAATATTTCAACAGGGCGCCTGCCGCGATCGTGCCAGATTCGTAATCCGAAAGCCCCAGTCCCTGAATATCGGAAATCTTAAAATGTGAAATCAGCGTGTTCTTTGCCGTCTCATCGCTGAAATACCAGCTATCCAGCGCGTAAATGGCAATATTCAGGCGGTGTTTTAATTCTTCGAAATCCAGCCCGGTCATATAAAACGCCTCGTTACAGATGATTTCCGAGGGCATGAATTTATGTATTTCATCTAAGAGCTTGCGCTCCGCATCCAGCTCCGTCACGTAATAATCTCCGGTCGTAACGTCCGCGATGGAGACGCCGTAACGGTCTGCCATATAGACGATGCACATGATATAATTGTTTTTGGACTCGTCCAGAGCCTGCGCATCCAAATTTGTCCCCGGCGTGACAATCCGCACAACTTCACGTTTCACCAGGCCTTTTGCCATTTTGGGGTCTTCCACCTGTTCGCAGATTGCAACTTTGTATCCCTTTGCCACCAGCTTGTTTAAGTAACTTTCCACCGCATGAAAGGGAACGCCGCACATAGGCGCCCGTTCTTCCAGTCCGCAGTTCTTTCCGGTAAGCGTGATTTCCAGTTCCTGCGACGCCGTCTTTGCGTCCTCAAAGAACATCTCATAGAAATCCCCCAGACGATAAAAAAGAATACAGTCCGGGTATTCCTTCTTCGTCTCTAAATATTTCTGCATCATCGGGGTCATTTCAGCCACAATGCATCTCCTCCTGTCTCGTATATTTTTTATATTCCCCGGCAATTGCCTCTGCAATTTTCATGCCGTCCATAGCGGCGGACATAATTCCTCCGGCATACCCGGCGCCTTCCCCGCAGGGATATACACCTTTTCGGTTGCTCTCGAACCCTTCGCTGCGGACAATGCGCACCGGAGAAGACGTCCGGCTCTCCACGCCCGATAAAATCGCGTCTGCGCGGTCAAAATCTGTGATATTATATGCAAATTTATGCATTCCCTGGCAGAAGGAATCCCTTATCTCTTCTGGAAAAAGCTCATGCAAAGCCCCAAACGTATGCTTTCCTTTGATTTCTGATGAAAATGCACCGTAACCGGTTGAAATCTTTCCCTGTTCAAAATCACCGAAAAGCTGCTGCGGAACTTTGCCGTTTCCAAGTGCATAGGCTTTTCTCTCCAGGCTGCGCTGGAATTCCACGCCAGAAAGCGCCCCCGCTCTTCCAAAATCATCCGGTGTAACCGTAACAATGACCGCGCTGTTGGCGTTGTTTCCATTCCTTCCACTGTAGCTCATGCCGTTTACAGCAATGCCCTGCTCCTGCGAAGAGGCATTCACAACATATCCGCCCGGACACATGCAGAAAGAATAGACGCCCCGTCCGTTCTCAAGATTAGCAGTCACCTTATAGGGCGCGGCAGGCAGCAATTTAGCGCTTTCCCTGCCATACTGCGCCTCACTGATCATGGCCTGGGGATGCTCCACGCGCAGGCCTACCGCAAATGATTTTGCCTCCATCTCAAATCCGTGTTCCTTCAGCATATAAAACGTATCCCTGGCGCTGTGTCCAATCGCAAGCACCGCAATTTTTGTCTCCATCCTCTGCGTTTGTCCTGTAACGGTATCGCGGCAGAGAACCGCCTCTAAGTTTCCATCCGAAAATTCCATCCCCGTCATGCAGGTATGGAACAGATAAGAACCGCCCCAGGTTTCGATCTGCCTGCGCATATTTTGAATGACACTCCGCAGGATATCTGTTCCGATATGAGGCTTTCCCTGATAAAGAATTTCCTCTGGCGCGCCATGGCGGACAAAAATATCCAATACTTTTTTGTTTCTTCCCTTTACATCTTTTACCAGTGTGTTGAGCTTGCCATCAGAAAAAGTTCCCGCGCCTCCTTCTCCGAACTGAACATTTGAATCAGGATTTAATATATTCTCCTTCCAGAATTTCTCCACGTCTTCTGTACGTTCCTCTATCGGTTTGCCGCGCTCCACAATCAACGGACAAAAACCATGTTCTGCAAGCAGGTATGCACAGAACAGTCCTGCCGGCCCGCTGCCGATAATGACGGGGCGATGATGCAGTATTCTTTCTCCGGGTTCCGGAAACCGGTACATCACATCCTTTGCCCTCGAGATATGGTTCCCTTTTATGCGGCCAAGGACGCGTTCTTCCTCCCGAACCTCCACATCCACGGTGTAGACATAGGAAATGTCCTGTTTCCTGCGGGCGTCAATGGATTGCCTGCGAATCTTATAATCGGTAACTGACTCCGGTTTTAGCCGAAGCATTTTGCCTATTTTATGCAATAGCTGCTCTTTTGTATGGGTAACTGGTAATTTTAGCTGACTAATCCGTATCATATGCACTCCTTCCACTGACATAACCGCTGCTCCACGCCCATTGCAGGTTGTAGCCGCCGCATATGCCGTCAACATCCAGCACTTCCCCGGCAAAATACAGCCCCGGCACCAGCCTTGATTCCATGGTTGTGGGATTGACTTCGCTGGTATCCACGCCGCCTGCGCTAACCTGCGCATGGTCAAATCCTTTTGTCCCGACAATGTCTATCCGCATGGCCTGAGACTGTGCGGCCAGTCGTCCCAGTTCTTCTTTCGTACATTCCTGCGCCGGTTTCTCCGATGGAATCTGCGCCAAAGTCAAGAGCACCGGATGCAGTTTCTCCGGAAACAAACCAATTAATGCCTGATTTGATTTTTTACCTTTTCCGTAATCCCCAAAGCGTTTCCGCATCAGATCCTGCGTTTCCTCTCTCGTCAGGTCGGGCAGGAAATTCAACGCGGCAGATACCTTTTTGCCGTACAGAAGTCCATAGGACGCATGGCGGCTGACCTGAAAGACTGGAATTCCCGAGATGCCGGATTCTGTCAGCTGCAGCTCGCCCCTGTCCTCGGCAATTTTTTCTTTTTCTATGTATAATTTCACGTTTCCTTCTGCACGAATTCCTGCAATTTCTTTCAGAAATGACTGTTTTCCCTTCAATTGAACAAGCGCAGGTACAATATCTGTCAATTTATGTCCAAATTTCTCAATATATAGATTTCCACTGCCATCACTTCCTGTTTTTTTAGCAGCCTTTCCTCCGGTGGCGATGATGCAGGTTTTACTGCGAAATACGCCTTGTTTTGTGTGGAAGGAGAACCCTTCCCCTTCGCGGATGATTTCCCTGATGCCCACATTGTATGCAATCCTGACATGGAGCCTCTTACATTCCAACAGAAGAACCTCCCGTACCGAGGCGGCCTGTCCGCTCGCCGGATAATAGTAACCGTCCCGTTTCCTTTTCGGATAAATGCCGAGTTCCTCAAAAAACTGCAAGGTCTCCGTTACGCCAAACTGCCTTAATGCGGGCAATACAAAGGCAGGGTTCTTGCCATTGTAATAAGCAATTCCCTGCTTCTCGTTGGTAAAGTTACATTTTCCATTCCCGGTTGATAAAATTTTCTTCCCGGCTCTGTCCATATGTTCCAAAATCAGGACATGCG
Organism: uncultured Lachnospiraceae bacterium; assembly: GCA_910587895.1. GTDB lineage: Bacteria > Bacillota > Clostridia > Lachnospirales > Lachnospiraceae > Petralouisia. The sequence continues at coordinate 6,733 of CAJUOE010000276.1, forward strand.
CGCCTTTTCGCGCCGCCTGGATTGCAGCCATGAGTCCGGAGGCGCCGGCCCCAACTATAATGCTGTCATAAATTATATTCATAAGTATGTCCTCTTAGTAATTAACGACACTGGTAAAAATGATATGTTCCTTTGTCTTCTGGAAATACCCTTCTCCCTCGTATAGTCCTCTTTCATACAGCCTCGCGGCAATCTCCTGCATACGGGGCGTCAGCCTGTGGTACATCCGTGATTTTTCCCAGAGAATGCCTTCCATATACTCCTGCTGGCGCGATTCCAACACATTCAGGATTTCGGTAAATTTCTGCTTATCTACACCGAAGTCACAGGAAATATAAGAGACATATTCGCCGTTTTCTTCCGTCTTCCGATTCAGGAACTCACGCAATTCTTTTCCGGAGGCGGGGGATATATCCAAGGTCGGCAAGATGCCGGATCTGTGCGCCAAATGCCACATCATAGGCAAAGTCTGAAAGTGCGTTTTTAAAATATTGGTTGTCCTGCTCTCTCATGGTAATTTATCTGTCAGCTGGAATAATTCTCCAGAAAATTATATAGCTGTTCTTCACTGTCAATGATTTTCCCATCCTGAATCTCCTCCTGTAAATTATCGGGAAGATTTTCAAGAAGAATTCCTGTCGTTGCATATAATGTCTCACGGTCTGCCTGATACACCGCCACGAAACCGTCTTCCGGCAGAAGCACATACGCATACGGCACAATCACGTTGAGGCTCTCCGTTGCATTTTCTTTTTCCAGTTCTTTCTGCCTGCTGATAAGCGTTTGGTTTTTCTGCTCCAGCAGGGCAATGCGCTGTTCATAAGCGTCCCAGTTCTTCCTCGTGCCTGCCCAAAAGCCGAGACAAAGACTCACGGCTGCTGTTATGATAATTCCGGATAGCAATAAGCGGATACTACATGTCTTGTTCATGGCAAACTCCTTTTTTCGGAAGGCATTCCAGAAATGCTGCGTATTTGCCTTCCTCCTTCAATAGTATTTGCCATTTTTTTCAATTTATTCAATTATATGCTACATTAAATGTAATTTCTTTGCTATTTTTATAATCAGGTTCCCCATGGGAAAGCTCTTAAGCTCACGCTCACGCAATCCACGCAGCAGAAGTAAGAGCACGCCGTAAACGCACACGCCGACTAAGATGGACACAAACGTTGCAAGCGCATTGATGTTCAGGAATTTCATGATTAGCTGATATACGCCGTAAACAGCCCCGCCCATGGCGGCGGCACAGATACATGGAACAATGAAGGTCCGCGGAATTTCCTGACGATAGCGGAGATATTTGCGGATTGCCATGGCATTCAGGACGCACATCAAAAAGGAGAAGAATGTATTCGCCCATACTACGGCATAAATATTCATATCGAAAAAATACATCAGCGCTACCAGGACGCCCATATGTAACACCAGCGTGACGACGGCATTTTTAACCGGCACATTCATGCGGTTAATGCCTTGCAGTATGCCATTGCTCAGTGTTGACAATGAATAGAACACAATGGAAACAGCGCCAATCTGCATCATCCTCTCGGGCATCTCACGGCTGTCCTGAAACAAAAGCTGCAGGATTGGCGAGGCAAGCACCGCCATGCCTACGGCACAGGGAATGGCAATAACCATAATAAACCGGATCGAGTATGCCACTTTCCGTTTCACTTCCCGGATATCTCTGGCTGTAAACGCCGTGGAAAGACTGGGGACACTGGAGGCTGCAACTGCCGAGGCTATCGCAATCGGCACATTGACCAATACCTTATATTCTCCCACATAAATTCCCCACATCGTACTGTAATCCAGTGGTTTGTATCCCTGATACTCTGCAATCTGCTTGAAAATGCTGGTGTCAAGGAAAGAAGTAATGTTATAAATCGTAGTGCTTAAGAGCACCGGAAGGATTGTCATGATCAGGACACTGAAAATTCTCCCATAGCTTTCCGTCTTGCCGCTATGGTCGTTTTTGACCTGTTTGATAAATACAATGCGATATACGATAAATACCAGTATTGTAAACAACAAGGCCGCTAACGCGCCGACGCCTGTTCCAAGGGTACCGCCCGCCGCGCCGTACGCCTCCGCATACGTGGCGGGATTCCCAAGAACCGCGCCAATCTTCGTGCCGTATTGAAACAGCATATAGGCGGACCATACGCTGACGACGGCATTGATAATCTGCTCTATCAACTGGGAAATAGCGCTGGGCATCATCGTCCCCATTCCCTGAAAGAATCCGCGGACAACGCCAAGCAACGCCACAACCAGCAGCGTAGGCGCTAATACTTTCAAGGCAAAAATGCTGAGGGGCGTGTTTACAACGTAAGTTGTTATGAATCCCGCTCCAAAATATACAATCAGGCAGGCTGCGCTGCCGGAAACAATTGCAAATACAAGAGCGCCCTTAAAGATACGATATGCATTTTTACGCTGTCCCTTTGCCATCCGCGCGGATACCAGCTTGGAAACAGCCACTGGCAGACTGTAGGAGGAGATCAACAGCAAAATACTGTAGATCTCCATAGCAGTCCCATAATAATCATTTCCAATATCACCGATAATGGACTTTAAGGGAATCCGGTACAGCAATCCTATAATGCGGCTGATAATGGATGCAACCGCCAGAATCGAACCCTGCACCAGAAAGTTGGATTCCCGTTTTCCTGTTTTGCTCATAGAAATTCCTCAATAAAACTTCCTACTGCTCTGTTGCCCTTGCCTCTGATAATTCCTCTTCCGTTGCGTACACGCCAAGACGTTCTTTGTAATCGTTGCGCACAATGCAGACCCATGTCTTGCCCTGGTTGATGGTGATTTCATTTCCACTCTCGTCAAAATAACGCGCGGGACAGTCCTCGTTATCCTTTGTCCAGGTAACTTTTTCCATCTTGCCGTTTGTGATATACCAGCCCTCTCCACCGGCAAGCGTATCAATATCCATATAGCCATTCTCATCCTTGTAAGACCAGCTGCAATACTGTATTAAGATATTCTTTACGGCAAGCTGCTCTTCGTTAGCGCCGTCGATCTGCTTATCCTTAAATTCATAGCGATAATACAGCTGATCCTGGTCATTGTAGACAAACCATGGCTTATTTACAAAATATCCGGGGCTTACGACCAGGGCGTCCTCTCCGGTAAGCTGTACCTGCGCGTCATCATCTGCAAACTGATAATGCCCCGTATAGGTATCGGAAAGCTCGGTGCGATATCCTTTTTTCTCAATTCCGGCATTGATGCCCTCCTCGCTGGTAAAAGCGTTATGCGGAGATTTCCGCTCAGGATCGCGGAAAAACATGATCGTTTCGATCTCGGAATCCATACCGCTCAAGTTGTGTACATCTTCACGGGCGAGAATCGGCTCCGCATAAACTGCCTGTCCGTAATGCGTATAAATGGCATCCCAAAACTCCTTCAAGAGCGCCCTTCTGGGCATGCAGGGAAATCTTCTTTCTTTCGCGATGAAGCTTACCCTTAACAGCGACGAGGC
>CAJUOE010000277.1 GCA_910587895.1 uncultured Lachnospiraceae bacterium
ATCTTCTTCTCCGGCGCCTTTTTCACAAAGTTGGGGTTGTTTAACATTCCCTGGGCGCGGGCGATTTCTTTTTTCAGACGTTCCTCTTCCTTTTGCAGACGTTCCCGTTCCTTCTCCTTGCTATTCAGGGCAGGGCGGGAGAAGACTATGGATACCTGCAAGGATTTTTCGATCGGGAGACGTCCTTCTGCGTGCAGGCAGAACGGGGTTTCGTGCGTAGTCTCAACGGCGGCTGCAGCCTGCCGGTTGCGGCATATGCAGTTACGGACGCTGAAAATATGCTGCATCTGGCCGGCATGTATGCAAAGGAAAACAGTCTGGAATTCCAGAGGTACAGCATCAGCGGACGCAAAGAAGATGCAGAAATTCTGGGAAAAAAACTGGCAGGGGAAGTGTGAGAATTTCCCTGCCAGTTTCTGGTATAAAAGCTGCGAGTTCCTGTTTTATTTTTTCGTGTAATCATCAATGATAGGCGGAATCTGGGACATCATATTGTCAATGTCTTCGAACATGGCGCTTTTGGTCGTGCCCATCTTACTTGCCGTATTGATATGCCGCATGACTTCCTGATATTGATTCTTCGTCTGATCAAAGAATCCGCTCATGGTCTGCAGTTTTTCTCTGGAATCAACAATTACCTGAGAGATTTCATCCTGTACGGCCTGTGCACCGTCCGCAGCCTCAGTGATGTTGTCAAACATCTCGTAGGTTTCGTCTACTTTTGCCAGGCTCTGTCCCAGCGCCTCATGAGAGCTGTGGATGCTGTTGCTGAGTTTGTCGGTTCCCTGTTCTACGTCGCCAATGCTGGAATCAACAGCGGCAACCAGATTTTTAATTTCATCCGAAAGGCTCTTGACTTCCCCGGCTACAACAGAGAATCCTTTTCCGTGTTCTCCGGCTTTTGACGCCTCTATGGAAGCGTTAAGGGCGAGAATATTCGTCTGGTCTGCAATGGATATGATTTTGTTCATGCATTTTTTGATTTCTCTTAAAGAGAGCTCAAATGCCTCAAAGGTGCTCTGCATTTCATCAAAATAATTCTCTACCGTCATGGCGCTGCTTTTCAGCTCCTCCACCTCATTCTGCGCCTGGACAACGGATTTGAAAATGTTGTCTTTGACGGACGCAAACTGACCGGATACCGTATTGATATTGGAAAATGTCTCTTCGAAATTCTCCAGAGAGTTTTTCAGGTCATCGGAACCTGACAACACATTTTCAAAGGATTTGCTCACCAGGCTCAACTCCTGCAGAGATGCAACCTCACGCTGAACCAGTATATTGCGGTAATCCTCAAGGCTTTCCATTACATGCAAAACGGGTTTCAGGTTTTTTGTTTCAGATTGGGATTTTTTCCAGTTTATCATCTTCGTTCCCCCATTACTCAAATGCAACACAAGTCATAGACTGGTTGACAAAGCGATTGTTATAATGTTCTCCATATCCGACCAGGCCGGCGTGGCTGCCCAGGGCGCTCATTTCATGCAGGTACTCGTCCATATAGTGATTCTCACTGAAGAGAAGATACCGAAACAGGCAGTTGACAGAAAATACCGCTGAAACCTTGGGGAAATCCTGTTTGATCGTCTGAATGGTATTTCGGACAATTTCTTTATAATCTCCCAGCTGCAGCATAATCAGCACATCGGAGTCGTTTACCTGCCGGAAACAGGTCAGTGCGTTTCCGCTTACTTCCTTGATGGAAATGATACAGGTATCATCCCCGTTGATTTTGCCAAAAGGATTTTTAAATGTCTGTGTCTGTATCTGATTTTCTGGGATACGCAGTATATTCTGGTATACCTGTTTTGCAGGCATTCCGTTTAACTGCCCGATCTTATAGTTGGCCTTGTCCGTCTGGGAGGCGATAAAGCGGTAATTTCCCAGCTGGCGGTAAATATTTTCCTTGTAGGCCTTTACCCTGCCGTTGTTATTTTTGACGATCGCATATGCCACGGCATCGTCATAAACCTTGCCGTTTGCCGATACTTTACCGCCGTCGCCGGTACCGCCGACCAGTGAAATATGATGCTGTCTTAATACGCTGTAGATTGTGGTCAGCGCGCAGGCATCGTTCCCGGAGCAGAAGTCGATGCATACGGTATTATCTTTGGAACTGTTGATTTTATGTACGTCGTTTTTCAGTCGTTCAATGTATTTTACCGGCATAAGGGATACTTCTTCCAGTACATTTGTTGCCACGGTGACGCCATCATAGAAAGCGATAACGCCTACGCCTTTTTCGACAACTTTTGTATCATAACACATTCCGATACATCCAATACTGGGGACATGGGGATAAAGTGATTCCAGCTTTTTCACATGTTCCTCAAACTGTTCATTGTTGGACAAAAGCATAATCAATTGCGGAGACTTCAAACCTCTGACTGCTTCCTGCAGATTTCCGCTCTGGCTCATTCCAAAAAACTGTCTCAAAACTCTTTCCTCTCTTCCTTTTAGATTTACGTTCGTAAATATCAATCAAATAAAATTATACTTCATGCCGGAAGGATTCGTCAACTGTATTTCGTGTTTTTGAGTCTTGGCGGTAATTGTTGCTTGTGGCTGGCGGATGGCTCTGTTATAATAAGGCTGAATGAGGATTATAATGCAGGGGGGGGAATGAATTTGGTTGCACATATTACGGAAGAGGAGCCCAGGCGGGAAGAAACGGTTGCGGAGCATACGAAAAAGACAGAATATCTGTGCAGGGAAAAGGGGAAACGCTGTGGAATCGCGGAGCTCATGTCGCTGTGTGCGGTTATGCACGATATGGGCAAGAATAAGCAGAAATTCGACGACTATATCCATGCGGATAAAGCAGGGCAGAGAAAACTGCGGGGGAAGATTGCACACGCATCGACAGGGGCAAAGTATGTCTATGACAACTATCATGGCAGTGAAAAGCAAGGCGTTAAAATCCTGGCGGAGCTTATTTCTTATGCGGTGGCAGCCCACCACGGCTTATTTGACTGCGTGGATATGGAACAGACAGACGTATTTCGCAGAAGGACAGAAGAGGTGGAAGATTACGCGGAAACCTGTGCAAATGCCGCAAAGGATTATCTTGGCAGCTATCATCTGGATCAGATGTTCCATAAGGCGTTCCATGAGTTTGAAGACGTACAGTCAAAGATAAAGGCATCCTGGGAACAGGTAAGGGATTTGCTGGGGGAAAGACAAAAGGGGGAGCAGGAAAGCAATCATTCTGAAGTCAGCAGTTCGGAAATGAAACGTTCGTTAGGCAAATATCGGATGTTTCTCTATGCAGCTATGCAGCGTCTGATATTATCCATTCTAATTGATTCCGACTGGGAGGCGACTTCCGATTTTATGGCGGACATCGACACATTATCAAAACAGGTCAATCCAGATAGAAAAGAAATTTTTGCACAGGCAAGGCAAAATTTTGAATCCTATATGCGAAAGAAACAGGCCTCCATCATGGAGGGTGAAATAAGCGAGCGGGAAAAAGAAATTATGGACGCCAGAAATGTCCTGCAAAAAGAGTGTCGGGAATTTGCAAAGCATCCCGCCGGAATTTACTGCCTGCCGATACCAACCGGAGGCGGAAAAACACTCAGCGGCCTGGCATATGCGCTGGAGTATTGCCGGGAACATCCTAAGACGGAGCGCGTGATATATGTGTCGCCCTATATCAGCATTACCGAGCAGAACGCCGATGTGTTCCGGCAGGCATTGGGAAGGGAAGAATGGATTTTGGAGCACCATTCTTCGTTGATCCGGGATGAGCCGCCCATGCAGGGTGAGGAAGGGGAGGACTACCAAACGGACAGCGCCCCCAGGCTGGACATCAATTGGGAGGAGCCGTTTATCTGCACCACGTTCGTGCAGTTCATGAATGCGCTTTTCTCCGACAGAAAGCAGTCCATACGCCGGATGCACAGGCTGGCTCATGCAGTGGTAATTATAGATGAGGTGCAGTCCATGCCCCTGAAATGCGTGGGTACCTTTAATTATATGATGAATTTTCTGAATGCTGTCTGCGGTACGGATATTGTGCTGTGTACGGCGACGCAGCCGACGCTTGCGGAGGCGGATTGCCCGGTCTGCTACAGTACGCCGAAATATATGGTTGAAGATGCAAAGAAATGGTTTGAAATATTTAAGCGCGTGCAGATTTTCCTTCCAGAGCGTTCCTATACGTTTGAACGCCTGAAGGAGGAGATTATGGAATCTTTGCAGCGACACCGCTCCATACTGGTTGTGCTGAATACGAAATCGGCGGTCAGAAAACTGTATGACCTCTTAAAAGAAGATGGCATTCTGGTGGAATATCTTACGACAAATCTCTGCGCGGAGCACAGAAGTGATAAGATTACGCGTATAAAAGGGATTTTGAAAGGAAAAAGGGAGCCTGTCATTGTCATCAGTACCAATCTGATTGAGGCGGGCGTCGATATTTCCTTTGAATGCGTGTACCGTTCCATGAGTGGGCTGGACAGCCTGGCGCAGAGCGCAGGGAGATGCAACCGCAATGGCGAGAGCGACCAGGGCATGGTTCATCTGATTGAGCTGGAAGGGGAAAATACCGGGAATATGGAAGAACTTCTGCAAAATGCGGATGTGACAAGAAAGGTGCTGGCTTATTATGAAAGGTGCGGCAGCAGGGAGAACCTTCTGGCTCCGGGATGGATGAACCAGTATTATAAACTTTTATATAAAGGCGCAGGTGCAAAGATGAATTTTCCCCTTGGGGACAAGGATACGAATATTTTAGATTTGTTGACGGTGGGGTATGCCAATCCTCATAGGAGAAACTTCATGAACCAGGCATTCTCAAGCGCGGGGAAAGCGTATCGTATCATTGACGACCATTCTTTTGGCGTAATTGTCCCATATGGGAAGGGGGAAGAGATTATCGCATCCCTTCAGGAAACGACAGATTTGGAGGAAATGAGAAGGCTTATTCGCAATGCACAGCGTTACACCGTAAATGTGAGGGGCAGCCAGTTAAAGAAAATGGAAGGGCTGCTGCAGCCGGTGACAGAGAATATCCCCAATCTTTACATGATCGCCGCGCCGGGGGCGTATCACGAACAATATGGAATTACGGAGGAATGGGAGCCTCTTATTATATAAATGACAGATTATATAAATGACAGAAACAGAAAGCGAAAGGAAGGTGGAAAAATGGAACACCCGAATATCATTGAATACCGTGTTTTCGGAAGATATGCATTGTTTACAGACCCATTGTCGAGGATGGGGGGCGAGAAAATCAGTTACCAGATTCCCACGTATCAGGCGTTAAAGGGAATTACGGAATCCATTTACTGGAAGCCGACGATTGTCTGGTATATTGACGAATGCCGCATCATGAATTCCATCCAGACGGAATCGAAGGGCATGAGGCCCATCAAATACAATGGCGGAAACGACCTGTCATTTTACACGTACCTGCGGGAAGTGGAGTACCGTGTAAAAGCGCATTTTGAGTGGAATGAAAACCGTAAGGAGTTCATGCACGACCGAAATGAAAACAAACACCATGAGATTGCAAAGCGGATGCTGGAACGCGGAGGAAGGCGCGATATTTTTCTGGGAACAAGGGAATGCCAGGGATATGTGGAACCGTGTGCATTCCAGGAGGGAGAGAGCCCATACGATGGACAGAATTTATCCTTTGGCGTCATGGTGCATGGACTTACCTACCCGGACGAGGCGGTAAGGGAAGAGGAAAAAGGGAAAATGACAGTCCGCCTGTGGAATGCGCAGATGAAAGACGGCGTGATACGTTTTCCGCGTCCGGAGGACTGCGAAATAAGAAAAGTTTTGCGGGATGCGAAGGAGAAGGAATTTGTTTACGGTAAAAACTTTACCGGATTAGAAGAATTTGAAGGGGGTGACCTGTTTGGCATGGCTGAAAACATTGGCTGAAACTTATGACGTGTACGCGGATCTGGCAGGTAAGGAAGAGAACGACCAGCCGGTGCTGCTGCCGGTGTTTCATTCTACGTTCAATGCGCAGATTGAGGTGACGATTGACGGGCAGGGAAATTTTAGGGACGCCAGAAGGCTGGAGAAGGGCAAAGACGTGGTTACCATTATTCCGGTAACTGAGGATTCCGCCACAAGGAGCAGTGGAAATACCCCGCATCCGCTGTGTGATAAGCTCTGCTATATTGCGGGGGATTATACGATATATACTGGCGACGACAAGCAAGAGAATTATGAAAAATATATGGAGCAATTGAAACGCTGGGCGCAGTCCGAAGAATCCCATCCGATGGTGGAGGCGATTTACCATTATCTGGAAAAGAAATCGCTGATACGGGATCTTGTGGAAAAAGGCACGCTGGAACTGGACGAAAATGGAAAACTGTCGGATCAGGTAAAATTACATAATCAGGAGCAGAGCAAGGCAAATGTCCGGTTTCTCGTCTATGGAGACGACATGTTTGAGGAATCGGCGGTGTGGAAGAACCAAAAGCTTTATCAGAAGTATATTCAGTATTGCCGCAAACAATCAAGGGATGTGGATTTATGCTATGCGACCGGCGAGCGGTTGACCTGCACGGACAAACATCCGGCGAAGATAAGAAACAGCGGCGACAAGGCAAAGCTCATTTCTGCCAATGACAGTGACGGCTTTACGTACCGTGGAAGGTTTGCGGCGAAGGATCAGGCGTACGCCGTTGGATATGATGTTTCTCAGAAGGCGCACAATGCCCTCCGGTGGCTGATCCAGAAACAGGGTTATACGAGGGATGAGTCTGCATTTGTCTGCTGGATGGTCAACCGGGACATGCCTTTGCCGGATCTGATGAAGGATTCCGTAAATGCAATGAGCAGCATTGGCGAGCTGGAGTTTGAAGATGATTGGATGGAAATGGAAGAATCGGATGCATCCAAGGCGCGCGATACCGGAAAATATGTGGCAGAACGGCTCAACCGCGCCATTTTGGGATATGCAGGAAAAATCATGGTCGATGACCGGGTGGCGATGATATCGCTTGACGCGGCGACAACGGGGCGGCTGTCCATCGTCTATTATGACGAGATGGGCGGAAAAGAGTATATCGACGCGGTATTGCACTGGCAGGAGCATTGTAAATGGAGGCGTACGATTCGATTGGAACATATATCGGATGGAAAGAAAAAACTGACGCTTGCATCTACGCCTGCCCCCAGGGATATGGCGCTTGCCGCATTTGGCGTACAGAGATCGGAATGGCTGGAGGCTGACAGCAAGGTCATCCGGGCGACCGTCAAACGGCTGCTGCCATGCATCACGAAAAGAGGGGTGAAAATCCCGCGGGACATCATAAAAGCGGCGGCAAGGCGCGCGTCCATGCCGGAGTCTATGGGCAGTTTCGTATGGTGGAATGACGTTTTATGCGTGGTATGCGCAATGATACGATACAATTATGAGGAAGGAGAGAAGACGATGGGAAATTTTCTTAGTGACAACAAAGATGACAGGAACGTCCTGTTTGGCAGGCTTTTAGCAATCTATGATTACATGGAGCAAAGGGCGATGTTTGAGCGTGATGAAAATGGGGCTTATAAAGACCAGCGCACGACCAACGCCAAGCGTTACTGGAATGCGTTCAGCAGCCGTCCGGCAAAAACATCACAGACAATCAGGCAGAATCTGATATCTTATGAAAAGAAGCTGTCTGATTATGAGCGAAAAAAATTTGACGAATGGACGGAGGAAATTATGGTCTGTCTGGCGGAACATGGTTATGACAATACTGCGTTATCGGAACTATATCTGCCAGGATATTACCTGCAGATGGAAGAGATGAGAAACGCGTTATATAGGAACAGGGAACAGAAGGATAACAAAGAGTAAAGGAGAGACGATGATGGGAGAATTTACGAACAAGATTGATTTTGCAGTGCTGGCAATGGTGAAGGACGCAAACCCTAACGGAGATCCGTTGAACGGGAACCGTCCGCGTGAGACATACGATGGCTATGGAGAAATCTCGGATGTATGCATCAAGCGAAAAATAAGGAACAGGCTTCAGGATATGGGGGAAAGAATTTTTGTCCAGAGCGATGAGCGCGCAGACGATGGTTATAAGAGCCTTGCCGAGCGCGCAAAGAGCAACGAGGTTATGCAAAAGGCGTTAAAGGATAAGGACAGGGATGCGTATGCAAAAGAGGCGTGTGAGACGTGGATTGACGTGCGCAGTTTCGGGCAGGTATTTGCATTTAAGGATAACAGCGTATCGGTCGGCGTCCGGGGACCGGTTTCTGTCCACTCTGGATTCAGTGTGATGCCGGTATCCATTGACAGTATGCAGATAACCAAGAGCGTAAACAGTGAGACAAAGGATAAAGGAAAGAAATCTGCCGATACCATGGGCATGAAACATAAAGTATGTTCCGCGCTTTATGTAATAAAAGGAAGTATCAACCATCAGCTTGCAAAGAAGACTGGATTCAGTGATGAGGACGCAGAGAAAATAAAAGAGGCGCTTAGAACCCTGTTTGTCAACGACAGTTCTTCCGCCAGGCCGGACGGCAGCATGGAGGTATGCAAGGTTTACTGGTGGAAACATAACTGTCCGATGGGGCAATATTCTTCTGCAAAGGTACATCGGCTTTTAAATGTAACTGCCAAAACGGACGACCCCAAAGAATTTGAAGATTACGATATCTGTCTGGATTCCCTTCCGGATCTTAAGGTCGAGGAAATCGAGGGGATGTGATGATGTATCCGGAAGAAGATTATTTAATGCTTTCGGGCATTCAGCATTTTGTCTTTTGCAGGAAACAGTGGGCGCTGATACATATTGAGCAGCAGTGGGCGGAAAATTATCAGACGACTGCGGGAGAGCTGATGCATAAAAGGGCGCATGACGAAGGCTCTTTTGAAAAGAGAGGGGATCTTCTGACTGTGAGAGGGTTGCGTATCTCGTCTCGTGAACTTGGGTTAAGCGGACAATGTGATGTGGTAGAATTTCATCAAAAAGAGGATGGAATCAGTCTGTTCGGCTACGATGGGAAGTGGACAGTGGTTCCCATTGAGTACAAGAGAGGCACGGTCAAAGAGGATCATTCTGATGAGGCGCAGCTTTGTGCGCAGGCAATCTGCCTGGAGGAAATGTTTCAGACGAAGATACCGCAAGGATTTTTATTTTACGGTGAAAACCGGCGGAGGCATCACGTGGAATTTACGGAAAACCTGCGTCAGGAAGTAAGGAAACTGACGAAGGAGATGCATGAACTGTTCCGGAGAGGATATACGCCAAACGTGAAGTATTCCAAACAGTGCAAATCATGTTCGCTGAAAGACCTCTGCCTTCCCAAACGGCAGAAGGGGATAAATGTGCGGACATATATTGAGCAGAATATTCACAGCATGGACTGATTCTTGCAGAAAGGATATTGTGGCAGGTTTCCGCTCCACACGCTGGAACATATCATATGTTTTACCTATAAGGGAGCGTCGCCTGCATTGATGGGAGCCTGTGCAGAGCGGAAAATCGGCTTGAGTTTCTTTTCTCCACAGGGAAGATTTCTGGCAAGGGTTAGCGGGAAGGAATATGGGAATGTTTTGCTGCGGAAGGGGCAGTACCGTATTTCTGACAGCGAAGATAAAAGCGTAATTTATGCCAGAAATATGATTACCGGAAAACTTTTTAACTGTAGATGGAGCATTGAGCGGACGCTGCGCGACCATGCATATCGTGTGGATGCAGAAAAGCTGAAACAGATATCAAATGTGCTCTATGAAACTTTGCCGAGGGTGGACAAAGTATCCGGGCTTGACGAATTGCGTGGCATAGAGGGAAAGGCTGCGGAGCAGTATTTTTCCATATTTGATGATATGATCTTAAACCAGAAAGAAGATTTTGAATTTACCACCAGAAACCGAAGGCCTCCGCTTGACAACATCAATGCCGTCCTGTCTTTTGCTTATACGCTGTTGGCAGGTGATTGTGCAAATGCCTTATCCAGCGTGGGGTTAGACCCTTATGTGGGATTTATGCATGGAGACCGACCGGGAAGGAATTCACTTGCCCTGGACTTGATGGAAGAGCTGCGGCCAATTCTGGCAGACCGCTTTATTCTGACATTAGTCAACACGAAGGTAATTCAGGCAAAGCATTTTGAGAAACAGAAAGGCCATGCAGTCTTGCTGAATGACGAGGGTAGAAAAGCGTTTTTAAATGCCTGGCAGAATCACAAAAAGGAATCCATCACGCATCCATTCTTAAAAGAAAAGATTGCATGGGGGCTGGTTCCATATGTGCAGGCGCTCTTGTTTGCACGGACAATCAGAGGGGACATGGAGGAATATCCGCCATTCTTATGGAAGTAGGTGTTGCGTATCTTAGTATTGATTACATATGATGTATCTACGCAGGATGCAGCAGGGAGAAAGCGTTTGCGAAAGGTTGCAAAGGAATGCGTGAATTATGGACAGCGTGTGCAGAATTCTGTATTTGAGTGTATGTTGGATGCATCTCAGCTATTGATATTGAAAGACAGTCTGGTGTCCATGATTGATGAGAAGGAAGACAGCCTGCGTTTTTATTCCCGCGAGCAATGAGCCAAGCAGCCGCACTTGCGCGGATATTTGGCGAATGCCGCGAGGGTCAAATACCCCACCCCTTGGGATGGAAAAAACAAGCCAAGCCATGCTCCATAGTTTGCTGCGGGGTATTTGACTATCTGGGAAATAAATATCAGACCAAAGTGGAACATTTTGGTATAAAGTCGTCATATGAACCCGAAGGAGTTCTGATGATATAAAATGGTGCGAACTGTGAGCTGACATGAAATGCCCGGGAGGTTCGCACCGGAAAAAAGTAACAAATTATGGTGATAAAAGTTTTTATCACGAAAAGATGATGTTGGGATTTGGCAACATTGTCGAAACAGGAATCCATATTTGGGATATAATATGTGATTTTTGCAGTCGCCACCCGCGAGGGTGGCGTGGATTGAAATATAGCACAACTGGAATCCTATGTTGTTGTGTATGGTCGCCACCCGCGAGGGTGGCGTGGATTGAAATGCCACATCGGGTCGAAGGAGAACGAGGACATAAGGGTCGCCACCCGCGAGGGTGGCGAGGATTGAAATAATGATGGAAAAGGCTTCCCGGTAGAGGTCCGTTGTCGCCACCCGCGAGGGTGGCGTGGATTGAAATCGGCTGTACGCCGTACCATTTGAGCACTGCCAGTGTCGCCACCCGCGAGGGTGGCGTGGATTGAAATCAAGCCCGATGTTTGCAGGCGTGATGTTCACGTCCCGTCGCCACCCGCGAGGGTGGCGAGGATTGAAATTTCTGTATATAAATACTTTATTTCTGTATTTTTGTCGCCACCCACGCGGGTGGCGAGGATTGAAATAATAGTAATATTTTCCATATTTTTAACCTCTATCTGTCACCACTCTCCGCGTTGTTGATGAGGATTGAAATTCATACAGCAGTTGTATCAGAGGACGCATCCTGATCCACTTGGCGAGTGTAACGTGAATTAAAATGGAATGAATACGATTTTCCTAATGCGGAACTATTAAGACTACATAGAAAAGGAGGATTGTATATTATGAAGAAACTGAT
The DNA here is from genome assembly GCA_910587895.1 of uncultured Lachnospiraceae bacterium. Classification (GTDB taxonomy): domain Bacteria; phylum Bacillota; class Clostridia; order Lachnospirales; family Lachnospiraceae; genus Petralouisia. Next base: position 11,555 of record CAJUOE010000277.1, read on the forward strand.
TGCAGAAGAATATAAGCGGTTTGAAGACATCAAACAGATTCGTGAGGACGGTTCAGAATTTTGGAGCGCCAGAGAACTTGCAGTTGCTTTAGATTACACCCAGTAGAGAAATTTTACTGGTGTGATAAAACGAGCAATGATTGCCTGTGAGAATAGTGGAAATGATATTTTTCACGATTTTGCTGAGGTTAGCAAAATCGTAAAAGCGGGAGTAACAAACAAGCTTGTAAAGGACTATGAATTGTCCAGATATGCTTGTTGTCTGATACCAGATTAGGATAAAATTTTGAATAAAAGCATATTGAAAAACATTTTTGCATATGCTATAATGCCAATAGGCAAAAAGAAATGAAAAGTCCACGTTGACGAAGGAACGAATCCCTAAACCGTATTGCAGTACAGTTTAGGGATTCTTCTTTACTTTTATACTGGCAAAGCACCCAGTAGGTTATTTGTTGCTCTCGTCATTGCTATCTAACCATTTGATGATGTAGTGGCAAGCTACACCAGCCGCAACAGCAATAAAAAAAGAAATGAAAATATCCAACGCCGACACCTCCTTCCTGTTGCCAGGTTTCGGTGAGCAACGCAAAAATTATACCATATTGTTTGATGTTATTCTATCTTTTTCTGTGGACAACCCTATCTCTGCGGACATCCCGAAATATACGAAAATCCCACAATGTATCGAAACTTATGTATCATTTCATTTTACCAGCAAAATATCGGCGAGTAGTAATAGATGAAAATGTAGATCAGGTTGTAAGGAAACCTGTTTGGAAATATCTAAAAGATATCCAATTTATTTTCTGGAGATAGGGACAGATAAAGTTCATGTGAACTTTTTAGTGCAGTTTGTGCCACAATAGGAAAGCATATTTAGGAAGTCAAGAGCCTGAACAAATTCAATCTGTTTTGAACAAGTAGTAAATGAAACAATTTCTTAATTTGCCAGATGAAAACTGCAGTTTTGCCTGATAAGAAGTCTTGACTTTTCCCACCACATAGCTACAATAAAAAAGTAAAAACAGATTGCTCCTGCCGACAGCCAATAAAAGAGGAAACCAAAATGAATAAGAAAATATTAGTTTTAGAAGACGATGAGATATTAAATGCCGGTTTGTGCTATAACATTCAAAATTTTGACATGATACCTGTCTCTGCCTGCAGCGTGGAAGAGGCGAAAAACCACCTTGGAAGAGAAAACATTGATTTGATTTTACTGGACGTAAATTTACCGGATGGAAATGGTTTTGATTTTGCAAGAGAGATTGCATCAGCCTACGACGTTCCGTTTATTTTTCTGACGGCGCATATCCTGGAAGAAGAAATGATTCAGGGATTGCAGATTGGCGCGGATGATTATATTGTAAAGCCTTTTCGTATCAGGGTGGTCATGGAAAAAATAAACGCCGTGCTGAGAAGATGTTACGGTGCGAAAAAATCCCAAATTTATGAATATGGAAATCTCTCGGTTGACCTTGAAAATCATCTGGTGAAAAAGGACGGCCAGATCATTTCCCTTACCCCGACGGAATTTGAACTCCTGGAGGTGTTCTGTAAGAGCAAGGGGCAGATATTGACAAAAGAAATTTTGCTTGAACGGATATGGGATGTAAAAGAGAACTATGTAAATGAACACGCATTGTCGCTCAATGTCAGCAGGCTAAGAAATAAGATAACAGACGAAACGCACGAATACATCAAGACAATCTATGGATTAGGTTATAAATGGATAGGAGAGAACGAATGAAGATGGTGAAATATATGTTGGTTTCTGCGAACATATTGATGCTTATTTTGGGCGGATATCTTGTTTGCAGTAAGGTTACGGATCTTACCGTGCAAGTTCTGTTAATCGGGATTTTTCTTTCTCTTTGTTTCCTGAACCTGGGAAGTTATTTTTACTTCCGCAGCCAGTTTGTCACCCTGTCTTCCCAAATTTGTCGTTACTCGCAGCAGATTATGCATGGGAAATCCGCTGAAAATGTATGGAACAAAGAAACGCTTACCTCCAAAGTGGTAATGGAATTAGAAAAAATGGAACGGATTGTCGCGCATCAAAGCGCGGCAAATAAAAAAGAAAAACAGGAATTGCAGGAAATGATTTCTGAAATCACGCATCAGATAAAAAACCCCCTGACCAATATAAAAATGTATGGCGATATGCTTACGGATGCAGAGATTCATGCAGAGCCGTCAAAGCAGTTTATGGACATTATGAGACAACAGCTTGGGAAAGTGGAATTTTTGCTGGATGCGTTGGTAAAAGCCTCAAGGCTTGAGACAGAGATGATCGTTCTAAAGCCCTCAAACAGTAAAATGATTGAAACCCTGGCGCTTGCCGTCAACCATGTGATCCAAAAAGCGGAGCAAAAACAGATTGAGATTTCCGTGGAATGCCGTCCTTCGATTCAGGTATACCACGATATGAAGTGGACGGCGGAAGCTGTGGAGAATGTTCTGGATAATGCCGTGAAATATACGCCGGAGAATGGGAAAATAAATATTTCAGTCAACGTAGGGGAAATGTATACCGAAGTCCGGGTGAAAGACACGGGAAAAGGGATTGAGACGTCACATTTTAACGATATATTCAAGCGCTTTTACAGGGAGGCGGGCGTATCGAAAGTGGAAGGGCTGGGGCTGGGATTATACCTTGCGAGAAATATTATAGCCCTGCAAAAAGGATATATTTCGGTGCGTTCTGTGGTCGGAAGAGGCAGCTGCTTTTCCATTTGCCTTCCCAATTATGTTTCGGAATGAATTGTTTCGGTTTTGATACTTTTTGCTTTGAAGTTGAGACAGGATTGATAAAATTTAAGCTTATAATAGTGATTACAGAAACCGGCAGGAGTTTTTGTATGTAAAAGTATCAAACAGAAAGGAACAATGCAAATGAACATTTTAAGCGCAAACAAGGTAATCAAACATTATGGCAAGGAACCTGTGCTGGTAAAGGCACTTGACGGAGTGACGATGGAAGTGGAGGAGGGCAGCTTTACTGCGATTGTTGGCACTTCCGGTTCCGGTAAAAGCACGCTGCTCCATATATTGGGAGGGCTGGATGCTCCTACCGGGGGCAGCGTTGTTGTGGATGGGCAGGAGTTAAGCGGCATGGGGAAAAATGAACTTGCCATCTTCCGCAGGAGAAAAATAGGATTTATTTTCCAAAATTATAATTTGGTTCCCAATTTAACCGTTTACGATAACATTGTTCTTCCGGTAGAGTTAGACGGAAGAACGGTGGATGGGGAGTATCTTACGACAATTGTACGGACGTTGGGATTGGAAGACAAGTTAAACAGGAAACCGAATAAATTATCCGGCGGGCAGCAGCAGAGAGTTGCGATTGCAAGGGCATTGGCGGCAAAGCCTGCAATAATCCTGGCGGATGAGCCGACGGGAAATCTTGACAGCCATACAAGCCAGGAAGTGATTGGCTTGCTGCAAACGACAAGCCGGGAATTCCACCAGACAATTGTCATGATTACTCACAATGACGAAATTGCGCAATCAGCCGATCGCGTGATCCGTATTGAGGACGGCAGGATTGTGGAAAGCAGGTGGGAATCATGAGACTGGACAAAAATAATAACAGTAACATTATTTACCGCATTGCCGCAAACAATTTGCTGGCCAAAAAATCATCAAGCCTGATTTCCCTGTTATCCATTTTATTGGTTACCGCGCTGATATGCGTCCTGTCCCTCTTTATCCTCGGGCAGCGGACAAAGGAAACGCAGGGAAATGCAGGAATTTACACGATTTTCTTTGTGTCCCTGCTGTTTTTTACCGCCAGCAGTATTGTAATTTACAGTATTTTTTATTTTTCCGTGGCGGCGCGGGCGCGGCAGATTGGACAGTTTCTGACGATTGGCATGACTGAAAAACAGGTGAAAAAGATGATACGCCGGGAAGGACTGCTCTTGAGTGTTATTGCAATTCCCGCTGGCCTTTTGCTAGGCGGTTTGGTTATCTGCATTGCCATGCCTGAGGGATGGGATTTGGCAGAGTATGGAACGGTATCGCTGGTGATTGCCGCATTGGAATTTTTGATTGTGCAGATTTCCATAGGAAAACCCGCCTCCATGGCGTCAAAAGTTTCCCCAATTGAAGCGTCAAAATACAATATGGATGCGGGCAGAGGGGATGAAACAGGCAAGAAAAAACATAAATTTCTAAGCCCATTTACATTGGCGCAAATGGAAATCAGAAATAATCCGAAAAGGCTGGGGCTTACCACCATGTCGCTTGCGCTCGGCGGTATCCTTTTTATGGTGGCGGCGACATGGATTGCATCCTGGGACAGGGAGGCGTTTTCCAGACAGGGCGTCTTTCGTGACTGCGAGTATTATTTAGAATATTCCTATGACCCTCATGGCGCGCCAAAGACGTATGGCATTACAGATTTTCAGCGAAAGGGAACGCTCAGTGATGCGCTTGCAGAGGAGATTCGAGCGATTCCCCATGTGAAAGACGTGCATATAGAAAGGACGGCCACGGGGGTAATTTCTTATCAGGGCGCTGTATTTACACAGCCGTTTTGCCCACTTTCCAGCGAAGATGCGGAGTATTTTGAACTGCCGGCAGAGGGGCATAACACTTACGCATACATGGCCAGGCACGATGCAATTTTCATCACAGACAGCGGTTTTTGCGAGAAGGTAAACGGAATTGTGTTTACGCCTGGAGAAAAATTGCAAATCAGCTACTTTGACGGGGAGGAGCATACGATAGAACTGGAAATAGCTGCCGTTTCGGAAGAGAAGGCAGCCTCACATCCCGAGCGAACGACATTTTGTATGTCTGATGCAACGATGAAGAAATTATGGGCGGGAATGAATACGGCACAGTCGTTTTCCATATCCGTGGACGATTTTGAGGAAAACGGCGCGCAGGCAGAAGAGCAACTCAGGGCGTTGGTAAGCCGTTATGATGATTTGTCATTGCGGACACTGCGGGAGCAGAAATTGGAAGATGCCGCTCAAATACCTGAGTTGGAGATGCAGATATATGGTATCGCGGCTTTTGTGATCATGTTTGGCGTCTTTCATCTGGTCAATACGGTTTGCGGCAGCATCATGTCCAGAAAAAAACAATTGTCCATGCTGGAATCCGTTGGCATGGAGGAGCGGCAGGTTCGGAATATGCTGCTTTCGGAAAGTTTTTTCCTTACATTGCCAAACATTTTGCTGACAATCACCTTAGGCAGCGCAGCGGGATTTGGATTTATCAGCATGATGCAAAAATCAGCCAGCTATCTGGAATACCGTTTTCCGGTGGCAGCAATCTTATTGTATGTAATCGGTATGGTGGGTATCCCGATGATCATCACAATCGTCTGCTTAAAGAAACAGCAGAAATATTCGCTGGTTGAGAGAATCCGCAATGAAGATTAAAAACAGTTGCGCGCTTTTCATGAAAATGGTAGATTGTATATAGTAAGGAATCAGGTGAATGAAATGCAAAATTCTCAAAACAAACCGAAAAGAAATCTCACGATTGCCTTGCTCGCCCACGTAGACGCGGGCAAGACTACGCTGTCCGAGGCCTTATTATATGAGAGCGGCAGCATCCGCAAACTGGGCAGGGTGGACAATCAGGACGCATTTTTGGACACGGATGAGCTGGAACGCGCGCGGGGAATCACGATTTTTTCCAAACAGGCGGTGCTGAAACTTCCACATACCGATGTTACGCTCCTGGATACGCCGGGACATGTGGATTTTTCGGCGGAAATGGAGCGCACCCTGCAGGTGCTGGATTATGCGGTTCTTGTAATCAGCGGTTCGGATGGCGTGCAGGGGCACACGCGCACGCTGTGGCAGCTGCTTAAGAAGTACCGGATTCCGGTGTTTTTATTTGTGAATAAGATGGACAGGCCGGATACGGACAAGGGGGAGCTGCTCGCAGAATTAAAAGACAAATTAGACGAAAACTGTCTTGATTTTACGGAAAAAGATGCGGATGTTTTTTTTGAAAATGCCGCCATGTGCCAGGAGGACGTGCTGGAATTTTATCTGGAACACGGTGAGGTAAATGAGCAACAGATGCGGGATATGATCTGGCAGAGGAAATTATTTCCCTGTTATTTTGGTTCGGCATTGAAACTGGAAGGTGTGCGGGAATTTCTGGATGGATTTGAGCGGTATGCGAAAAGCATTGATTATCCGCAGGAATTCGGAGCGAAGATTTTTAAGATTTCGCATGATGCGCAGGGGAACCGTCTGAGCCATCTGAAAGTGACAGGCGGAACCCTGAAAGTCAAGGCTATGCTTACGGACAATCAGGAAAAGGTAAACCAGATCCGCATTTATTCCGGTGAGAAATTTGAACTGGTGCAGGAGGCAGAGGCGGGAATGGTATGTGCGGTGACAGGGCTGACTAAAAGTCGTCCCGGGGAAGGACTGGGGATGGAAAAGGATTCTGCCGCCCCACTTTTGGCGCCGGTGCTGACGTATCAGATGATGCTGCCGGAGGGATGTGATGCGGTTAAAATGCTGGCAAACCTCTATCAGCTTGAGGAGGAAGAACCGGAACTTCACATTGTCTGGGATGAGGCTTTGCAGGAAATCCGTGTGCAGGTGATGGGGGAAATCCAGCTGGAAATTTTAAAAAGCCTGATCCGGGAGAGGTTTGGCGTAGAAGTGTCATTCGGCGTGGGAAATATCCTCTACAAAGAAACGATTGCCCGTCCGGCAGAAGGGGTTGGGCATTATGAGCCGCTGAAGCATTATGCGGAGGTACACCTTTTGCTTGAGCCGGGAGAAGAGGGCAGCGGACTGGTATTTGCATCCGCTTGCAGTGAGGACGTACTGGATCGTAACTGGCAGCGTCTTATTTTGACGCATCTCATGGAAAAAGAACATAAAGGCGTGCTGACGGGCTCGCCGGTTACCGATATGAAGATTACGCTGGCAGCCGGGCGCGCACATCTCAAGCACACGGAGGGCGGCGATTTTCGGCAGGCGACTTACCGCGCGTTGCGCCACGGCCTGATGCAAACGGAGTCTGTGTTGTTAGAGCCGGTTTACGAATTTCGGTTGGAAGTGCCGGAACAGACGATTGGACGCGCGATGACGGATATGGAACGGATGCACGGAAGTTTTGAACTGTCTCCTTTGTCAAATGGGATGACGGCGCTTGTCGGGACAGCTCCGGTGTCAGAGATGCAGGATTATCCGCGGGAGGTCGCGCAGTACACCAGAGGGGAAGGACGCATCTTTTGCGCGTTGAAAGGATATGCGCCCTGTCATAACGCAGAGGAGGTCATTGCACAGATCGGTTATGAGGCGGAGCGTGATGTGGAAAATTCTGCCGATTCTGTTTTTTGCGTACACGGCGCAGGATTTGTGGTAAAATGGGAGGAAGTCAGGGCACAGATGCATCTTCCCACGCCGGCGTTTGTAAGCCGTATTTTAAATGGAGCAGAGGAGCCGGATGATTCTGATGCGCAAGTTGGCATAAGACGGCGTACGCAGGAGGTGGAGCGGGAAGAGGAATGGATCGGGGAAGACGAGGTGGAGGCGATCTTGTCGAAGACTTTGAATGCCAATAAGCATGACAAGGAATCGGCGCGCAAGGGCTATCAAAGGCGGCGTCCGGCGACAAAGGAACGTGTTCCGTCGCTAACGCGCACATTTACGATGCCGGAGAAGAAGGAAGAATATTTTCTGGTGGACGGTTATAACATTATTTTTGCATGGCAGGAATTAAAGGAGCTGGCAAAGCATAATATAGACAGTGCGCGGGACAGGCTTCTTGACATTATGAGCAATTACCAGGGAATCCGCGGCTGCCATCTGATTGTCGTTTTTGATGCCTACCGGGTGCAGAACCACCGCACGGAAGTCGTGGATTACCATAATATCCACGTCGTGTTTACGAAAGAGGCGGAGACTGCCGACCAGTATATTGAGAAGTTTGCACACCAGCATGGCAGGACTTATCGGGTTACGGTCGCTACCTCAGACGGCCTGGAGCAGATTATCATCCGGGGACAGGGCTGCGCGCTGATTTCTGCAAAGGAGCTTTTGGAAGAAATCAGGCGTGTGCAGAAGGAAACGCAGGAAGAATTCAAGGAACAGCAGGGGCAGCATAAAAGTTATCTGAAAGAAGTCATGCCAAAGGATGTGAAAGGACAATGACAGGAAAAGTATTTCTGGTGGGGGCAGGCCCCGCAGATGCGGGGCTTATCACGGTAAAAGGCAGGGAAATCCTTATGCAGGCGGAGGTTGTAGTATACGACAGCCTTGTGGGCGAAGGGATTTTTGCCTTGATACCGGAAAAAGCGGAGCTGATAGATGCAGGCAAACATATGGGATGCCATACGATGGAGCAGGAGGAAATCAACAACCTTCTGCTCGAAAAAGCATTGGAAGGGAAATGCGTGGTGCGTTTAAAGGGGGGAGACCCCTTTTTATTTGGCAGGGGAGCAGAAGAACTGGAGCTTCTGGCAGAGCGCGGCATCCCTTTTGAGATTGTACCGGGTGTTACCTCGGCGTTTGCAGTTCCCGCTTATCAGGGGATTCCGGTCACGCATCGGAATTTTGCCTCATCCGTGCATGTGTTTACCGGACATCGCAAACATGGGGAACCCTTGCAGCTTGATTATGAGGTTTTGGTGCGTCTTTCCGGGACGCTGGTCTTTCTCATGGGGGTTTCTAATTTAGAAGAAATCTGCGGCGGGCTGCTTGAAGCGGGCATGGAGCCGCAGACAGCGGCGGCGGTTTTGCAGCAGGGAACCTGCGCCGGACAAAAGAAAATCATTTCCACTCTTGCCAACCTTCCGAAAGAGGTGCATAAGCAGGGGGTGCAGACGCCGGCTATCCTTATAATCGGGGAAGTCTGCACACTGGGAAATCAGTTTGCGTGGTATGAGAAGTTACCGCTTTCCGGCAAAAAAGCGCTTGTGACAAGGCCGAAGGAGCGCGGAAAAACGCTGGCGGACAGGCTGCGGCGGCTGGGAGCGGAAGTATTGGAGGTTCCAACGATTCGTCTGGAGCGCATCCGAAATAATCGAAAGCTCTGGAAAGAACTGGAACGGCTCTCAGATTATCAGTATCTTGTATTTACCTCGCCAACCGGGGTAGAAATCTTTTTTGATGAAATGAAAGAAAACAAATGTGACATTCGTTCGCTTGGACAGGTGAAACTTGCCGCCATCGGAGCGGGAACTGCAAAGGCGCTATCGGAGCGAGGACTGATTTGTCAGCTGATGCCGGAAATTTATGACGCACGCCATCTTGGCATCCTGCTCGGCGAGACCTGCAGGGATGGAGAGCGGATTTTAATTCCACGTGCTGCGCAGGGAAACCCGCAGTTGATCCAGGAAATAGAAAAGCGTGTCAGGGCTGAGATTACGGAAGTTCCGATTTACCGGACGGAATATGTAAATTCGTTTCAAATGTTTGATATAAACAGGCAGTTTGCACAGGGATTGATTCATATGGCAGTGTTTACGAGCGCATCAACCGTCCGTGGGTTTGCGAGAGCAGCTAAAGGACTCGACTTCGGGCTGGTTCAGGCGGTCTGCATCGGAGTTCAGACCGAATCGGCTGCGCAGGAACTGGGGATGAAGACTGTGACGGCGAAACGTGCAACGATTGACAGCCTGGTGGACGCCTGTCTGGAGGTGGAAAAATGAACCTTATACAGAGGCCGCGCCGTCTGCGCGGCAATGAAATTTTACGGAAAATGGTGCGTGAGACGCGCATGGACAAGTCTTCCCTCATGTATCCAATGTTTGTGCAGGAGGGAAATAACTGCAAAGAGGAAATTCGCTCCATGCCAGGGCAGTACCGCTACAGTGTGGATTGCATGGAAGAAAAGCTGGAGGAGCTTTGCGACGTGGGGGTGCGTTCCGTGATGCTGTTCGGAATTCCGGATAAGAAGGATGCGCTTGGAAGCGGCGCCTATGCGCAGGATGGGATTGTGCAGAAGGCTTTTCGCAAGGCAAGAGAAGCCTGTCCAGATTTGTACCTGATTGGGGATGTTTGCATGTGCGAGTATACTTCCCATGGACATTGCGGCGTGCTCTGCGGCCAGGACGTGGACAATGACCGGACGCTGGAACTTTTGGCAAAGACAGCCCTGTCCCAGGTACAGGCGGGTGCAGACATGGTTGCCCCTTCGGATATGATGGACGGGAGGGTATCGCGTATCCGCCAGGTGTTGGATGAAAATGGTTACGTGAATACGCCGATTATGTCCTATGCTGTAAAATTTGCCTCGTCTTTTTATGGGCCGTTTCGGGAGGCTGCGGATTCCGCGCCGTCATTTGGAGACCGAAAATCCTACCAGATGGATTACCACAACCGCAGGGAGGCAAGAAAAGAGGCGCTTTTAGATGTGGCGGAAGGAGCCGATATCCTGATGGTAAAACCGGCGCTGGCATACGGCGATTTGATTCGGGAGATGAAAGACTGCACAGATGTTCCTATGGCAGCTTATTCCGTCAGCGGAGAGTATTCGATGGTAAAAGCCGCGGCACAGGCAGGATTTATTGACGAGGAACGTGTGATGTGTGAGATGGCGGTAGGCGCATACCGCGCAGGAGCAGATTTGTACATTACATATTTTGCAGAAGAACTTGCAAAATGCATGGATGATGGGAAAATTGGATGAAAAACACAAACGTATGGATGATGGGAAAATTGGATGAAAAACGCAAAGCATATAGATGATGGGAGAATCGGATGAATAATTCAAAATGTTTATTGGAAAGGGCTAAGAAGATGATTCCAGGCGGCGTCAATTCGCCGGTGCGGGCATTTGGCCCGGTGGGAGGAACGCCCCGGTTTATCAAAAGCGCCAGGGGTGCATACCTCTATGATGAGGATGAGAACTGTTATCTTGATTTTGTCGGCTCCTGGGGGCCGATGATCCTCGGGCACAGCCATCAGGAGGTCGTAAAATGCGTACAGGACATTTGCCAGCGGGGATTGAGCTTTGGCGCGGCCACGGCTGCGGAAGTTGAGATGGCAGAGCTTGTCTGCGAGCTGGTTCCATCCATGGAAATGGTGCGCATGGTAAATTCCGGAACTGAGGCGGTGATGAGCGCAATCCGTGTTGCACGAGGTTTTACTGGACGTGATAAAATCATCAAATTTTCAGGCTGTTACCATGGGCATTCGGATGGGCTTTTAGTGCAGGCGGGTTCCGGCGTGATGACGGCGGGCGTGCCGGACAGCCTTGGCGTTCCTGTGGGATGCGCCAGGGACACCTTATCAGCGAACTATAATGATCTGGACAGCGTAAAGGCGCATTTTGCGCGCTGCCCGAAGGAGATAGCAGCAGTGATTGTAGAGCCTGTGGCGGCAAATATGGGCGTGGTGCCGCCGGAAGAGGGGTTCTTAAAAGGATTAAGGGAACTTTGTGACACATATGGCGCACTGCTGATTTTTGACGAGGTAATCACCGGATTTCGGCTGGCAATCGACGGCGCGCAGGGGTATTATGGCGTTACGCCCGACCTCACCACATTTGGAAAAATCATTGGCGGCGGTATGCCGGTCGGTGCATACGGCGGAAAAAGGCAGATCATGGAACTGGTTGCGCCCTTGGGCGGCGTATACCAGGCAGGGACGTTAAGCGGCAATCCAGTAGCCATGGCGGCAGGGATGGCGCAGCTTACAATTTTAAAAGAGCATCCCGAATATTACCGGGAATTAAATGAAAAGGGCGACTGGTTTTTCGGGCGCATAGAACGCCTGCTGCGGGAAACGGGACGTCCCTGGCAGGTGAACCATGTCGGTTCCCTGGGTTGCCTTTATTTTACGAAACAGGACGTAAAAGATTACGAAAGTGCGAAGACTTCAGATACGGAACTGTTCGCAAAATACCACAATCACATGCTGGAACAGGGGATTTATCTTGCCCCTTCGCAGTTTGAGGCTGTATTTTTGTCCCTTGCGCATACGGAGGAAATGTTAGAGAAAACTTTAGATGCAATAACAATATTCTTACAAAAAATTTAAAGAATATTAATTCTTTTTGCAGTGAAAGGGTGTATACTATAACTATAATTGAAAGAACCAATGAAATTAATTTACCACAGTTACATAGAGGAAGCGGAGAGATTACAGTGACGAGTGAAGAACGTAGAAGAAGGGATCAGTATCTGGCAAGAAAACGCAGGAGAAAGCGTAAGAGGACAGTTCAGATTATAAAGCGGTGTACCATTTCGTGCGCGTGCGTACTGGTGCTGGTATTTGTCCTGACAAAGCTATTGCTCAGGGATGAGAAACCAGAGTCGGTTGAGGCGCACCGGAGTATTCCAGTGCAGCAGATGACGAAACAGGAGACGAAGACAGAAGAGGGATTTCAGCAGAAAGTAATTGAGGAGGCTCCGGATTTTACGGTAGACCTTCTGACCCCCAATCAGTATTCCAGGCCCCAGATGGCTTTGAAGGAAGTGAAGGGGATTGTCGTGCATTACACGGCGAATCCCGGAACTACGGCAGAACAGAACCGAAGTTATTTTGAGAGCTTAAAAGAGACGCAGAAGACAAAGGCGAGCAGCCATTTTGTGGTCGGCATTGATGGAAAAATTATCCAGTGCATACCGAGTTCAGAGATTTGTTATGCCTCCAATGAGCGCAATGAGGACACGCTGGCGATTGAATGCTGCCATCAGGATGAGACGGGAAAGTTTACACAGGAAACGTATGATTCACTGGTGGAATTAACTGCATGGCTCTGCGGGAAATTCAATCTTCCAGTAGAGAGTGTCATCCGGCACTATGATGTTACCGGGAAGGATTGTCCGATTTATTATGTGGAACATGAAGACGCCTGGGTGAAGTTTAAAGAGGATGTCCAGAAGTATCTGGATGAACATGGAACGGAACCAAAACAGAATTTGACATAAATAATTGCGGCTAACCGAAAGGAAAACTATGAACAGTAGCAGTTCGGTTAGCCAAATGCACAGTCGTGCGTTCTGATTTTCATTTGCCATTCGGCAAAGAATAGCATTCAACGCTTGTTATCTACATTATGCGCAAAAAGTAGCGCCCTCGGTCTGACAAACTAAGGCGCTGCTTTTTGTAGTAAACTATTTGCCAGCGGCTAGGTATTATGTAGCTTTCGGCTCTCTTGTTAAGCATATCGTATATCAGAAATAAACATATTGCAAGCCTAAAAGGGAAAATATCAAAATAAAAGACGATATCTTATGTTTTTTAGAATTTATGCATATCTTTTTTGTCATTTGCCATGAGTGTTTCGTAAAAACTTTCCATTAAAATAGTAAAAAAATGTCATTTATTTAGTAAAAGTGCTTGAAAAATATCGAAAGAAATGATAAAATTTGAAAATGAATACTCATGACTAACGTGAAAGGAGGAAGGGAAAGGAGTGGAAGTGAGGAAACGGTTACTTTAGGACAAAAGGAATGGAAAGAAGTTATGGAAAGGAGAACTGCAATATGAAATTTAAGAAATTTGTGAGCGGACTGCTCGCATGTGCCATGGTAGTTACGTCTGTCTTCACGGGGAATGTAACTACGGCAAAGGCAGAAGGCCCGGCAGCAAGGACGGTGACCCCGGAAGATGCTGTGGGAACTTATAACTTTGATGGAACGCTTGGAGATGGTGTTGTTTTACAGACGAAAGGTTTGAATCCATATTCAGGAGACGCTGTATATGGACAGGGTAAAACGGATTTTGTCGATGATAAGGCGGTTAGGACAGGAACTTATGGGATGAAATTGCCCCATACAAATCTTGGCACTACCTATACAGTGTCTGCATGGTTGAAAGCAGAAAGTAGTATTCCAGAAAATACAGCCATGCTTTTTGTGGGATATCATAATCCTGAAAAATGGGTAGGATTGGCAGGATGTAAAGGTGATGCACAGAAGGCTAAAGTATGGACACGTGAAGGCTACAAGACAATAGCAGAACCTTATTTTAACCAAGGGGAATGGAAGATGATAACCTTGGCTCAGTCTGGTGCGGATTTAGATGTTTACATCAATGGGAAACTGGTAAATTCTGACACAGCGCAGGAAGCAATGAATGGAGCTGATCAGAGTATTTGGTTGGGTACAAATAACTGGGACGCATCTTTCAATGGCTATTTTGATGATGTCAATGTATACAATAAGGAATTAAGCGCCATCCAGGTCTATGCATCCTACCTAGATCAGATGCCGTTCAAGAATTTCGGCGCATTGGCAGAGGGCGACAGCGAGGATTGCATCTCGAAAAACCTCAATCTTCCGGAAACTTATGATGGAATGGCTCTTACCTGGACGTCCAACAACCCGGATAAGATTGGGAATGATGGAGAGGTAAAGGTAGCAGACGGAAGTGATGTGCTTTTGACGGCGTCTGGAACTTTGGAAGGCGGTGTAACATGGAGCCATGATTACAAAGTCAGACTGGCAAAATCCATTACCGTCGAGTATATGAAAAAAGGTGAGACCACGCCTCTGAAAACCAAAGAAGTAGCATATAGAGTTGCAGATTCCTATACATATACGCCGACCGATGAAGATAAGGTCTGGACGCATACGGATGGAAAGACTTATGTTTTGTCCGAGGAAGAAGGAGATAATACTCTCACAACAAGCGGCGATACGCCCAAGTTCACATTGACTTACAATGAAGATGTGGTAACAGAAATTGTTACGGAAGTACCGGATATGGTTACGAGAATTGGCGTAAGGCCGGCTCTTCCAGAGACAGTAACAGCGAAATTCAGCAGCGGCGCTGAAAGAGAAAACGTAAAAGTAGACTGGAGCAGCGTGACAGAGGACGACTATGCAACAGTAACGACGACGCCAAGAGAACTTGTAGGAAAAGTTGGTGCGGTTGAGCTGAAGATAAAGCTTACTGTCAAAGACAAGGCGGATTACGTAATCGCAGATTACACGTTTGATAAGGGCAGCGATGGCCTGAAAGATGCGGTTCCCGGAAGTGAGAAATTTGGAACCAAGAACGGTGAGGTAACGATTGAAAAAGGGCTGAAAGGGAACGCGGCATATTTCCCGGGCGGCGCGAAGAATGTAGGATACGTTCAGTTGCCGGATAACTTGCTGAAAGTGGGCGAGAACGAGGCTGATGAAAGAAATATTACAGTTTCTATGTTCTGCAAGACCAATACACAGCAGAATAGTTTTGCAGTTTCCCTGCTGACAAAAGGAACGAAAAATGATGCGGGAATTTATAACAATGGAACTGATTACCTTGGCTTTATCAATCATAAAGATCTTCGTGCGGAATTTAGAACGGGAAGCGAAACCAAGGGAGCGGCAACAGGTACGCCGGCAGTTCAGAATCAATGGTATCATTACGCGATTGTAGTAGACAGTGATGCGCATACCATGAGTTTGTATAAGAATGGTGTGTTACAAAATACGGTAACAAATGAGGGAATTGATATTTCCAGTCTCAGCGGTGGCCAGAACTATCTGGGATATACCACATGGCCGGATAATGACTTCGCAGGCGCGATTGACGAGTTCAAAGTTTATAACGCAACGCTCACACAGGGCGAAATTCAGTCCATCTGTGACGATACATTGTTTGAGGAACAGATGAATAAGGCCAAAGATGCGATCAAAGACCTTAAGACAACGTCTGGTGATGCTGTTGATGTAAATGATGTTGCGGACGACTTAGAGCTTCCTACAGGCGGAATGGCATACGAGACGACAATCGAATGGACGTCTGACAACAATGATGTCATAGATGTGACAAGCCAGCCTGGTAAGGGTGCGGTAACACCGCCGACTGACGAAGATGCGACTGTCACATTGAAGGCAAAGATTATTGTAAAGGGCTACGAGGACAGGGCAGAGGAAATAACCTATACACTGAAAGTCCTTAAAAATGACGGAATCAACAAGAGGCCGCTTCTCAGGGCAATCAATGCAGCAAAAGAACTTCTTGAGGATGCTAAAGAAAGAGGAATTTATTCGAAGGATTCTCTGCAAGCATTAGAAGATGCCATCAATGCAGCGCAGGAAAAATATGATTCCGCAGAGATTACGGAAGAAGAAGTTGTAGAAGAGGCTGAAAAACTGAAGGCAGCACAGACAGTCGAATTGAAAGACCTGGATGAATTGCAGGAAGATTTGTCTGCATGGTACAAGTTTGATAAAGACACCAGCGACAGCTCGCGCAGACATGCGGATGCAGAAAAAGTTGGCGAAGTGACATTTACCAAGGAAAATGGAGCAACCTTCAAAGGGGAAAATGCGGCATTAAAGAATATGATTAAAATGCCGGTAGATAAATTGAAAGTTACCGATCGCATGACATTCTCCATGCAGGTAAATGCAAAGGCAGCAAGAAACTTCTTTGGTATCGGTACGGTTGTTGGAGATAACAGCGGCGCATCGAAACATTTGTATATGAACAGTTCCTTCGTGGCGTTTATGTCAGACAATGGATGGAATGCCCATACAGGATTCAATCTTGGGCAGGGACCGTTTGCCTTGAATGCATGGCATAATGTAACCGTTGTATTAGATGGAAAAACCATTACGCTTTACCTTGACGGTGTGAAAAAGGGAACAGAAGCCACAGAGACAACCATGACGGCAGCATGGAATTACGAAAATGGAACGAAATACGCTTATCTTGGAAACTGCGCGTATGCGCATAACGGAAACGGCGGCAATGACCCGGATTTCAACGGCTCCATCAAAGATGTACGCATTTATAATGTTGCACTTGACGAAGAGCAGGTAGGATATATTGATGCATATAGGGCGCAGCTCCCCATGGATAATGCCAAAGAGGACCTGATTGCTCATGTGATGGATAAAATAGATGCCTATGCATTGCTGCAGGAAGATGGCTCCTATAAAGTAAACGTGTCCCAGGACGCGCTTGGCGAGGAGAATAAGATTGACCTTCCGGCAACCATTGGAGCGGCAGCTGTTACCTGGGAGTCAAGTGACAGCACTACGATCAATGCAGAGTCAAAGGTGGTTACGCTTCCCGCACAGGGAGCAGAGGCGAAAGAGGTAACATTGACAGCAAAGCTTACCATTGGTGAGAAAACAGAAGAAATAACATTTGTATGTAATGTATTTTCTATTGATACCTCAATTGACAGAGAGCCGTTAAAGGCATTGCTTGACGAGGCAAAGGAAAAGGTGGAAACGGATTATACTGCTGGCAGCTGGACAGCGTTCTGGACAGCTTATGAAGAAGCAGTAGCTGAATATGCAAAGCCAACAGATGCAGAGACGCTTGCTGCTAAGAAGACGGCTCTGGAGACAGCAATGGCAGGATTGGTAGATGTGACTGCATTACGAAGCCTGATTGAAGCGATAGAGGTTGAGTTAAGCGACTTAGTTGAGGAAACATACACAAGCGCGAGCTGGGATGACCTGACAGGCAAACTGGCAGCAGCAAAGACAGTATTGGGAACCGCAGATGCAACAGCAGCTAATATTACAGCAGCAATCGCTACCCTTCCATCCTTAGAGGGTGAAGATACGGTAGAGAGCAAGCTGAAGAAATGCGGCAGCAAGGAAGAACTGAATGCCGTAATAGAGACAGCAGAAGAACTGGCAGCATATAAGGATGAGTATACTGCGGAAACCTGGAGCGCTCTGGAAACAGCCCTTGCAACTGCAAAAGAGGAGCAGGCAAAGAGGTTGGAGTCCTATGACGCAGCAGCAGCGGCTTTACAGGCCAAGATTGACGCCCTCGAAGTAAAACCGGAGTTCATTCTCAGCGGAGATAAGAAGACGGAGATGCAGGGCAAGCTTGATGCTGCTAAGGCAGAGGCAGAAGAGCGTGTAGAGGCAAATTACACGCCTGCAAGCTGGGAGACTTACCAGAAAGCAATCACAGCCCTGGAGAGGATTCTTGCACAGGATAAGGCAACCATAGCAGCAGCAAATGATGCGCTTGCAGCATTGGAGGAAGCAACTGCGGCTCTTACGCCGGTATCCGCACAGGAGCCGAACAGCGCAGTGAAGAAGAGCCTGGCAGATGCGATCGCAGGCGCGAACACGAACCAGACTCATTACACGGCTGATAGCTGGGCAGGTTACAAGGCGGCCTTGGATAAGCTGAACGCCTTAAAGGCAGCGCTTGACGAAGCTGACAGTGAAGAAAAGACGACAAATATTACCAGATATGAAATTGAAAAAGCAATCGAAGCGCTTGGCACAGCAGCTGGACAGCTCGTACCTAACGAGGCACATGCCGTAGGAGAGGCAGAGAAAGATGCGATGGCAGCAGCCATTGCCGAGGCCGGCACATTCAGGAAAGCACATTACACGGACGAGAGCTGGGCAGCGTTCCAGGAAAAACTGAACGACCTGAAAGCTATGCAAAATAGCACCAGCGTAACGAAAGAAGAGGTTCAGGCAGCAACGAAGGCCTTGGAAGATGCAATGAACGGACTTGTGCCGACAGATGCACAGAAACCGGATGCAGATAAGGTATCAGAGCTGAAGACAGAATATGATAACGCAACGGCAGCGAGTGCAGATTTGAAGGAAGCAGATTATACCGCTGAGAGCTGGGCAGCATACCAGAATGCATACGCAGCATTGAAAAAGGTTGCAGACCGTCTTGCAGACGATGCTAAGAAGGGCAGCGTGACAAAGACGGAAATCCAGACGGCGCTTGATAACTTTAAGGCAGCAGCGCTTGTCCGTAACGTTGACAAGACAGCATTGAATGCGGCAATCACAGGATGCACCAACCTGAACGCCTCTGACTACACCGCAGCAACTTGGAGTGCATTCCAGGCATCGCTGAATGCAGCAAAGGCAGTTGCAGCCAAAGACGGCGCCACACAGGCAGAAGTAGACGCTGCGCTTGCAGACCTGAATGCGAAGAAAGCTAGAGACGTTCAACAACGAATACTGGAAGGTGGATATGATCCATCAGAACATGGAAGACGGGATG
>CAJUOE010000278.1 GCA_910587895.1 uncultured Lachnospiraceae bacterium
TCACCGCCGTGGCGGTTCCCTATATTCGGAGTAAGACCACCGCAGCACAGCAGAAAGAGATCGCAACGCTCGTACAGATTGCCGTCACTGCCGCCGAACAGCTCTACAACCAGAGCGGCAAAGGCAAGGAAAAGAAAGCATACGTCTTAAACTGGCTTTCGGAGCGTGGAGTGATCGTTGATGAAAAAGAACTGGATGCCATGATCGAAGCCGCAGTATTCGAGCTTCCCAAAAAGCTGGCATCCTCAAAGTAACCAGGGAAACACAGGCATCAAGAAAGGATGGTACATATGAGCTATACAAATTCACCGCTGGCAGGCTACACCAAGCTCAGCAAGAACAGGACAAGCCCCCGGAACCACGCCATCGACACCATCACAATCCACTGCGTGGTCGGTCAGTGGACGGCAAAGCAGACCTGTGATTATTTCGCAGGGACAGGCCGACAGGCAAGCTGCAACTACGCCGTGGGCAAAGACGGCTCCATCGGTCTGTGCGTGGAGGAAAAAGACAGGAGCTGGTGCAGCTCCAGCGCAGAAAACGATAACAGGGCAATCACTATCGAGGTAGCAAGCGACACCACGCACCCATACGCCGTGACCGATGCCGCATACAAGGCCCTGATCGAGCTGGCGGCGGACATCTGCAGGAGAAACGGCATCGAGAAGCTCGTCTGGTCAACAGACAAGAACGTGCGAGTGAAGCACTTAAACGGCGCAAACATGACTGTACACAGGGACTTCGCAAACAAGGCGTGTCCAGGGGATTACCTCTACAATAGGCACGGGGACATTGCCGCAAAGGTCAACGCAAAGCTGGGGACAGCTATTATGGGTAAAGCACAAATCCCCGCTTCAATACTGGCGACGTTCCTCATTTCCAAGAACAGCGCACCGAAGCTGAATGGCGTGGATGCAGAACAGCTGGCGCAGCTCTACATTTCAGAGGGGGAAGCAGAGGGAGTCCGTGGCGATCTGGCGTTTTGCCAGTCCTGCCTGGAAACAGGGTACTGGAAGTTTAAGGGGGACGTGAAACTGTCCCAGAACAACTTCTCTGGGATTGGGGCCACTGGCAGTGGCACACAGGGTGCCAGCTTCCCTGACGCAAAGACAGGCATCCGAGCACAAATCCAGCATTTAAAGGCATATGCCACCAAAGAAACACTCCGCAACGAGTGCGTAGACCCTCGGTACAATCTGGTGGCGAAAGGATGCGCTCCCACCATTGAGGGGCTGTCAGGCAGATGGGCGGATACTAAGCCGCGCGGCCTATGTTGTGCTGGGCGTGACAGCAGAAGGCTACAAGGAGATCCTGAGCATTACCGTCGGGGCAAACGAGACCAGCAAGTTCTGGCTGGGGATGCTGAATGACCTGCACAACCGGGGCGTGAAGGATGTACTGTTTTTCTGCGTGGACGGACTGCCGGGGTTCAAAGAGGCCATACAGGCGGTATTTCCAAAGGCAGAGATACAACGGTGCGTCATCCATATGCTGCGCAACTCATTCAAATATGTGAGCTACAAAGACCTGAAAAAATTTGCCTCCGACTTCAAGGCGGTCTACAATGCCCCGAACGAGGCGGCAGCCCTTTCAGAGCTGGAAAACATAAAAGAAATGTGGGGAAGAAAATACCCTTATGCCATTAGCAACTGGGAAAATAACTGGGAAGATGTCAGCCCTTTCTTTCAGTTTCCGGATGACATCCGCCGGATCATGTACACCACCAACATCATAGAGGGGCTGAACCGCCAGTACCGGAAAGTGACCAAGACAAAGAGCGTGTTCCCCAGCGACACATCTCTGGAAAAGATGCTATATCTGGCAAGCCAGAACGTAACGAAGAAATGGACGCAGAGATACCGCAACTGGGACCAAGTCCTGAACCAGCTGATTGTCCTGTATGGGGAACGTCTCACGGAATATCTGTAAACAAAAAGACCGGGATGGCAACATTTGAAAATCCCTGCCATCCCAGCCTTATTCCATCGGCATTGATAGTATTGCCAGAAAATCCCAGCCTTATTCCAGAGGCCGGGTGTGGGCAGAGCCCACGGAAAGAGCAATAAGATACAATGCCTGTTTGTCATACAAAAAAACAGGAAAAAATGTATAAACTGTTTCCCATTGGTTATACTATAAATAGAAGAAGTGATTCGACAGCCTCAAAAACATAAAACCTACAAAAAAATCTTACATATCTAATTCTTATCAGGAAAGTCTAAAGTTCATAGACACAAGATTTTTTACAGCCTCATACGTCTTTTCTTCCTCCGAAAACAAATCCCCTTCCATAAGAAAACGGTTATCATTATATAATTCTGTTACAATCTGACTAATTCGCTGAACAGTCATCACATAATCCTTTTCTTTTACATTTGCAAAAGAAAGGCTGATAACCGGATACGTGCCCTGTAAATTCCTATACTCTTCTTCTTGCCAAACAGATAATCCCTCAAACAATTCTCCACGTCCTGCATAATTTATTGAAAAAAATTTTTCTAACATACTTATCGTCAGCGTCTTTCCAAATCTCCTGGGGCGAGCAATCAGCGTTACTTCATCATTTGTTTCCCACCATTCTCTAATAAAATCTGTCTTATCTATATAAAAATTGTCATTTACCCTTACTTTTTCAAAATCCTGATGTCCGATTCCAATTTTTCTTGCCATACATCTTTCTACCTTCCTTTTTCTAGATATCCCCATTATAACAGATTCCAATGCTTTTTCAAGCAAACAGAAGGCATCAGACAACGTTTTTACGGAGTCCAATGCCTTCTGCTGTTTTCCATTTCTATCTTATTTTATTCTTTTTGCCCAGTCCCTTCTGGCAAAGCAGCTTTTGATATATATTCTTCTTATCCTTGGGAACCCGGACAAGCGTCTTCGCAGGAATGCCTTTGAAGGCTTTTTTATTCAATCCTTTGGCATTTAATTTCCTGGATTTGATGTCTAATTTCTTTAACTTCTTGCAACCGAAAAATGCGTTGGTTCCTATCTTTTCCACCTTCGCGGAAATCGTCAGGCTTGCCAGTTTCGTGCAGTTGCTGAATGCACTCGCGCCTATTGCCACAACGTTTTTCCCAATTGTTACGGAAGTTAAGTTTTTGCAGCCGGAAAATGCGTTGGTTCCGATTGCCGTCACATTGCTCCCAATTACAACCTTCTTCAACCTGCGGTTGTTTTTAAATGCGCACTTGGAAATGGAAGTCACCTTGCATACCGTGCCATCCTCTATTTTTATTGTGGCAGGAATTTTTATGACCGCAGCTTTGGGATTTGCGCTTTCCACATATTCCACGCAAACCACATTTCCATCCATGGAAATGACCTCGTATTCGTCGCCGCTCCCAGCATCCTCGGCTACATCGCCAATTTCCAGGTAATTTGATTCTTCTTCATTTTCGTCTGCGTCCGGCGTCTCTTCTTTGTCTGAATCTTTCTCATCATCTGAATCAATGTCATCCTTGTCCGGCTTTTTCTCGTCTTCAACATCTGTGTCATCCTTGCCTGGATTCTTCTCATCTTCTGTGTCTGTCTTGTCTTTATCCGAGTTATTTTTATCATCTGGTTTATCTTTATTATCCGGGTTATCCTTGTCATCCGGATGGTTGTTTTCCGTTTGTCCTGTGGCTGGGATTAACTCTGTTTTCGTTTCTCCGCAGGAAGTACAGGTGTATGTAAGGATTCCTTCTATTGTTGCCGTGGGTTCCAAGGTTACTTTTCCTGCGTCCCAGGCATGCCCTGTGGCAGGAATTGACTCTGTGTAGCTGTCATTGCACTTGGAACAAATATAAGTTTTTGTACCAGATATATTACATGTAGGTCTTGTTGTAATTTCCGATATATAATCATGATCGCACTCTTCCTCAACTTCTATAGAAAAATCTACTCTTTCTGTATCATATGATCCTGAGCCATTGCATACGGTAAAATATGCCGAATATTTTCCTTTTCCTAATTCCGAGGCTGAGATTTGATATTTTCCATCTGTGGTTCTCTCTGTTATTATTCTTCCTGCACCCTCCTTGTCTATCCCCAACCATTGATATTTAGAACACTGAGCGGATACAGATATCTGCACTTCATCATCCAATGTATAACTCTCTTTAGAGGAAGAAATGACAGCTCCTTCTTTTGGTGCATTTACAATTTCAAATTCCACCCTTTTGGTATCCACTCCGCCAGAACCATTATACACTGAAAAATATGCCGAATATTTTCCTACGCCCAGTTTTGACGCCGCCATCTCATATGTTGGCTCTGTTGCTTCCGTGACAACCCTGCCTACTCCTTCCTTATCAATTCCTATCACCTGGCCTTTTGCACATATAGTATCCACCGTGATGCTTACCGTATCCGTCAAATCATACCATGGGCTTGATGCCTTCACATCCGTATATGTCGCTGATCCCACAATCGGAAAATCTACTCTTTTTGTGTCTATTCCACCAGAGCCATTATATACCGAAAAATACGCTGAATAATTTCCTATGCCCAGCCTTGATGCCGCTATCTCATATGTGGGCTCCGTGGATTCTGTAACAACCCTGCCCACTCCTTCCTTATCAATTCCTATCACCTGGCCTTTTGCACATATAGTGTCCACCGTGATGCCTACCGTATCTGATAGATCAAACCAATACGCAGAAGTCCGCACATCACTGTAAGCAGGCTCTCCGACAACTGAAAAATCAATCCATTTCGTATCAACGGTTCCAGCGCTATTTGTGCAGGAAAAATAAGCGCTGTAATCACCTTTGCCGTATGCACTGGCATCTATGCTGAATTTGCCTCCATTCACTCCCTGTGATATAATCTTATTCCCATCTTTAAACATGGACATAAAGTAACTGGTCGCTCCATCTGCATACGCCGATATCTCAATCCTGTCCTGCAAGTCATACCAATTCTGGCTCTTGGATATCTGCGGGTTGGTGGGGGCGGATGATGAACCATACCGTAACACTCCAAGCCATGGATGATTATAATACCCACTAACACTAATTCCTTTGCTTGGAGAGTGGGCGCCTACATTTTGTCCATTCCCCAAATAAATTTCGGTGTGCTGCTTAGAACTATTACTGCTGTTATTTAGTAAAATATCGCCACGCTGAAGATTACTCATACTGCCTATCTGACTCCACGGAATCCAGGTAAAACCCGCATTTGTAAAATGATTTACCATCGTCTGCGTATATCTTGTTCCACTTCTTGGAAGATTAAAACCCGCCTGGCAAAAAGCAGAATAGACAAATGAAGAACAGTCGTAATGTGGTCCCCAGCGGACAGATTGGCTGTAACCATGGCTGTTATCATTTGCAATGCCAATCGCCCAGCTAATGGCAGATTCGACTTTGCTATCTGCTGCATATACTTCCAAATTAACATTTCCCATCAAATTGAAAATCAAAAACATGGTCAGTATAATTGAAAAAAATCTTTTCACTTTTAGTTTCATTTCCTTCATAAGCCTTCCTCCTCTTTGTCTTTTCTATAACCATCTATTACTCCTTAAATATGTACCACCAACAATTACTTTCTTTCACATTCTGACCCATAAAAAACAAGCGTATTACCAGACAGATAATAGTATTCATCCTCCTCAAGAGCCTGTTCCTTATCATCAGTCCTGCTAATAATTCTTTGATTTCCAAATAATCCCCAAGTGAGCATGAGCGTCCCATCTTCCTGTTGCTTATAATTTATGATTTCACCATTATCACCGGAAGTACAGGTTCCATCCTCATAAAATGAGATGCGATAATCACTCTCTTTTGAATACCATGTTCCCACAATAGAATTTTTGGATGAACATCCAGTCACAATAATCCCATACAAAAAAACTAAGGTTGCACAGCCACATAAAAATAGTTTTTTCTTTCTTTTTCCGTATTTCATCATATTTTTTCCTTTCCTGAATTAATTATTTCATCATCTTTGTAAGATGCCTGAATCGTTCTACCCCTGTACTCTATTTTTCCAATATCTCCTACTGAAATTATGTTTTTCATCAATGGCCTGGAACTATCTCTTTTCCAATATAATAAAATTATTATCACCCCTAATACAAATATTCCTAGCCATGAGCAAAACTCCGCACATCCAGTATTTATGCGGGTTTGCGAGGCATGGCAACCTCTTTTATCACTTCAAATTTATAGTAACAACCAGCTCCTAAATGGTATAATTAAGTTGTCAAAATCAATTCACCGAAAGGA
>CAJUOE010000279.1 GCA_910587895.1 uncultured Lachnospiraceae bacterium
AACTACGGATGAGATTCCTCAAAGCGGAATATGTTTTATGATGCGAATGGAAAGCATGTGCGGACGAAGAAAGAGATACTGGATGCAAACGGAAATCTTCGGGAAGGATGCAGCATTATCCCGAAAGGCGCAGTTTATGAGAGCCATTTGTTTGACGTAAAAAACAAACATTTTAAGAGCAAGGCGTTCACAAGAGAAGTGAAAGAAATATATACGAAGCTGATGAACCAGTATGTGAAGGAAGAATCCCAGAAACTTTCTGTTTTCCAGCCGGGAGGCGTTTATCTTGCAACGAAGAAAATCGGGAAGAACAATCCGAAAGCGGCGGAAATACGGGCGGATAATGCAGCAAGGCAGGAGTGGAACCGTACTGTGGATGTGGCTTTGGCGGAAGGTGTTGTGGAAGAAACTGTGATGGAGATTAAGAACAGAGAGATTACTGATAAAGTGGCTCTCTCCGTAACGGAAAATGGAAAACAGTCGGAACTGCTGCGGGCGATTCTGGCGGCGGCGATCCGTTTTCTCACAGAGTATGTGCGGAAGATCCATATGCCGCCGAAACCCAAATTGAAGATCGATATTGAAGAATTTAGACAGATGCAGAGAGTAAAAGAAAAACTGGATAAACAGGTGGTGTTGATCCAGCATACAGAGAATGTGGAACTTCCAAAACTGGAAGAAAACTTGCAGGACATCAAGGGCTTGTTTAAAGGTAAAGAGAAGAAAGCGGCGCAGGATAAAATCGACCAATGCAAAAAGCGGCTTTCCGGACAGAAAGACCAACTGAAGAAAATCGTCAGGGAAAGCGGATATGTTACGGTAAAATCTTTCATGGAGAATTATGATCGGGCGTATGGCATTGTGGCAGAATATCAGAGAGAATTGAAGCTGTGGGAACAGCAGACGGGGATGGGCAAAGAGGATACGAAGCAGGAAATGTCAGTGCAGAAAGAGAGCGTCCGGGCGAAACTGAAAAAGAATGTGCAGCTTGTTAAAGAACGGGAACAGGGGAAAAAGGTGGTTCAGAAGAAAGATAGAGGGGCAATATAGTTGATAAAAATAGTGTGTAAAATTTTATTTTTATTGCAATATTCATCACAATCAGCTCTGACGCTTAAAAAAAATTAATAAAAAAACCTCCCATTTTACGGGGAAATAAGAGATAATAGAATTAACCAAAAAACTATTTTTTCGCATTACCCATAAAAGAGAGGAGGTTTTACCATGAAGCAAGAATAAAAATCACAAGAAAAGAGGCCAGGGAACACCTGGAACAGTTTCACCTTGCCTGCGAATTAGCCAAGCTGATCCGACATTATTTTCCAGATCTTTTGCCATTATTAAAACAACTGCCAGATTCCCGGAATCAGAGTTATATTACCTATCCGGGTGTGATACTTCTTATGACCCGTATTCTTTCTTCTTTATTTTACATCAGCAGTATGCGGAAAACAAGCGAAGAATTCAATTCGGAGATCCTGATAAAAAATGTCTGGACGTTGTGCAAAGAAGAGGCCGTAGTGGAGGAATTGCCATATTGGGAAACCATTAACCGGTATCTGAAAAAACTGGAGCCGGAAAACCTGCAGGATGTGATCCACTGCCTGTGCCGCAGGTTGCTGCGTAGCCGGGTATTTGAAGGGATGCGTATCAGGGGAAAATACTGGCAGGTGATTATAGATGGGACGCAGCTTTGCAACAGCCGCGGGGAATTGGACGGGAAGAGTCTGCACCGAACTCATAACAAAGGGACGGAAAAAGAGTACCGGGAGAACTATTATTATGTGCTGGAGGCGAAATTGGTACTGCACCCGAAAATCCTCATCAGTATCCAAACGGAATTTGTAGACAATGAAGAGGGGAAGGAGATGGAGAAGCAGGATTGCGAACGGAAAGCGTGCTGGCGTTTGATGGAGAAGCTGAAAAAGGCATTCCCAAGGTTGCCCATCTGCCTGTGTGGAGACAGCCTGTATGCCTGTGAAGGTTTCTTTGAAAGATGCAAGGAAAAGAACTGGAAATATATTCTGCGTTATAAGGAAGGGAGTATCCCTACGATCGGAATGGAATATCGGGAATTGAAGGGAATCGAACAGAATTACCAGGAGCGCAAAAGAGAGACAGGGAAGGAATGGTATGATTATGTAAGAGAAATTGATTATAAAGGGTATAAGGTGAATGTGGCAGAATACGGGGAATATCAAGAACAAATCTGTAAAAAGGGGAAGAAAAAAGGAAGTGAGGAAATCATCCAAAAAGAATTCTGGTTTGTGACGGATCTGCCTGTCACCCGAAAAAATGTGGCTGATCTGACGGAGAGGGGACGGATGCGCTGGAGAATTGAAAATGAGGGTTTCAATGCACAGAAGAAGCATGGATACTATTTGGAGCATCTGTACAGCAGGAATTACCAGGCGTTGAAAAACCATTATTACCTGATCCAGATTGGGCATATGATCGGACAGTTTCTGGAGGCATGGGAGCGGATATGGAAGAAAGTAAAGCAAAGTTTGGAGCAGAAGCATAAACGGATGCTGGAATCCATGAAGAAATTGTTGCTGGAGGAATATAAGGAAGAGATAGACCAGAAGATACAGATACGGTTTATATAGGAAACATTAGGGAGAGGTGGTGATGGAAGGATAGACGATAAAGAAAAAAGGTACGGAAACAGAGTACAGGGATTTTATGGCTGTAGGGATGCTGGGCGGCAGGCGGGGAACCGCCGCAGTGGTGGTCTATCTG
>CAJUOE010000280.1 GCA_910587895.1 uncultured Lachnospiraceae bacterium
GCCGGGCTGCGCATCCGCCAGTTTCTGCGCCAGCTGTTCCACCTGCTGGCGGTAGAGTACGGTCTGTCTTTTGGAGACGGAGACATAGTCGATCTGCTCCAGCTTGTCCGGCAGGTCGCGGATGATGCTCTTGTCCGTCTTTACCCGGCGCAGCATAAAGGGGGAGATCATATTTTTCAGTTTGGCATAGCCCTCCGGATGCTGGGGCAGATCCTTGCAGAATCTCTTAAATTCCGTGGAACTTCCCAGCAGGCCCTTGTCCAGAAAGTCAAACAGGGACCACAGGTTGGTCAGTTCGTTTTCGATGGGCGTGCCGGTCATGGCGATCTTCATGCGGCCCTTCAGCTTTTTGATCTGCCGGGTCTGGTCGGTCAGGGGATTCTTGATGGCCTGGGCCTCGTCCAGGATCAGGCAGTCCCAGGTCACCTTTTCCAGCTCTTTGATCCGGGCGGCCATGCCGTAGGTGGTGACGGTCAGAAAAGCAGGGCAGCCTTCCACTTCCTCCCCCAGGGCTTTGGCGCCCCGTCCGTGCAGGATATGGACGGACATCCTGGGCGCAAATTTCGCCGCCTCCTTCTCCCAGTTTCCAAGCCAGAGGAATAAAATTGCGCACTCACAGGCGCGCAGAGCGGCTCATTTATACAATTCATGGCCCTCTACATTATGATAGGGCTATGCTGATTCCAGAAACCCCGGAATCTAAGGAGGCGCTTCTGAAAAACGCGCATGCGAAAAGTGTTTTCCCTCTGGATGACGCGCTTGGGATTTCCAGGCTTCCTTTTAAAATGACCCCAGCACTTATGCTCCGATGTGCCTATTGGGCTCAAAACCAATGTTCATACCAAACTGCCGAGAATGTCATTCGGGATACTTATGGCATGGAAATCAATGATGATACGATTAGACATGTGACGAATTGCATAGGCCGGGTGATATTCGAGGAGGACTGCAGGAATACGGATCGTCTGTTCCAAAAGCAGAAAAGCGGAATGCTGGATTTTAAAAATAACAAGAAAGGGATCCTTTATATCGAAGCGGACGGTGCCGCGCTGAATACAAGGCACAAAAACGAGGAGGGCTCGACATGGCGGGAGAATAAGCTTGGAGTCGTCTATTCCTCTGATCACATTTATTATTGGAAGAACAAAAAAGGGGAGCGCCAGCATCAGATAGAAAAAAGAGAGTATGTTTCCTATGTTGGAGCCGCGAGCGAGTTTGGCAGGCATCTCTACCGGTGCGCGGTTGAGAACGGTTACGGCAGCTATCAGGAAACGGTGGTTCTCAGTGATGGGGCGGCGTGGATTGCAAATATGGCGGAAGAACTGTTCCCTGATGCGCAGCACATTCTTGACCTGTACCATTTGAAAGAAAACGTGCATGCTTTTTCCAAAATCAAGTTCGGAATGAAAGAAGACAAATACATTCCGTGGGCAGAAGAGATGTCTGACCTGCTTGAAAACGGGCTGACGGATCAGGCTCTAAGAAAATTGGATCCCGATGAAACCTATACGAATTGCGTCAATCTATACCACTACATTTCCATGCATAGAGGCCACATCAATTATCCCGAATATAAGGCGAAAGGATATTTCTGTGGAAGCGGTGCAATAGAAAGCGGAAACAAAATCGTTTTACAGAAACGACTAAAACAAGCTGGCATGCGGTGGGAACCGCGAACGGCTCAGTATCTTCTTACTTTGAAAACCAAATATGAAAGCGGACGATGGGAGCGGGATGTTGTTGATTTTATCAAAGGGCATCTCAGTTATTTAAAGCAGAATTGACGAAGGCATACGCATCAAAAAAGCGTATGCCTTTTCTTTATCAGAACCTAAAAACCAACAAAAATTATCTTAAGACAAAGGAAGGTGTCAATTATAATTATGAAAGAACATGAAAGTGCAAAATTCGAACGGTTCGGAAGCTTTTTTTTCCTGCTTCTTCTCGGAATCGGCTTGGTGCTGCCATTCGCTGCATCCCTCATTCTGTGCATTGGCCACGGAGAGTTTAAAATGGATGTATTCCTAATTCTTGCCCTTGTGTTTATGTTTATGGTGTGGTTCATGCTGCTGATGATGATCGCATACGGATCCCTCACCTCATTTTTTGTAAAGCGGACAGCCAAAGAGGTAAAGAATCTCCCCTATCATTTTAACAGTTCCTTCAAGGGACGGGGCGGGATTCTGTACATAGATGTAGAAAACGGAATGATCGGCTTCATTTCAGGTAA
>CAJUOE010000281.1 GCA_910587895.1 uncultured Lachnospiraceae bacterium
AACTTGAAGTCCAAATTAAAAATAAAGAGGCTGAAATTTCTGAGATGGAGAGAGCCGTTGAAGTGCTTGCTTAGATAGATTTGAGGAGGAATTTTATCATGCGTATAGGAAATAACAGCCAGGGAATCTGGCAGCTTTTATCAAGGATGAATGGCAGAAAGGCAAACACGAATATGCCTTTCGCCGGAGCAAAGCGTTCCAGTGCGGGCGGCAGGAACACGCTGCAAGACCAGCTCACCGGACATAGGAAAAATTCTTATGGCGTGGAAGGGATGTGTGTTACCAACAATCCCAATGCGAGGAGGATCATCAAGGTATCTGATGAGATGAAGCAGCGCGTTTTTAACAGCGTGAAGGATGCGTTTTATAAATATAATGGAATGTCCGGTGATAATGAGGCTGAATGGGAAGAAATGGCTCAGGCAAAAAACAATTATTATAAGACATTAAAGAGGGAAGACAGGGTAGCTGCGGCATGGACTTTAGGGCAGTTGGAAAAAAGTATAGGAAACAAAGTTGCTAGTGCCGTAAAGGAGAAAGTACCCGGATGGACGCATGGCAAGCCGATTCCTGCTGGGGTTCTGGATGAGATTTTTGCGGATGAGAGTATTACATCAATGGTGTTCGGGAAATCCGGCACGGCAGAAGGGCTGGATATACAGGTATAATCATTACACCCTATTCCGCAGAGGAGCAAAAACCATGCACCCTTGCCGGGGTAACTGCCCGGATTTACTGTGGGAGACATGGGTGGCTCTGAACGACAGAGAGACTACCATTGAAGTAAACAATATAAAATCATATCAAGGAGGATGATATTATGGCAATTTCGGGAATCGGAAACGAGTACAACAATGTATATGAGGGTACATACGCAGTACAGAAAAATGAGGCGGCAAAGAAAGAAGCCGCACTTGCACAGGCGGGAAAAGCAAAGGATACCGGGGAGAAAGCGGCATCGGATTATTATTCCTATTTGCAGAAAAATTATGACTGTATGTCCAAAGGCAATGTGACGGTATCCAGCGAGTATCTGAAGAAGTGCTCGGGAGATTCCAAAAAGGCGAAGGAACTGGAGGATTTCCTGAAAAAGATACCGGAGATGGAAAAGCAGGGGTATGAACAGCTTTCCGCCCAGAATAAGGCTTTGGGCGGGACAGTGACCTATTACGAGCAGACATGGATGGTTAATAAAGATGGCAGCATACAGAGTACTGTATATTCTGTAACCGAAACAGGAATGACCAATGCGGAAAGAATGAAGAAGAACATGGATGAGCGTCTGGAGAAGCAGAAGGAAAAGAAAGAGGAAGAAGAAAAAATAAAGGAGCGGAAAGAGGAAAAAGCGGGGCAGGCTGAAAAGCTGGATGGAGGAACAGAGAAGATTTTCGTGCCGGAAGCACCGGGGCAGGAGATCACGGTCAAGTATGTGGAGGCAGAATCCGAGCTGGAGGCAAAGGCGATGATGCAGAAAGAAAAGCTGGAGGATGCGTATCGTCCAAAGTTTGATATGAATGTTTAGTGCAGAACCCGATGTGGGGAAAAGCCTGTCTGCCATTAGCTGTGAGAATGGCAGGCAGGAATATATGTATTTACCATATTAAGACAGGAGGACAAAATTATGTCAATGGAAATCAGTAACAGGTACGACCTTAATCATATTAACAAGGCGCAGACCGAACAAACAGAAAGAGCCGAAGAAAAAGACAAGACCGAAAAGATTCCGGCACCAAAGGACGAGTATATCAGCAGTGAAAAGTCCGGGAAGAAACCAAGTGGCTTGTACCACATGGGGCAGGATGAAAACGGAAACCCGAAAATCATCTTTGATACCGCTAAAAAGGCAGAAGAAGCAGAAAGCGAACAGCCCAAGGGCGCAAGGCTGGAAGGGGCGCCTGATAACGACAGGGTGAAGGTTACGATAGGCAATATGGATAAAGTTAAAAAAGAAATCGAAAAGCTGAAAGAAGAAAAGAAACAGCTTGAGCAGCAGTTGAAAATGGCGGCGGGCAATGAGCAGAAGACAAAAGAGCTGGAAGCAAAGCTGGCGCAGGTTGAAGCGGAATTAAGCGTGAAGGATACCGCTGAATATAAAAAACAGCACGCTGAGTATACCACAGAGGAATAAATCAGTCTGAGAATTGGAAGGGAGCGAAACAATGGATATCAATAATCTGCAAAGGACACTGCCGCAGTCATACCATGTAGATGCCGGCAGGATAAGGGAGCGTTTACAGCAGGCGGATAAAGGCATCGCAGCAGGGAAACGGCAGGGCGACAGTGTGGATATTTCCGGGGAAGGCCGCAGGGTTTTGAGGGAAAAAATGTCTGCGGCAAAAAGGATGGAGCCTTCCGGGGATATTGGGAAACTTTCTCCCATAAACTCCGGGGCATATGGCATGATGAATGATTTTGAAAAGGTCATGTCGGAACTTGGGGGAGGCTCCGTGTCGGACGAATTCGTGACAAAGGATTATTCGCAGGAGGACGTTGACGCGCTGAAAGCGAGGTTTGAGGAAACGGAAGGGGCAAAGACGGATACCTTTGACAGCTATGTGAATAAGATGGCTTCCGCCTATCAACTGTTGAAAGACCGCATAGAGGAAAAATATGCGGCATCCGGCGGCGGGAAGGAATATTACACTGTGGAGGATGGAAGCACGCAGGAGCTGACGAAGGAAAAGGAAATGGAAATGCTGGATAAAGCCTATGAAACGCACAGCAGGTTCATGGCGACAAACACGCAGATATGGAGCGAACTGCAGGGCTTTAAGGCGCAAACGGTATACCATTCCGGCGGTTCGGAAAAGGAAGCGGCTGTTGTGAAGGAGCAGGCCTACCGTGCGTTCATGGGTGCAGTCAGTGAGAAGAATGGCGGGCGGCTGAAACAGGAAAAGGGCAGCCTGAGCCAGTTCCGGCTGGATTTGGGGATATCCCCTTCCGCAAGGAATGCCCTGAACGGGATTTGGGATTATTATGCGAATTTGAAACATTGATGTGAGCGGGTATTTTATTTGGCGGAGGTGCCAAAACAAGCGCCTCCTGCTATTGGCTGACTGTTTGATTTTAGAAAGCAGTCATGTATATGGATATTTATAAGGTAGGTGAAATAATGCAGGTCAATTCGTCTAATGGCTCATTGCAGAACAGATTCTTTTCAGGGACAGGAAGCATAGGCGGTATCCATCTGCCCGACTTTAATGATAAATATGTTTTCTCCAAAAAGAAAAGCGGCATCAGTGATGAGGAATATCGGAAGCAGATTCGGGAACAGGCATATGAGGATTTTGCAAAAGGGCCGGATTTTCCCACCGGGGGAATTGTGGTCAATAAGGACAGCCTGCTGGATATCTACAGTACTGG
>CAJUOE010000282.1 GCA_910587895.1 uncultured Lachnospiraceae bacterium
TCGAGCCATAACTCTAGTGGTGCAGTGGTGGATTTACTCGTTAGGTCAGCGAAGAAGTTGGCAATTGGTTGGAAGGTTTCTGTAGCGAGATATTCAAGTGGTTTTTTACGAGCATAGCGTTCACTGAACAAATTGATAACTTCTTCGCTGACCTAACGAGTAAATCCACCACTGCACCACTAGAGTTATGGCTCGACTATCTAATTGGCACACTGGAGCTGAATGGCTACACTTCGCCATTCCTCGGCTACTACAAGAAGCATCTATCGGAAAACGAACTCCTAGAATTCTATGAAAGCTTAGCAACCTTCCGTCAGGCTGCCCTGAATCACATTCATAGTATTCGCGGTGAGGTTGCCACTGCGCCGAAGTTGTCTAATCTTATTGAAGCTATCGACGATTTTCTTGCTGCTGGCACCGCTATCATGTGCGTTAGTAACTACCGTGATGCCGTTGATGCAGTTCAAGTCATGACCGCGTTCTCGCCGCACTCATCGGCTGTGCCCCGGATTCCCTCCCGCCCCTCGGTTCCTACTTTGACTTCATGGACAGGCTCTGGACTGCACCGCCTACGGACTTATATGCGCGGGACAAACTGCTTCCGGCTTCCCGGAACAGCAAAAAGCCGGATAAGCCCAAAGGCAAAAAACAAAAAGCACAGGAGGCAAAACCCAAAATCACGGAAGCTATCGAAAAACGGCTCATGGGCGGGAAGGATATCCCTTTTAACTTTGAGGGGCGGCTACAGCGCTTCTTCTATCATGTGGCTGTCCTGCCTTCCATGGAATCCGGTCTCATACCAGGGGAACACCTTACGGTTTCCGGAGACGGCACCGCCGTGCATACCCATGCCTGCCCACGCGGCCACCGCAGGGTTGGCGCACCGGATAATCTGCGGCATTTCCCCGACCCCGATGCTTCCTGGGGCTGGGACAGCGACTTGGAAAAATATTATTTTGGCTACACTTTGTTCCAGTTATCCTGCTATAACAGTGACCTTAGGACAGATATCCCCCTGCTCCTGCGTTTTACCAGCGCAAAACGGCACGATTCCGTCAGCTTCCTCGTCGCTTTCCATGAAATGGAAAAACATATGCCGGCTGTTTCTCCTGAAAACATTTGCCTGGACTCCGCAATGGACAATTATCCCACTTACAGGCTCCTCAAAAAAAAGCAGATACGGGCCTTCATCGACCTGAACAACAAATGCGGCCGGCCAAAAACAATTCCTGACACCATCACCATTGACAAAGACGGAACTCCTTTATGCCAGGAAAACCTGCGTATGAAGCCCAATGGTTATGACAAATCCAGCGGTTACCTCATGTGGCGCTGCCCCTATGGGAAGGAGCATTGTTCCAAATGTAAAAACAGCTGCACGGGTTCCAAATACGGAAGGGTTGTCAAGACACGCCCTGAATGGGATATCCGGCTTTACACCGATGTCCCCCGCGGCACGGATGCTTATAAGAAGATCTATAACCAACGCTCCGCCACAGAACGCATCAACAACCGCATCCTCAATGATTACGGTCTGCACCGCATGTTCATACACACAAAGGAGCATTATTCTTTCATGACAACCATGATTGGAATCTGCATCCATTTGGATGCCCGCTATAAACAGCAGGTACAGGCAGTGGCTTAAACCATGTTCCGTAATTCTTTCAGGCCTGTTTCCCGACAGGCTTAAAAGCCATGCTCATTTTTACTCTTTATACTCCCCGAACCGCTCTGGTCCAACAATCATCCATCTCTTATCCCACTCATTTCTGAAAATCAACCCTTTCCTGCCTATTCGCTATTGAGTTTCCGAGACTGCTCTTTTTATTTTGATTTCAATAGATATGCTAGAATACACACCTACTGTATACTTCTACTTTTCTCTCATTGCCTTTGTTATCCATTCCCTTTTTCTTCATTACTTCTGACTATGTTGATCTTGATATCACCATGAATGATGCAAACAATCACAAATACTGTGCACACTATCATAAAAGCAAGTCCAAATACTACGCTTAATTTCAACATGAAATTGAATAACGTTTGCAACATAGCTAATAACATATGAATCCTCCCTTCTGTTTTGTTGCTGGGTGGGACGGAATATCCCACCCATTGTTGACTTCTATGTTTTAATGTTACGTAAATAACCAATGTCTTGTAGAAGATACTTTTTCTGTACTTCCATTTCTAATTGCTAACAGCCTTTCTCTCGATGTCATTTGTTTTATGCGGTAAATCGTACATGATCAGTAATTTTTCCATTGCTTGACACCTTGTAAATTTTCCTGGTTGATTTGGATATTGAGTAGATCTTTAGTTTTTTGAGTTTTCAAAAA
>CAJUOE010000283.1 GCA_910587895.1 uncultured Lachnospiraceae bacterium
AGAGTATTATTTCGTCTACATGACCGGGCTTGCGGGGAAAGGGAGGGGATACTGGAATGCGGTGAACAGTGCAAAGCTGTTCAGCCAGCTCAATCCATATTTTATTTCCGTGGATTCCCTCACGCTGTTCCCGGATACGGAACTGTACCGCATGGAACGGGAGGGGAAATTTACCCCTGCCGGGGAAAAGGAACGCATGGAGGAACTGCAGGTGTTCATCAAAAATTTGCAGATCAGGACCCACCTGTTTGCCAATTCCAGTTCAAACTTTTACCCGGTCACTGCCTATCTGCCGAAGGATAGGGATTTTGTGGTCAGTGAATTGCAGCACGTCTGCGATACGGTAAGCGAGGATGAGATGGCGGAATACCGTAGGAATCTGAAATCTTTAGGATAACAGAATTTACAAAAGACAAACCGCTGCTATGGTTTTATTCTGTATGCGGCGGTTCCCGTTTCCCCATATCGGCTATGTGCCCAGATACGCTTATAGTCGTTTCGTGCAATTTATGGGCGTTTTGTGCAACGGCGTTTGATAGGATGCCCCATAATCCGATATAATTTATGACGGAAAGTGAGGAAAATATGGATGAAGATAGCGGTCTGCGATGACAGCAGGGAGGACAGGGACGCGCTTAAGGCGCTGCTGGAAGCCTGCGGGCATGATTTTGAAATAAGGGAATACGGTTCCGGCGAGGAGCTTTATGCGGATATGGGGTATGTGCGGGAATGCGGCATTGTGTTCCTTGACATCAACATGGAGGGTATGGATGGGCTGGAGGCGGCGGGGAGGATCAAGGCGGAATGCCCGAAGGTACATATCGTGCTGGTGACCGCCTATGTGAACTATGCGCTGGACGGGTACAAGGTGAAGGCCAGCCGGTTCCTCTTAAAGGATGACCTGGAACAGACTCTGCCGGAGTGCCTGGATGACATCCTAAGGGAGGAGAGGGTGGTGGAGTTCGGCTTCGTGGAGGGAACCGTGCGCCTGCGGGTGGATGACATCATCTATATTGAGACGAGCAGGCACAAGAACGTGTTCTACACGGCGGGGGAAACATACAGCATCTACAAGAAGATGGATGAGCTGGAGGCGGAACTGGCGGGGATGGGCTTCGTGCGGATACACCAGAGTTTCCTTATCAACATGAGGTACATCGGGAAACTCAGCAGCTATGTCATGGTTCTGACCACCGGGAAGGAGATATCAGTGCCGAAGTCCAGATACCCGGAAGTGAAGCGGCAGTATACATTGTTTAAGGGGGCGGAGTGATCATGGCATTGTGGGTACTTTCATTCTGTATCATGGCGATAGAGGCATGGGGGAGCGTATATTTCTTTGATACCTTTTTGAAGAAAACGGATGTGGGGCGGCTGGGAAAGTGCAGATATGTTGTTTTGTATTTTGCTGACATGGTAGTGGCGCTATTAGGAGGACATTTTGATTTAATGGGAATCAAGGTCATGCTGATAATCCTTGTTTCCATCACATTCTGCACAGTGTTTTACGAAGCGGGCTGGAAACAGCGTATCTTCTTTTCCGGGCTGAATTATGCGTTGCTGTTTCTGACAGACCTTTTTTTCTTGCAGATAGAAAATATGTCCATTTCCCCAAACGTGGTGCTTACTTTTCTGCTTCTGCCCTCAAAAATGCTCTGGCTCTGTTTGGTGTTCATAGTCCGGAAAATATGGAAAGGACAAAACAATTATGGAGAACTTTCCCGTAAGGAGTGGCTGAAATTTTCCATGATTCCGCTGCTCACTGTGGCATCCATGCTGCTAATGTTCTTCTGTAACAGTGCAGAGGCAAAGGTACAGACGGCATACCTTTTTCTGTCGGTGGGGCTGATATTCATCAACATCCTTGTCATAGAGCTGTTGCAGGGTATCCTTGAAAAAGAGGAGCTGTTCCGGGAAAGCGCGCTGGCAGGCCAGAAGAAGGAGAGCCAGCTTGCCCATTACCGGGATATGCAGGCGGTCTATGAGCGGCAGGGGAGGAAGATGCATGACTACAAGAACCAGATAAGGACAATGCAGGTGTTGTTGAAGAAAGGCGACACGCAGGCTGCCGCCGCGCTTGCGGAACGGCTGACGGAGAGCATATCGGTGGAGATGGCGGCGGTCAACACGAACCATCCGGTGGTGGACGCCGTCCTGAACCAGAAGTTCCACGCCGCAAGGGAGCAGGGCGTGTCCATGACGTTCCGGGTGGGCGACATGGGCGGGCTGCGGCTGAATGAGGAGGAAACGGTGATCCTACTCTCCAACCTGCTGGACAATGCCATCCATGAGTGCGTGAAGGCGGCGCGGCAGGGAAGGAAGGCCGTCATCCATGTCAAGCTGGTGCAGGAGGGAGGGAAGCTGATCTTTTCCGTAAGGAACCCCGTGGTGGAAAAGGTGCAGGTCACGGAAGGCACCGGCCTGTCGAATGTGAAGGCGGTGGCAGATAAATATGGGGGCGATTTTGCCGTTTCCTGCGATGCGGAAAAGTTCCAGGCGGTGGTGATGTTATAAACTTTATGGTCATTTCGTGCAATTTTTAGTCACCTGGTGCAATCGTGGTTTGAAATGCGGGTGAATCCGCCGATGGATTTTATGAGGTGGGATAGCTTTAGAAAAAGAAAAAATTTTTATCAAGGAGGTATGTGATATGCAGATAACAAGAGACAATTATTCACAATATGCCAACATGGTACAGCAGATGTTCGGCAATAAGAAAAATTCCAATAATCCGTTAGCTCAATGTGATTATGGGAATTTTGCACTGCGTTTCAAGCCGGTTGATATTCAATTCACGAAGCCGAATTGGGATAATATCATGACGAAGCGTGATAAGCCTGCAATGTCGGAGGAAGAATTTGAGGCGGCAATAAAGGAGCTGGCACAGAAGGAATTTGCCACCGGGAAGCGGGATGATGCGGCATATAGGAAATTATGTATGCAGCATGGAGAGACCGTTTCCCCGGACAGGAAAGCCATCTATGAATCAAGCATGAGAAAGACAGGCGGAAAGATGAATGCAGCCTGTATGTTTTGGGATAACAATGGGAATAAAACGCTATCTTACAATCCCGAATCAAGGAACTGGAAGGCCATAAGCACAGAGGAAGAATTTGCAAGGGCGCGGGTGTTTACATCTATCTATAATGATGAACTGGCACGCCTGAAAAAAGAGTATGGAGAAAACGCAAAGGGAACTGTATCTTATCATCAGATACAGTCTGACTTGGCAGCAGGTACAAAAGCACCGTCTTCGGGCAGCACATTAGATATACAGATATAATCTTTACACCTTATTCCGCAGAGGCGCATAAACCTGCCTCTGCGGACTGCGGGGGTGGCTGTAGGTGATAAGAGAAATGAAACGTTTTTGAAGGCTGGCTCGTATTATTAGCGGTTGGCAGCGAAAGGGGGTGTTTGTCATGAAGTTTGACAGGGGAAGTTAGGCGGTGTGTCTGCATGATGGGATGAACTGCTCGGACTTATCATGAGAGAGCAGGGGCGGCTCTGAACGACTGAGGGGCTGCCATTAAAATAATTGA
>CAJUOE010000284.1 GCA_910587895.1 uncultured Lachnospiraceae bacterium
AGACCAGAATAGCACCCTTGGCAAATGCAGCCGAAATAAAGTCATGTCCATCCACTCTCTCACCTACGGTAGCCAAGAACACGCCGTCCTGCTCCACCCGTCTGGAGTCAATGACTACAGAGCTGACATAGTTGTCTCCGTCTGCCTTTCCGCCCTGTAGCACCAGCTGCCCACCACATGCCTGGGCAATCTCCCTTATAGTCAAATCCATCATACCTTTTCTCCCATCCCTTCTTTTCTCTCAATCCTTCTCTCACGCCCTCTGGAGCCTGTTATCAGACAGTTTTTCTTCCTCATCTATGTACCAGCTCCAGAATCCTCTCACACAGCTGTCCAAAATCCATGCCTACGGCTGCTGCCTCCTGGGGCAAAAGCGATGTGGGCGTCATTCCCGGCAGTGTATTGGCCTCTAAACAATAAATTTCTCCGTCCACACTCATCACAAAATCCATCCTGGCATAGCTCTTCAACCGCAGGGCTTCAAATACCTGCTCCGCTATCTGCTGCATCCGTAGCCCCTTCTCCTGTGGAATCTGGGCAGGGCAAGTCTCCACAGTGCTACCTGCCTGATATTTATTTTTGTAGTCATAGAAGCCTTCTTTTGGGGCCATCTCTATCACAGGCAACGCCTTTCCATCTATGACACCCACGGAGAACTCCCTGCCTTTGATGTATTCTTCCACTACCACCTCATCCCCATAGCGAAATGCCTCCTCCATAGCATTCTCGTATTCGGAAGGCCCATTGGCAATGCAGACACCTATGCTGGAGCCTCCACAGCATGTTTTTACAATACAGGGATATTGAATGTTTGCTTTTACGTCTTCTCCCTGTTTCATCCGAAAGCCCTCTGGTGTGGGAATCCCATATGCTTTGAACAAGTCCTTTGTTATCCCCTTGTCCATAGCCAAACAGGATCCCACGAAATCCGCTCCTGTGTAAGGAATATCCAGTAAGTCAAAGCATGCCTGAATCCTGCCGTCCTCACCGTTAGCTCCATGAAGCGCCAAAAACACACAATCCGCTTTCTGGCAGATTTCCAGTACATGGGGGCCGAAAAAACCTTTGCCTCCATCTTTACGCAATTTTTTTATGGCCTCCAGGTCAGGACATTCCTCCCCCACTGCACTTACCTGCGCCGCCCAGTCTGTGTTTTGTTCAAAAATACCCTCTGTATCTCCCTCATATCCTAAGTACACATCCAGCAGGATGGCCTGATGTCCCCTATTTCTGAAGGCATGGTAAATCATGCCGCCAGAGCTCAGGGACACATCTCTCTCTGAACTGATTCCTCCTGCTAAAACAACAATTTTCATAAAAAGCCTCGCTTTCTCCCATACAGGCATTCTATTGATATTTATTCTTTTCCTATCCCATACATGACAGCTGCTGAAAAGACAGTTTTCCTAAACGGCACTTCCAAAGGGAACCTGCTCATCGAAAACCCGGGCAACAATGCCAAGCTCCTCAAAGTCCGCATTACGATTGATGGAACAGAGGAAGAAATCTACGCCTCAAAGTATTTAAAGCCCGGTACCTACATAGAATCCGTCGCATTGGACAAAGTCTTGGAAAAGGGAACTTACGACGCGACCGCCTATTTTCAGGCATACGATGAGGCAAACGGCGAATACATCGGTCAAACCGGGGCACAGATTACCATCACGGTACAGAACTAAAATGATAGCATCCTACTATAACAGATACAACAAAGGAGGTATTTTTATGAAGAAAAAATCATTCTTATTGCAGCTCGCATTGATCGCATCGCTGCTCTTTTCCACCGTTTCCTACGCTGCCGATACGAGTTCCAGCAGGGATATCCCGGTCGGCGGTTCCGGCCAGATCGAAATGGTAGGTACGATAGAGCCGACGATTCTCTCTGTCACTATGCCGACATTTGTTCCTTTCAATATCAGCAACAGCCTGTCCACCCAGAACAAAGTTATTTCTCCGCGCATTCAGATGAAAAATAACTCCAATATCCCTGTACGGGTAGACGTATCCTACACCAGAGTAGATTTAAGCAAGCTGAATCATGTGGAATGGAGCAACACCGGTACAGTCACCGATAACCAGATTGCCATCGGCCTCAAACAGGAGGAAACAAAAAATGAGATGCCGACAGGCCTATCCCAGGCAAGATGGCTGAAGGCAAACCAGACGCAGAACTTAAACGTCCTCATCTTAAACGCCAATCAGGAAGGCGCCTTATACGTTGTCGGCGCCCTGGGACAGAATGTCTCTGACAACGGCACTTTTAACGTAACGCCCACCTTCGTAGTGAGCAAAACGTCCGCTGACGAATAACAACTGACAACCTCATGGCAAAGGCCATGACAACACACATCTGTTATAGTACCTGTCTGATTACGGTTCAGCCATCGCCAGAACACATTTTTTGAATGGCGTGGCTGAACTGTTTGCATTATACGAAAGGATTATCATGGCAATTTACTATCTTACGATTTTGGTGACTGCGGGATCGGGCTATGCTCTGGCAAAAAAGAAAGAAAGCAGGCGAACGGACACCATTTATCTGGGCGTATCCTTCCTGCTGCTTTTATTTGTAACCTCTTGCCGGTACGCCATTGGCTTTGACTATTTTTCCTACCGCAACATCTATGAGCTGGCAAACCAGATGTCATTTGGCGGAATCCTGCGCCTGCATTGGGGCGAACCTTTATTTTTCCTGTCCTGCAAAATAATCGGCGCCTTGGGCTGTCCTTATCAGGGATTTTTGTTTCTCGTCAATAGTTTCCTGCTGGCTGTAGCGATGTATTTTTTCTACCGCTATTGCAAAATCCCCTGGCTCGGCGTATATCTTTACATCACTTTGCAGTTTCTTGCCTGCAACATGAACCTGATTCGGCAGTCCATTGCCGCTGCTTTTTTCCTGCTTGCTTATCCAGCCCTCAGAAAACGGCAGTTTCTGCCATTTGCCATGCTCCTTTTGATCGGCGGGCTTTTTCATAATTCCCTGTTCTTTGTATTTCCTCTGTATTTCCTGCTGCCCAGAAAGCACGGCAGACTGACCCTGCTGTTTCTGGTTTCACTCACAGCCGTCGTCTATCTGTTTTTCGATCCGCTGTTTGGTATTGTAAAACCGTTCCTCCCTGCCAAATATGCCGGTTACCAGGACAGCTTTTTCTGGCAGGCAAACAATGTATTCTATGTGCTGTTCCCTGCTTTGTACTGCCTGCTGATTTACCTGTTCCGCAACAGAATTACAGACGCCGCGTTACGCGCCATCTGTGTCAACAGCGCCCTTTACCAGTTGATGATCAGCCTGTTCATCACCAGGCATTTTATTCTGGAGCGGTTTGCCATCTATCCTTTTTTATTTTCCCTGATTGCCATTCCGGAAATCGTATCCTCCTATGTGGACGAAAAAAGACACGCCGAAAAGCCCTTCTGGACTTACCGCCGCATCCTGATTCTGTTCCTGTTATTTGGCGGCGCATATTTTGCTTTCGCCGCGCTCTGTGGGTT
Organism: uncultured Lachnospiraceae bacterium; assembly: GCA_910587895.1. GTDB lineage: Bacteria > Bacillota > Clostridia > Lachnospirales > Lachnospiraceae > Petralouisia. The sequence goes on from CAJUOE010000284.1 coordinate 3,493, forward strand.
CCACCACGTCTATCCTTACGTCGGGCTGTGGGATAAGAGCATATCCTCCCCCGGGCTATAAGCCATGCAACGTTTATCAGCCTAATTCCAGCATACGCTCGCCTGTATCAGGAACCCAGTTCCAGCATACGCTCCAACGGCTTATTGGCACGAAGGCGCACATCTTCCTCCATCTCGACCGTATTTGCCATATGTTCCAGCGCATCCGCCACTTTCTCAAGCGTGATGCGCTTCATGTTGGGACAGAACTGGCGGTGTCCGACCGAATAGAAACGCTTGCCCGGATTCTTCTGCTTTAATTCATACAAGACGCCCATTTCCGTACAGATAATGAATTCCTGCGCCTCGCTTGCCGTCGCAAAATCAATGATCCCGGAAGTGCTTCCGATATAATCCGCCATCTCTGTCACATCCGGCGTGCATTCCGGATGGACAAGGATCGGCGCATGGGGATGCGCCTCCTTTGCCGCCCTCACATTTTCCGCGGCAATGCTCTTATGTACATGGCAGAAACCATCGTTGAATATAAATGTTTTCTCCGGCACCTGGGACGCCACATACCTTCCCAGGTTCTCGTCCGGGATAAAATATATATGCCGATTCGGCAATGCTTTCACAATCTTCAGGGCATTGGAAGACGTCACGCACACGTCGGAATACGTCTTTAACTCCGCTGTGGAGTTGATATAACAGACTACGGCAAGATCCTCATATTTATCCCGCATTTCCTGAATCTTCTCAATATCCGCCATATGCGCCATCGGGCAGTCCGCCTGCATGTCCGGCATGATTACCGTCTTCTGGGGGCTCAAAATCTTAGCGCTCTCCCCCATAAAGGACACGCCGCAAAAGAGGATAACTTCTGCCTCCTCTTTTGCAGCTATCTTGCTCAAATAGAAGGAATCGCCGACATAATCGGCAATCGCCTGTACTTCGTCATCCACATAATAATGCGCCAGAATTACAGCATTTCGCTCCCGTTTCAATTCCCTGATTTTATCTATCGTTGTCATTGATGCCTCCTGCATTCCCTTTTCTGCTTACTATCTCACAAGAACCACATTCTGTCAATCCCCAGTTTTCCTGTATTTCAGACATTCCTCATAACACGCCTTCAGACCTTCGTAATCGAACCTCGCGCGCGCCCTGTCCATCTGCCCTCCCAGCAGATCCGCCTGATGGCCAAAATACTCCGCTGCTTTACGGCAGGACCACGCGCGCCTGCCATCCTCTGCATGTTCGCCCAACGCCAGATTCACGTTGCCTTCCCCTCTTTCATCGAGCATTCGAAAATAGCAGTACCAGCACAGCAGCCAATACAGGCTGTCCAGCGGCGTCTCCTTTTGCTCCCTTCGTCCCTGGTCATCCTGCTCCGCCAGCAGGAGCCGCTCTTCTTTCCTCGACCAGTCGCCCGCCAGCGCATGGAAAAATACGTTAAACGTATCATCCACTTCTCCCTGTTTCGGCTGTCGGTATAATGCCTGCCAGTTCTCAAAGAATCGGGCAAACTGTTCATGCGCCCTCAGATCCAGGCAATGCATCAGCGTAATATCTTTCATATCCTCCTCATTTGCCTGCTGGCACATATCAAAACACCAGCGGTACTTAGAGGGAATCGTTTTTTTGCATACCTGCGAAACAATCTCCGCGGCATCTTCCGTTTCACCACGCAGGATATGATAGCCGATCATCGGCCTGGCATAGGTGCAGACATAACAGTAGCATTGATTGTCATACATCGTCTTTTTCAGCTTCCCCGCCGCCTCTTCGGCCAGCTTTTTGTCCCTGTTAAAGAGCGCCAGATTCATGACCGCTGTGTAAGACCCGTAATTCCAGTCGCCGCCATAGCGTGCCTCGCACTCACGAAAGATTTCCAGCATACGCGCAATCTTAGCATCATCAATCTGGGGATATTCACAGTAAAAACTGAGGATTTTTGCTGCCAGATCAACCCTCCATTCCCTGGCAAAAGAAGAGACGTTCTCCCCCACACGCTGTTCAAAATCACGGTGGAACATCTCAGAAATCTTAAAAGAAAGCGGAATATTGTTCACCGTCGAACGCCGGATATACCAGAAGAGCTTCGCCATATCGTAAAAGTAAATCTGCCACTCTTCCCGCTCCCTGGACAGAACCAGAATCCGTTCCAACAACGGTACCAGTGCAGGCGCATTGTTATCCCAGCTGTCATAATCCCCCAGCGTCAGATGATTTGCACGATTGACCAGTTCCCACAGCTTATCGTCTGCCACGTGATTTCTCTCAAGGGATTCGAGAATCATAATCCTCCCTCCAATCCATATTCCATCAATTTTATCAGTCCTGTATTCAAAATATCCATTTCCCGCCCGGAAAGCGTATAATGTCCGGCAAGCATGGCATGGATATACAATACCTTTACCATATCCTCCATCATCTCCGGCTCCTGCACCTGCGCCAGCTGCTGAATCAGTGGATTTGCCGCATTCAGGTACAGCTTGTTGCCATACCCGCCGCTATCGCCGAAATCAAACCCTTCCAGAAATCCCGAGGAACCGCTGTCCAGAAATGCACTGTCCAGAAATCCATCCGCTCCTGCCACATACAATGCCGGGACGTCCGCTGGCTCGAACTGCCGCAGCATCACCCCGCAGCGAAACTGCTCCAGGGTCTGCATGGCTGCCGCCACCATGTACGCCATCTCTCTTTTCCTGCCCTCAGAAGGTTCTTCCAAAAGCTCTGCGTAAGACGCCTCATCAAACATCTCTATCCTAACGCCCTGAAAATAATGCCTCAGAAGCTGCAAAAGCTTCGTGTCATAAATATAACCGGCATTGATGAGCACCCTCGCATTTCCCACCAGCGGGCGCGCCCGGCGGAAATCGTCTACCTCCGCGCAGTAATATACCGGAAACCGCTTTGCCGCCTCCAAAAGCTGCAGCCCGGTCAGATCTCCGATATTCGTGGTAAAGGCAAGGAACGGGAAAAACAGCTTGTATATCTGCTCATTTTCCACCGCCAGCGATTTAATCGCCACATTATGTATGATCGTCAGCCGCTTGAGCTTATTGACATCAAATTTGGAAAGATTCACAAAATAGTCAAACAAACATTTCTCAATCTCATTGCGTGCCTTAGCAAGCGCATGGTCGGACGCAAATCCTTCCCTGGATGCCATCGGCGTTAAATATTCTGCATTGACAATGCATCTGGTGAAAAATGCCCATTTGGGTATCAGGTCTTTCCCATCCTCGGTAATCAGCATATCTTTTAAATATATTTTATGCCGGCCCATGGTTGCCGCACTGGTCTGACGCTCCGAGATAAACGCGTAGCCCTTAAGCCCTTCTCCCAGGATGGGAACCACGCCGAAAAACTTCTCGCCGAACATCATCTCCCCGAACTGCAAAATCTCTTCCCCACTGCAAAAAGACTGCCGCCAGGGAATAAAACCATCATTAATTCTCCTGCTGCCGCAATCTCCCTCAAATTCTACCGGAATGCGGATTAAAAATCCATATTCCTTCAAAAGCTCCATGACCCTTTCCTCCGGATAACGACGCGCCATCTTTTTGTTGAGCATAATTTCTACGCGGGTACCAGCTGTAAAATCCTCCTCTCCCGCCACGACCTGATACGTGCCGTCACTCCTGCCAAGCCACTGCCAGCCCCTTTCCTCACGGATGGAACGGCTCTTTACGACAATCTCATCCGTTACCAGAAAACAGGACAAAAGCCCGATTCCAAACTGTCCGATAAAACTCGTCTGCTCCATCCTCCCCCGTTTGGAGGACTGCCCGATTACCGATAAAAACGTATGGATTTCCTCACGCGTAAGCCCGATTCCATTGTCCGAAAAAATCAGGCTTGCCTGTCCATCTGTATGGCTGTGATATATAATCTTAATTCTGCCATCTTTAAAATCAGGGGTTGCTTCCCGCCGCGCCGCAATGGCGTCCACCGCATTCTGCAAAAGCTCCCGCAAAAATACATCTGCACTGGAATAAAGATTTTCACTGAGCAGGCGGATGATGCCCTTCAAATCCACCTGAAAGCTAAAATCCTCTTCCTTTTTTACCTTCTTGCTTCCGCTACCCATCTTCTATCTTCCTTTCCGATTTACACCAAGTCTCTTTAGTGTCTGCATCAATGCTTCCATCGCCTCCTCCATATCCGCCTCATTCGCATTGCTGCCCATATGGCCAATCCGGATCACCTGTCCGGCAAGGCTGTCAAAAGAACCTGCAAGCATGATATTGTAATCATGCAGCATCATGTCGAGAATCTCCTTTGCTGTAGTTTCCTCAGGTACGTCAAACACCGTCACCGTATTGGAAAAACCGCTCTCAAGGTGCAGCCTGATACCCGCGTCAATCAAGGTTTTTCGACACTCCTGTGCAATCCGTGCATGGCGCATAAGCCTGTCCGAATCGGCTGCGATATCATCCAATGCCGCGCGAAGCCCATAGATATCACTAATTGGCATCGTATAGGGAAACCACTTCGCTGCATAATATCCTTCAAAAATCTTTAAATTTGCATAAAAAGATGCAATCAGACTCTTTCTTTCCGACACCGCCTTCTGTGAACCGCCGCAAAGAATGTCAATCTGCGCCTCGTCCACGCGGACACAAAATCTGCAAATCCTTTTCCGAAAATGCCGTTGTCCAGCACCAGCGCCCGGTCGCCCTGCTCCGTCAGGGAAGCGCAGGCAGCCTCAAGACCCAGGATGCCTTCGCCGCCCAGAATCAATGTCTCATTCCTGGTGTGCAGCAAACGGCTGATTAATTCACAGGTCTCCTTATAAAATTCTACAAATTCCCCATCAAGATCCGGATTGCCAAACTCCCTTGCACGCGCCAGGCGGACATGTTCTTTTACCTGGGTGGGACCAGGCGTCATCATTTTGTACATTGCAATCCTTCCTCTCTATAAAATCATCATAAAAAGCATAACACAGGTAACCTGCAAATACAACACGGCATGAACAAAGCAGACAAGTCCATATCCACCTCCTAAATTCCTCCTTCCCAAAAGATTTGGCTGCCCACCAGTGCCTTTCACCAGTAGACAGCCTCATCCTTTTTGCCATAAGGGCAGCGGTTACTTTTTAATTTTTATTTTGACAGAGGCTTTCTTGCCTGTTCCATCTGTCGCTTTTGCCGTAATCGTAACATTCTTGCCCCGTCCGGCTTTCTTTGTGGACACAACGCCTTTCGCGTTGACAGTCGCATATTTCTTGTTGGATGTCGTCCAGCTCAATGTCTTATTTGCAGACTTCCCGGTTGTCTTCACGGTTGCCTTTATTTTTACTTTCTTGCCGGCTTTCACCGTCTTATTCGTGCATTTGAGCGTAACCTTCTTCACGGCATGTTTGCAGATTTTAATCTTTACTTTGCCGCTTATCCCGCTTCCATCCTTTGCCTTCGCCGTGATGGTGACTGTCTTGCCTGCCCCTGCCTTCTTCGTAGACACAACGCCCTTGGAATTAACGGCAGCATATTTGTTATTGGAGGATGACCATGCCAAACTCTTATTCGCTGTTTTTCCGGTAACTTTAATTGTCGGTTTTACCGTTACCTTCCTTCCTGCATAGATTCCTTTCGTTCCGCTGCTTAAGGTAATCTTCGTCACCGCATCTGTGACGGTAACCGTGCAGGTTCCTTTTATCCCGGATCCATCCTGCGCTTCCGCCGTGATGACTGCCGCTCCGGCGTTTCTTCCGGTTACAATTCCTGTAGAAGGATTCACTTCGGCAATCGCAGCGTTGGAAGAAGTCCACCTTACCGTCTTGTTATCGGCATCCGCCGGCAGCACCTGTGCGGTCAGGGCAGCCTGCTTGCCGCTTAAGACCTTATTGACACCGGTGATCGCGATGCTTTCTACCAGCTTTGCAGAAGAACCTCCTGTCGGGACCAATCCACGGAACGCCTTGGCCAATGCCTTAATTGCCTCCTGCATCGTCTCTTTTGTATAATCACCAGATGCCTGCAAATCTTTTAATGCCTGCAATGCTTCCTGATAGTTCTTCCAGCTTTCCGGTGTATAGCTGCTCTCTCCTCCCTCCGGATCACCATATTTCTCCAATGCCTCTTCCGGCGTCTTCGGTTCCTCAGGTTCCTCTTCCGAAACTCTCTTCAAACCGTCATAAGCTGCCTTCAACGTCCCAACAGCATCCACTACCTGCTTCTCCGTATAATTTCCGGATTCCTGCAACTCTTCGACCTTCTGATATGCATCCGCATATACCTGCCAGGTAGCCGTTGTATACTCTTCCTGGCTGTCCGGATTAACCGCATACTCATCCAGCGCCCCGGCAAGCAGGGATTCCAGGGTAACCAGGCCTGTCACTGCATGATTCAGGGCATCGACCGCATCATTCACAACTTTCTGATCCTCTCCCGGCGTCTGCAGCAATTTCTTCGCTTCTTCTAATGCATCCTTATATATTTTCCAGGATGCCGCCGTGTAATCCGATTCTTCTCTCTGTGCGGCTGTTGCTTCGTCTACCGCCTCCTGTAATTCAGTAATGTCGGCTGTTTTTGTCTTTAATCCCTCAAACGCTTCCTTCAGGCCTTCTATCGCTTCATCCATCCGCGTTTCTGTAAAGCCGCCTGCCTTCTTTAAATCCTGCGCCACTTTTAACGCTGCATCAAATCTTTGCAGGCTCTCCTGCGTATAGTCCTCACGGTTCCCTGAAATAGTTCCATACATTTCCAGTGCCTCGTCCAGCGCCTCTGTAAGCGTTTTCAACCTCTTAACTGCACTTTCCAGGGCATGAGCCGCATTATCCACCGTAACCTGGAATTTACCCGGATTATCCAATAGTGCTTTTGCCCCTGCCAATGCTTTCTGGTAATCGCTCCAGGACTGGCTGGTATAATCGGCCTCATTCCTGTCCACGGCTTCCGCCGCGTCGATTGCCTCTTTCAGCTTTGTGGTGTCTGCCTCGCCAGACATATCCCAGACCTCTTCCAGTTTCCAGTTATCTTTCCTTTTCAGGATGGCCTTTCCGTCATCCTCCTGAAACTCAATGGGAAGCCACACATATCTGGATTCACTCAGATCCCCTGCATTCCAACGGTCGCCCATGTAAATGTAATAGCCTTTTTCAGGATCCACCGGAATTACGCAGGTACTCTGTGTATCATAGGTTGTTCCACTTCCCTGGTCCGGACATGGATCTCCCATCGCCTGCCATTCGCCGAATATGTCGTCTGCCATCCAGCATTCTGCTGGATTCGGGCTCCATCCACTGCAGCCGGAATTGATAATGTAATACTTTCCATTGTACTTAAATGGTGCGGGCGCTTCCCTTGACCAGCCAAATGCCCTTATAAAGTCAACCCCGGCTACTCCATGTTCCCGATCGCCGGCAATATTGGTATATTCCTCATTCAATTTGGAAATATATGTGGTCTCATTCCCTTCTGAGGAATAAATCACGTAAGCCGTGCCATCATCGTCTTTAAACAGGTTCATGTCGCGGACTGAGCCCCTGTTGTCATATTCGTCATAGCCATAATTATCTCCGGTATGGTTCAGCTTGTAGCTGCCAAGCAGTTTAAATGGTCCCACCGGGCTGTCTCCAATGGCAACCCCCGCCTTTGCCTTGCCGTAATCTGCATCCGGGTTGCTCCGGGTGCGTCCGTCTGCATGGAACCAGATGACATATTTTCCAGTCATTTCATTATAAAGCATCTTCGGACGCTCCATTACGCAGTTGTTCCTGTCCAGATCCTCAAACACGTCTAATTTCTTATCATCACTAAGATCGCCATACAGGTTCTTAAAATAATTATCCGTTTCAAACTCATCCATGGATTCCATGGTCTTTAATATAATGCCTTCATCTTTCCAGTTATACAGGTCCTCAGAGCTGTACATATGGATGCCTCCGCACGGGCGGTAATCATAGGTCTTATCTTCACCAATCCAGTACCACTTTGTCACGCCATCCACGGTAAATTGCTGAATCTGTCCGCCGTGCGCCTGAATCAGCTTGCCTTCCGTATCATACAGGGGCGCTCCATTTGTGCCGCTGATGGAATCATACGTGATGATTTCAGGCTCTGTGTGTTTCACTGCACGGACTTTGATGTAATTGAGCACCGGATCGTCGTCCCCGCTCTTTCTTCTTGGATTCTTCACCTGTACGTTGAGCTTGCCATCCGTTACTTTGACGGTAAACGTCCTGCTGACCCATTCATTTTTGCCAAATGACACGTCCGTGGCATAAGTCCTGCCCTCTAAGAGAATGTTGGCATTCTTATCTCCCCAGGGCTGCTTAAAGGCAACCGTTACTTCATAAGTATCTGCCTCCATGCCTTCCACGCCACTCAAATCAGGAACGTCAAAGGTATATCCGAGCGTACTCCTGTCTTTGTCATACTCCGCATCTGTACCCATATAGATAAAACTGTTGCCAATGTCTACTGCGTCGCCGCTACCGTAAACCTCCGCCTGGGAATACTCTGTATCCGCATCACGCCCCCATACATAACCGGTCAGGGCATCCTCACCCAGAGCCTGGTCTACAGAAGACTGGAGCAGCCCAAGGCGCTCACTCTCCTTGTTGGGAATACGACCTGGATCCGGCGTTCCGCAATTTGCCGTGTAAAGCACATAATCATTTTTTTCCAATGTCTCCGCATTCAGAACAATTTCCATTTTTCCAAGCGCTGCGATCGCGTCTTCAATGGCTTTTGCCGCCATATCAACCGCACTCTGCGCGGCAAATTCCCGGCAAAGAAGCCCATGTCCGTCCGACGCCGCCTTCTTTAACGCTGCCAGTTCCTGCGGCTTGCCTGCATAACGGCTCTCGTCTATAGCGTTATATTTCTTAAGCGCAGCTTTTAAGGAATCCAGGGCAAGTGCCGGCTCAATCTGCAGGAAAGAAAGCACCGGAGCCTGCTGCTTATTATCTTTGACTTTAAAGCTGACGGTCTGATCGCCATCGACAACTGTCTGGTAAGTAACTGTATTCCACCAATTGCTCCCATTCCAGGTGTTCGCCAGACCCAGTTCCTGTTCTGCGCCGTCGCCCTGCTGAACAAAAATTTTCATTGGACGGGACTTATTCCCATCGCTCCACCATTCCTTGAATCCAAATGTCACCTTATAAGCCCCCGCGTCAAGCGGAACCTTATATTCGATGACTTTATTATCGTCAAGTGCATACCAGCCTACGTCGTATTTATCCGTAGCAGCGTCTTTGCCCGTATAGTCGCCGTAATCAGCCACATAGCCCCAGGCGTTGCCGTCCCCATATTTCTGGTCCGCCGCCTCTGTATTCAAAAGAGCCGCATTATTTTCCTTCTCCTCCGCCCAGCTTGAAGACTCCGGATTATTGCAGTCAATGAAATATACCATCGCCGCATTTTCCAGTTTAGCATCTTCCGCTACGTTGACCGTAATCGCCGCTTTCTGCGAAATCCCCGCTACATTTCCCATCAGTGTAACTGTATCGCCGGCTTTTTTCTGCGTAAAATCAACGCCTTCCGTATTCCATGAGACATCGCGTGTCTCTTCGCTTTCGCCTACAGTCACCTTCACGGTCTCCGGAAGGATAGGCGCTACGCCTGCCACGGTCTTAACTGGGTCGCAGGGCTGCACTTCTGCCAGGTTATAATTGCCATTGGCAATATGGGCGTAATTGATTTCCAGCAGCCCATCATTCTGTGCAAGTTTCACCGTATGCGTACCACTTGCAAGCTTTCCTGTGTCATACAGCAGGGAGTCGCTATTTTTGCTGTCCCCCGCAACGGACACTGTCTGCGCCTCGCCGCCGTCCACGGATACGGATATGGATTTGCATTCATCGCCGCCTTTTGTGCCGTAAATCAATGCGCGTTCCCCTGCAAATGTAAGGGTTACCTCTGCCCCGCTCGTGGTTGTATACTTCCCATCAAAGCCGCCGGAGTTCCCCCATGTTCCCGTATATGCAAATTTGTCAATATCAGAAACCCATTCCGCTCCTTTTTGCACTTTGGCTTCTACGGTTTTGACAGAAGCAGCCATATCGCAGATCTGCTTTCCTTCTTCCGCTTTGATTACATACGTGGTAACGGAATTCTTCGGAAGGTCCACATCCAGCACATGATCGCTTACATCCTGCAAACGCGTCATTTTCTGGCAGTCCTCACGGTCGGAAGTGCGGTACATCTCTGCCGTCTGGATGTTCTCAAACTTCCCAAGGTCAACCGTAGTGCTCCTGGCATTGCCAAAGTTCTGCGCCACAAGGACAAGTTCCGATCCGTCCGGAGCGATTGCTGCGCACATATTGCCATCATCCACATCAATCATCGTATAGCCCTGTTTCAGGAACTTGCTGTACTGCATCATGGTATAGAGCTGTTTGGTCACCGCCCAATATCCTTCCTTATAATTCGCATCATCCGTCGTAACAAAATTATGGTAACCCTCGACCGGTTTGCCGTCCTTTTCAAAAGTAGCATGAATCAAGCCCCAGCTCGAATTCGTCTCGATGCATTCGTATTCACTGTCTGCCAAAAGCCATGCAATCCATGCTGTGGGCTGCATATATTTGAGGTCTGCCATAATCCCTTCGCTCTGATCCTTGGCATTGACAATTTCCATGGAGTTATGGCCGTGCCCGCTGCTTCCGCCCCTGGTGATTTCCGACATCCATAAACCTTTGTCATCCGACTGTGCAATCCGGCGGAGCTCATTGCGCTCGCTGTCATTTCCACTATAAGTATGGGTGCCAATCACTGCCATATTCTGCTTCACATCATCGGACAGGCGGTTATAGGAATTAATTGCATTCCAAATACTCGTTTCATCCGTTCCGGTAATCTGAATATCATTCAGTCCCTCTGCGTCCAAAGCTTTCTGCATCTCCTGGTATGCCTTAGACTGCAATTCTCCCGTATTGAAGATGCAGCCCTCCTGCTTGGTGCTGCCATTTTTCCAATATTCCGTATCCGGTTCATTCAATGGCTCAATATAATCAACCTTTGCGCCATATTTTTTCTGTAAATCGTTGTTAATCCACTTCGCTGCCCGGGCAAGGTACGTTGCAAAATTACCGTACTCCTCGTCTTTGAGGTTATTTAAATCATCCCCATTTCCGCCGGTTGAACTTCCCGATTTCGTCATATAATAGGGCGGGGAATTAGAAAACACCTCATTTATGATATCATTATCCGTGCCGTTCTGCTCCGCCGTCTTCTTCCGCCAGTAATTTGCCTGTTCCAGCATCCAGAGCTGTCCGGCGTCCGCCATCTGCTCTGTCCCCTTACCAAGAAAGGCAGTTTCATTATAAGCGCCAGTTCCGTCCTTTGTTCCAGTCATATCCACCGTCCAGCCGGGAACCAGCCCCTCGCATCGTTTGATGCTGGTGTCTTCCTTATCGCCGCCGCCCACATTGTAGCGGACAATATTCAGGTTCAAATATTCCGGTGAGAATGCAAGCTCCGCAATCTCTTCCCGGTCGGGCGTGCCGTTATGATTGTAATCATTGTCTCCCCATGAACCAATGATGTTGCCCCACCAGCACAGGGATGTCCCCCAGCCTTCCAATGTCTGGTAACGGATTTCCGGACTAACGGAAATCTCCCCTGCGGACACCACAGTATTCATTCTTTCCTGTGCCTGTGCCGCCCACGAAGGCGTAGACGGAATCATAACGGCTACGCTCATCACTCCTGCCATGATTCTGGTGAGTGTTTTTCGCAGTTTTACTTTCTTCTTCATAGAATCCTCCTCCTTTTCCCAGGTTTGTTAAATACTTTTCATAGCATATTGAACATATTATGCCACCTCTTAGCCTAATTGGTATATTAATATTTTACCTGTTTTTACTAAAATATCAAGTATTTTTAGTATATATTTTAGTAAAAAGACGTTTTTCAGCAATAATAACAAAAATAAAGCCCTGAACCCGAGAGTTCAAAGCCTTATTTTTATGTATTATGACGAATCCATGAAAATGGTTTCTAACGTATTTTTCCTGAATCATTCAAACCTGCTGCACGCTTTCACGAACAACCAGGGTTGCCGGCACAGATATTCGCAAGGGAATCTCCCCTTCTCCTTTTGCCATTCTTTGCATCATCCAGACCGCATGTTTCACCATCTCTTCAATATTGATATGAATTCCGGAAAGCTGCGGCTGCATCATGGTTGCAAGCACCGTATCGTTGTAACTCAGGATGCTGAAATCTTCCGGCACATGGTAGCCCAGGATCTGAAGGGCACGGAACACCCCCAGGGCTGTCGTCTCATTGTATGCAAAAAACGCAGTAGGCTTCCCCTTTTCATCCTGGAGGTTCTTCACATACTGTATAATCTGTTCCGCAACGTCATCTCCCTGCCATTCTGAATCCAACAGGATTCCCTCTGCTTCTTTCCCATAACGTTTCATATAATCCACAAATATCTTACGCCGCAGTTCAAGCGCCTGCCTGCAGGTAGAATCTGTAGAAAATTCCGGACCCACAAATACAATCCGCCGATGCCCCAATTCAATAAGATAGTCCACTCCCTGACGAATGCCAACCTCATAATCAGGCATTACGGAACAGAATTTTTCTGGAAATGGGGCAGATTCCAGAAATACAATCCGTGAAGTATACTTCTCCATCGCTGCGATCTGTTCTTCCCGAAACTGGCCAATCGCCAGTATGCCATCCAATTCTCTTGAGGCTGCACTGCGATAGCATCTTTCCTCTTCATCATACTGCATGACGAAAGTTTCCATGCCATTGTTAAAGCAACACTTCTCAACATTATTCTTCACGTAAAGATAATAAGGATCCTTTTCCGATTCCTGCGCCGTTACCATTTCTACAATCCCCAGTTTTAAATACTTTTCAAGACTGCTTTTCTTATTCACATTCTGTTTGCTGGGATAATCAACTTTTCCCGCAGCCGCCAGAATCATAGTCCGAGTATTCTCTGTAACCTTTAAGGTCTCATCTCCATTCAATACCCTGGAAATAGTAGCGATGGAATATCCCGTAATTTCTGACAGTTCTCTTAATGTCGCCATACTTTTTCTCCATTGTTCCATCTTTTTATTTTCATATCATAAAAAAATCCTAGCATATTTTACTCATAAATACAATGTTTTTTACTTTCGTTTACCAATTTTGTTTACTTTTTTACTGGCTTTTGTTTTTACTGCGTCCTGTATATCGTCCTGTATATCCGTCCGCTTATGCAACCACGTCACTCATATCATATCTGCCCGGCGCCCTGCCTGCGAGGAATTTTGCCGCCTCCACGGCGCCCTTGCCAAATACGGCCTTGGAATATGCCGTATGCTTGAATTCAATCACCTCATCCATACCTGCGAAAATGACTTCATGTTCCCCAACAATATTGCCGCCGCGGACCGCCTGGATTCCAATCTCGTATTTTTCACGTTTTTTGCGGTCTTTCGTCCTGTCATACTGGTATGCATAGGCATTCTCCAACGCCTCATTTAAAGAATCTGCCAGCGCGAGAGCTGTTCCGCTCGGCGCATCTACTTTCTGATTGTGGTGTTTCTCCACAATCTCCATGTCAAATCCCGCAGGTGCAAGCATCTGCGCCGCCTTTTGTAGCAAATCCATCAACAGATTGATGCCCAAAGACATATTGGCAGACTTCAACACGGCGATGTCTTTCGCCGCTTCCTCCACCCGGGCAAGCTGCTGTTCGCTCAATCCGGTGGTACATAAGACAACCGGAAGTTTCTGCGCGATGCAATAGTCAAGCAAATCGTCCACTGCCGGCGCCGCTGCAAAATCCACCACGACGTCTGCCTTCACTGTACAATCGTCTATTCTGGCAAATACCGGATAATCGTTTTTCAGCCCTGTGTAGGGGTCAACGCCCGCCACAATTTCAATCTCACTGTCCTCCTTACAAATACCGGAGATAACCTGTCCCATTTTTCCGTTGCAGCCATGCATAATCATTTTTACCATTTGTTTTTCCTCCTGCATATATATAGTAAACGATAAATTATTTTTGTCGTTTACTATAGTTTGACCCCGCTGCCAGTGCAGCAGGGCCGGTCTTTTCCATTATTTTATAAGATGCCAAAATTTTGCATTGTCTTCTTAAGTTTCTCGATATTCTCAGGTTCCATCTCTCCCAGAGGCATCCGCAGGGGGCCAACCTCCCAGCCCATGAGATTCAACGCCGTCTTTACCGGAATCGGGTTCACTTCACAGAACAGTGCGTCCACCAGATCGAGCGCCTTACACTGCATTTTGAGCGCTTCCTTCTGATTGCCATTCAGATAATTCATTACCATGTCGTGCGTAAACTTAGGAGCAACATTGGAGAGTACCGAAATCACACCAATTCCACCGCAGGCAAGCAGCGGGATCACCTGTCCGTCTTCTCCGGAATACAAATCAAAATCACCCTGCGTCTGCTCCATGAGCCTAAGCGTATAGGAAATGTCTCCCACAGCATCTTTCATACCCACGATATTTTCTACGTCGCGTGCCAGAACTGCCGCCGTCTCCGGCGCAATCTTACACCCGGTTCTTCCCGGTACATTGTACAAAATAATCGGAAGGTCTGTATTTTTCGCAATCTCAGTATAATGGTTGATAAGCCCTTTCTGTGTCGCTTTATTGTAATACGGCGTTACCACAAGCAATCCGTCCGCCCCGGCTTCCTGCGCCTGGTGCGACAGGTACACTGCCGTCTTCGTGCAATTAGAACCGGTACCCGCAATCACCGGAATCCGTTTGTGTACAATGGAAACCGCCGCGCGAATGACCTCCAGATGCTCCTCCTCAGAAAGGGTGGACGCCTCTCCCGTCGTTCCTGTAATGATAATACTGTCCGTCTCATTCTTAATCTGGTCTTCCAAAAGCTCCGCTAACTTATCATAATTAACTTCCAGATTCTCCTTCATTGGCGTCACAAGCGCAACACCAGCTCCCTTAAAAAGCGCCATACAAATATCCTCCTTAAAAAAAGCCGACTCATGAGCCGGCTTACAATTCAAAAATTCAGGCAGGCAACTTCCTGCTTTGTAAAATTCTTCGAAAATAATATAGCATTTTCTCTCCACAAAGTCAACCACGTTCGCAATAATTCCTGATAAATTTATGAAAAAAATCAGGCTCGCGGTTATTCCTCATGGATTTCATAGGTTTTGCCAATATATTTGCGCAGGCCATCCTCCATAACCCTTCCGGTAAGAATAATCTCCGTTTCTTCTGACGCCGCGTTCATCAGGGACGCAACATCCTCTTCCGATATCATATGATTGTCCCAAAGCCCCAGAAACTCATCCAGGATAAGAAGATTGCATTCGCCGGTCACCAATACTTTCCTTGCAAAATTAAATCCGTTGCGAATGTTGATGGTTTCTTCCTTCTGTTCTTCCTCCGAGAGCTCCGCAAAATTTTTCTCGGATTTTGCGAAACTGAAAAACTTCACCTCCGGTTCCAGCCTCCGCAGGAATTCCATCTCCTCATCCTTTCTTCCTTTGAGAAACTGGATGATAATGACGTTATTGCCCTGCCCGGCAGCCTGTACTGCATATCCAAGCGCCGCTGTGGTCTTACCTTTTCCATCTCCGCAATAAACAGTAACCTTTTCCTTACACATGCCGTTTTCCTTTCTCTTTCACAAAAAGCTTTTCTTAAAATACCACAAAGCTCTGGAAAATGCAACCAGCAGTTCAGCCAGACACAATAAATCGAGGAAAATCATGCTTGCATGGATTTTACGAGGGTTATTGGGGCTGAGGGAACGCCATCTTATGAGCAAAGTTAGCTGCATAGCAGCGGGAAAACGCCGTAGGCGTCTTTGCGAATGGCGTGGGCTGAACTGTCTTTAAACACCAGTCAGGCGCTGTAAATCACAGGTATTCTATCTTGCTGACGGACACTTCGTAAGCGGTTCTGTGCTCCACTTCTGTCTCAGAAAGTTTTTTTACATATTCTCTGCTCTGGATTCTGCCGTAGACCTGTACATGCCCTCCAATCTCAAATCCGGAAGCAAATCTGGCGTTCCTTCCCCAACAGATACAGGGTATGTAATCTGATTTCCCATAAGAACGGTTTACCGCAATGAGAAGGTCGGCAATTTCCCGCCCCAGAGGCGTCTTGCGGTAAATCGGGTCCTTGCAGATATATCCGTCCAGAAAGATCTGATTGCTCTTCTCACCCTCCGGAATTTCATCCACAAATTCCATTTCCCTCACAAAAACAGACAGGACAAGACGGTTCTTCTTCTCCTCATGCCGGTTATAGGAACGGAACTGCCCGTCAACCCGAATATACTGCCCGATATAGCTGCTCTGCGTGTCAATCAAACGCTCCGAAATCATCATAGGAATTACATCCGCAAAATTGCTCAGACGGTTCACGGACACCTCTACCATATAGAATCCTTCCCCGAAGACTTCGTGACTGTACTGGAAATCAGAAATAATCTCCCCTGTAATAGTAACCTGATTGTTTTCAAATATTTTATCTGCCATGAGTGTTAGTTCCCCTTTCGTATATCGATGGCACATCGATGAAGTAAAATTTTTCTAAAAGAATAGCATTGACTTTCTAAAAATATTCGCAATTTCTGTCGATACCATGACTTCTTCGCAGTATGTGGCACGATGTTCTGACAATGCATGACTTTACGAACTGCGGGATTTCATGTATAATCGAGGAAGAATATTTAAGAAAAGAGGTAAACAACCATGGCGCAAAACCCAATCGTAACATTTGAAATGGAAAATGGAGACGTATTTAAAGCAGAGCTTTATCCTGAAATCGCCCCCAACACGGTAAACAATTTTATCAGCCTGATCGGCAAAGGATACTATGACGGCCTCTGTTTCCACCGTGTAATCAAAGGATTCATGATTCAGGGCGGATGCCCGGATGGAACCGGAACAGGCGGTCCCGGCTACAGCATCCGGGGCGAATTTACCCAGAATGGATTCACAAACGACTTAAAACATGATGCCGGCGTACTCTCCATGGCACGCACAATGGCGCCGGATTCCGCCGGTTCCCAGTTCTTCATCATGCATAAGACAAGTCCGCACCTTGACGGCGCATACGCCGCATTCGGCAAGATCACAGAGGGCATGGAACACGTGGACAAAATTGCTGAGACAGACACGGATTTCTCAGACCGCCCCACAGAACCTCAGATTCTGAAAAAAGTCACCGTAGAAACTTTTGGTGAAACTTACCCGGAGCCGGAAACCTGTTAAAGGTTTCCGCTCAGGAAACCACACCTGCCAGTTTCAAAATCAGATTCGTCGTGCGAACCAGTTCTTTCTCAAATTCTGTGCGTTTCTCTTCTCCACCCGCGCCTACATAGCTCTTAACGCCATTATCCATCTTTCCCATGCGCTCCGCCGCATGAAGGTACGGATTATAGGGGATTGCTCCCAACCGCTCCTCTTCCAGCCGATAAATGCGCTGCAAATTTGCCCGGTTATACAAATCATTTTCAAAATATCTTCCGATCAGGAAAAAAAGTTCCCCCTGGATATCCGGCGGATGGCTGTAAAACCTGCCGATCACCTCCGTACTCTGATTCATATTCATCACACAGACGTCTGCTTCCCGAAAAAGTTTCCTCGCGTAATCATCCTGCCTGCTGCCGCAGTCAATAAATACCAGGTCAAAATACGATTCCACGGCATCCATGACTCGGTTCATACGTGCAAAGCGGCAATCCCTGTGCCACCATTCATACTCCGGCCGGACACTGGTCGGCAGATAATACAATCTGTCTTTTACAATCTGGCGCATATTCGCCCTGACAATCTCTTCCGTCAAATCCTCCCGACATTCCCTGGCAAGCAGGCAGTCAAGACCGCTAAACAGAACAAATTCCTGCGTCTCCGCCGCAAGCACCGGAGCCGCTTCATTCCCTGCGAGCATTGGGCTTTGCCCAAATTCTTCCCCTGTGAGCATTGGGCTCTGCCCAAATTCTTCCCCTGCGAGCATTGGGCTTTGCCCAAATTCTTCCCCTGTGAGCATTGGATCCTGCCCTGATTCCTGCCTGTTCTCCTGAAAAAATTTCCGCTCAAGTTTCTTGTCGTGATATCCCCCTGAAACGACTGCCACCGACAACGGATACAGACAAACCGCCGTACTGGCAACCGCTGCAAGATTAAATGCTGTTCCTGCTTTCTTTTGTTCACTCCAAAATGCTATTCTCATGGATTACTCTCCTCTGTCAGAGGAAACGTCATCCACTTCGATGCCTTCACGTAAAACAGATGATATTCCTGTTAATTATTCACTTTATCATTGGGAATTCTGCACGGACTGCGTGCTGATATCATTTCATACGACTACATTCATCAAAAGATATGTTCATCATACAAAATATATTATAAATTGTAAATGTTTTTTGCGTACTTTATAAAAATTTTATAATGTCACAATCAGGGTGTCATATCCATCCTGCCTGAGCTGGTTCTGAAGTGTCCTCGCATCTTCCAGTGTAGTCTCACGCCCCACAATTACTGCGTAATAGGGACTATCCAGGCGCACCGTTGCAAAATATCCCTGGCTTTCCAGCTGCTCCCTGAGATATTCCGCATTTGATTCATGGGCAAAAAGCCCTACCTGCACGCCATACTGTTTCGGGGTACCTTCCAGTGGAATAGCCTTTTCGATGCCGTCAACTATGGCATCCACCATCTCGTCAAAACGCTCGTCAAACATCTGGTTATCCATATCGTTATTGATAAAGCCCAGCTCCATCAGGACAGCCGGCATCTGCGTCCTCCTCAGCACTACAAGCCCCGGACGCTCGACCACACCCAAATCCTTAAATCCAAAATCTACCAGTTCCTGATTGATAGCCTCTCCGATGCGCGCAGCCTCCGTGCCCGCCTCATAGACAAGCGCCTGTGTTCCATTATAAGTATTGGGGTTAACTCCGGAATTCCGATGAAAGGAAATAAAATAATCTGCGCCGGAACGGTTGGCAATTCTTGCTTTCTCAATTGGGGAATCGTAACGATCTGTGGTTCTTGTATACAGCACGTTATATCCCTGATCTTCCAGCTCCTGTCCCACTGCAAGCGCTACGCGAAGCGTATCGTCTTTTTCTTTTCTGTCCCCAAAGGATGCCCCTGCGTCATATCCGCCGTGTGCCGGGTCAAAAATGCGCAAAGTTGTAACAGATTTTAATCTTGCAATTCTCATACACAAGGATCTGGTCTATCATCTCCACAATAATTTCCCTGTCCAAATTTTCAATATCCTTTAACTCCAGCAATCTTTTCAGCCAAGGCGTTTCAAAAACATCCTGCACGGCGCCTTCCTTCTTCTTTTCCTCCAATGCCTCTGCCTGCTTTGTATAAAGTTCCTCTTTTTTCAGGTAATCTTCACGGTAAGTACGGAATTCCTCTTTGGAAATCAACCCTTCCTTATAATCCTCATAAGCTGATTTCTTTAACTTCTGCACCCTCTCCAATTCCCCCTTTACCCGGACAAGCTCTTTCCCAGCAATTTCTTCTGTATCTGGATAATGAAAGGACTGGCTTTTCACAAGTTCCCGTAAATCCTGAATATTATGGATAACTGCCCTCAAATCTTCCAAAACAATATCCTCCAGAACATGGAGCGGCAGTGTATGAGGCGTGCAGTACCCTTTCCCATGCCGCTTATATGTACCGCAATGAAAAGAATAGGTCCTGCCACCATCCGCCCGTTTCCAGGAGCTCTTTGCCATTGCCCTGCCGCAATCCCCACATTTAACAAATCCGGCAAAGATATTCCTGTTTTCCTCTAAGCTCATATCCCTGTGCTTTTGTTTCAAAAGTCTCTGCGCCTTTTCCCATGTTTCCGGGTCTATGATTGGCTCATGCGTGCCTTTTACAATGATCCAGTCTTCCCTCTCCACAAGCCTCTGCCTGCTCCTCATCTGCTGATGCTTTTTGCCCTGCACCATATTTCCCCTATACATTTCATTTTTCAACATGACATTGATGGTTGAATACGTCCAGTAAGAAGTGCTTTCCAAACGGTTACAGTTTTTGTAATTTTCGCCATTTGCCATTTTATACTCAGACGGGCAAAGGATTCCTTCTGAATTTAACAGCTTTGCAATGCCCAGTTTCCCCATCCCGCCCACATACAAACGGAATACCTTCCTTACCACCTCTGCCGCATATTCGTCAACGACAAGCCTGTTTTTATCTGATGGGGATTTCTTGTAGCCATAACTGGTAAACGCCCCGATAAACTCCCCGGCTTTCTGCTTTGATTTTACAGTCGCCTGGATTTTCTTAGAAATATCCCTGGCATACTGCTCATTGAAAATATTCTTGATTGGCAGAAGCATGTCATAAGCCTGCCGGATGCTGTCAATCCCATCCGACACAGAGATAAAACGTACGCCTAATTCCGGAAACACCCTTTCCAGATACCGTCCCGTTTCAATATAGTCACGCCCAAATCTTGATAAGTCCTTAACAATGATGCAGTTTATCCTCCCTTCTTCTATGTCGGCAATCATCCGCTTGAAACCGGGACGGTCAAAGCTTGTTCCTGTATAGCCGTCATCGACATAGGTATCATATAGAATAAGGTTTTCCATCTTTGAGACATATTCCATTAAAAGTTTTCTCTGGTTCCCTACGCTGTCGCTTTCTTCCTTATCACCATCTTCCCTTGACAACCTGATATACACAGCCGCATGAAATAATTGCGATTTTTTCATCCTTGCGCATTCCCCTTTTTGGCATTGTGATCAAGATGGGATTTGATGATACGGATAAGCAATTCTTCTGCTGAAAATTTTGATAAAAATTCTCTTTCCACTGTATAATGGTCTGGTTCTTTTTTTTTCAAATTACACTGCCCTCCTGATTTTAACCATTGCTTGTTTTAAGATATGCACCTGGGCTTTTCCCATATGTATGCTGATTTGCCCCCTGTCTTTTCAGGAAAAAACAAGGCAGGTAAAACAAACATTCTACACTGCCTTGCTTTTTATAACATATTTATTTTTCTTCCATAAAAAACATTACTATGCATTATGCTCAAAGCCCAAGCCACCCCGTTACTGTCTCCACAGCATAACCAACCGCCTGGGCAATCTTCTCCGTATCAAGTCCCATTTCATATAACTTTTTAGCACTCTCCTGAGCCTGCATAAGCCTTCCTTCCTGTTCAGATTCTTTCCTCATTTCCTGAATCGCCTGACACACATTAACCACCTCGTTTTCATCATCATATTTTATGCCTGAATTTGTAATTGCCTCTATCACATCCGCCGCCCTGCGCTCCATTTCCCGGAAACGCCTTTCATTGGCTGCCAATACCCTGCTTAAATTTTCCCTGTCTTTCGAATACTTGATAAACAGCATGACTTCCCGCAGGCTGGACTGGAATTTCATGATCTCCTCATCCGGCATTTGCGCTGGGGCAATCAGCCGCACATGGTAATTGTCCATGCAGGCAAGGACATCCGGGTCAGACACATCCATCATATCAAAAAGGCTTAATGGCCCATCCCACTCTTCCGAGCCGAAAAAAATAGTCACCGTGATGGATGGTATCAGTCTATCCCCTGACCAGAAACCACTTAAGAATTCTCCCGCTCCTGGCGTTTTCCTGCCTTCTTCAGCAGATGTTTCCCCCTGCTCCTTTTTCCGTTTCATTTCCTTCCGATGTGACTTTGCCGCCTCTTCTACCTGCCCTGCATACTCCAACGCATCATAGAGATTATTCTTCACCGCCATGGCATAATGAATCTCCGCCTGGTTCTCCGCACCGTAAAGGACATATTCCATCTTTCCGTCCGTCATTGTGGCATATAACTTCTGCACATCACGGAATTTCTAAACCGGAACCACAGCTCCATCCGTACCATATGGCAGCGCAATTTTAGTGGAATCACGCTCTGTAAGCTGCTCCGGCAAGATCACCTGCCTCCCACCGTAAATATAGTAATTGAAAATGTCGGCAAATATGCCCGTATCTTTTACATTATCCTTTGTAACTGTATCTGCTTTCAATAGCATCCACCGCCTTTTTGCATGAATGTATGGCAGGTGTTTTATCAAATTCTCTCCCTCTTTGCCACAATTTCATTATACTCAAAAAACTTTTTTTTCAAGCGCATCCAAGCCAATTCTCTATAATACAGAGAGGTCTCACTGGGATTCCCTACGCTGCCTTGCTTTTTATAACATATTTATTTTTTTGAACAATAACACAAGAATGAAACCAGATAAGGACAGAAATAAATTCTTTTTGGAAGGTAAAGGTATAAATTAAGAAAATTAGCTTCCCAAGAAGACATTTTGTGACAGTGTCTACAGAGATAGCAAGCATCGGATTGCTATAACCACAATCCTCATAACAAATCTTTGAGATAAAAATACAAAGATATCGAATAGTATGATATAATTTATGTGTTGCTCACCGACACCCGCAACAGGGAGGAGGTGTTTGCATGGAAGTTGTGATTTCTTTTTTAGTTGCTGTTTTGGCTGGTGTAGCCTGCCAC
>CAJUOE010000285.1 GCA_910587895.1 uncultured Lachnospiraceae bacterium
CCTGCTGCAGCATGACTGTCACATGGAACACATCCCCTTTCACTTTTATATTTACACCGCCGAAATACTTCTCTGCCACATCACGCACGTTCTCCAGCCATAACAGTTACAAAACTTTCAATACACAATAATCTCCCTTCTGCATACAACTGACTTCCATACCACACATCCCTCTGCTTTCCACTTTGTTCTAATCTGCTATGGATGGAATCATTGAGAAAATCACTGATTTCATAAAGGAGATGCTGCAAGGGTGGGTGCTTAATAACCTTGATACCATGTTTTCCGACGTCAATGATAAGGTCGGCACGATTGCGGGGGAAGTCAGCAAGACGCCAAGCACTTGGAACGCTGGCATATTCAGCATGATACGGACGCTTTCGGAAAACGTGGTAGTCCCCATAGCAGGCATGATAATCAGTTTTGTGCTGATCTATGAGCTGATAACAATGGTAATCGACAAAAACAATATGCATGACTTTGATACAAGCCTGTTCTTCCGTTTTTTATTTAAGGCTTGTATCGCTGTCATGCTGCTTTCCAAGACTTTTGATATAGTCATGGCGGTGTTTGACGTGGGAAGCCATGTGGTGACACAGGCGGCATCTTCCATATCCGGCTCCACAAGCCTTGACGTACAGGCTACCCTTACCACCATGTTCAACAACCAGATTGATACAATGGGGATAGGGGAGCTTATCGGTCTTGGCATGGAAACTATGGTCATCAGCTTATGTATGAAAATCATGTCCGTCCTCATCACCGTCATTCTATACGGGCGCATGATTGAAATATACCTTTATGTGTCAGTTGCCCCAATCCCGGCAGCGACAGTCACCAACCGGGAATGGGGTACAATCGGGACGAATTACTTAAAAGGGCTTGTCGCACTTGCCTTTCAGGGGTTCTTCATCATGGTGTGCGTGGCGATCTATGCTGTGCTTGTGGCAAGCGTGGCAGTAGCAGGAAATTTACACAGCGCATTGTGGTCGGTTGCGGCATACACCGTAATCCTCTGTTTCAGCTTATTCAAGACAGGCTCATTATCAAAATCAATTTTCAATGCCCACTAAACACAGCGTATTTATGGAAGCTGGCGGTTTGGCGGGCATTTCCCACGAAAGGAGCAGACTATGGCAATATCCGTACCAGTGCCAAAAGACCTGAGTGGAATCAAGACAAAAGTGGCGTTGAACCTCACCAAAAGGCAGATTATCTGCTTTTCTGGCGCAGCACTTGTGGGAGTGCCTTTATATTTCCTTACCAAAGGGGTATTGGGGACACAGGGGGCGGCGCTTATCATGGTGGGCGCAATGCTGCCATTCTTCTTTTTGGCAATGTATGAAAAAGACGGTTTCCCGGCAGAGAAGATTTTATACTTCATGCTCCGGCAGAAGGTACTCACGCCGGGAATCAGACCGTATAAATCGGAAAACCTCTACAAGCAGTTGGAGGAACGGGAAAAAATCAGGAGGGAGGTATGTTTCCTTGAAGAAAAAGCAAAAGGCGGGGGCGGCAAAGCCAAAACCGCAGGAAAATAAGCGGATGCCGGAAAAGGCGGGACTGACCTTATCGGAAAAGAAACGCCTTGCGGAGCTGAAACGTGCGCTTGCCGGGAACAGCAAAGAGCAGGCGAAGCCGGACACCGCACAGAAAACCATTACATTCAAAAAAATGTACCGGGACGGCATCTGTCAGGTGGCGGACAGTTATTACACGAAAATGGTGGAGTTTTACGACATCAACTATGACTTGCTGGAGGTGGAGGATCAGGCGGATATTCTGGAGGAATACAGCAAGCTGATTAACTATTTCGATCCGTCCATAAAGTTCCAGTTGTTCTTATTTAACAGGCAGGTCAGCGAGCAGGCTCTTGCGGAGCAGTTCGATATTTCCTTACAGGGTGATGCGTTTGACGATATTCGGGACGAGTACACGCAGATGTTAAAGCACCAGTCGGCAAAGGGCAACAATGGAATCATCAAATCGAAATATCTGATTTTCGGTGTGGAAAGCGCCGGGTACAGGGAAGCAAAGAGCAAGTTAAGCAATATCGAGAAGGACGTGGTACGCAATTTAAACAATATCGGCACAAACGCCAGAGGTCTTGACGGGAAGGAAAGGCTGCGTATCCTGCATGAGTATTTCAATCAGGGTACAATGGAGCCTTTCCGGTTTTCGTTTAAGGAGCTGTCAGAATCCGGGAAGTCGGTCAAAGATTACATTGCGCCGCCGGGGTTTGACTTCCGCTATCCGAGCCGCTTCAAGTCCGGCAGCATTTACGGGAGCGTGTCTTACCTTGACATGATTGCACCGAAGTTTACGGACGAGATGGTTAAGAAGCTGCTGGATATTGATGACAATCTTACACTCACCATGCATATGCAGACTATTGATCCGGTGGAAGCAATTAAGATGATAAAACGTGCGCTCACCGACATTCAGAAAATGAAAATTGAGGAGCAGAAAAAGGCTGTAAGAAGCGGTTACGATATGGATATTCTGCCTACGGACATCGTGACTTATGAGAAGGACACGCTGGAACTGCTTGACGATTTGAACACAAGCAACCAGAAACTTATCAAGATGACCTTCCTCATTACCTGTTACGGGCGGACGAAGCGGGAACTGGAGAACCTGACGCAGAGGGTGTCCGGCATTATCCAGCAGGCGAACTGTAACCTCAGATGTTTGCAGTATTTACAGGAACAGGGGTTAATGGCGAGTGCGCCGATTGGGTGTAACGATGTGGGGATTGAAAGAAACCTCACCACAAAGAGCGCCGCTGTCCTTGTGCCTTTCTGCACACAGGAGCTTTTCATGCCTGCGCCCGCCATTTATTACGGTCTGAACGCACTTTCCAACAACATGATTATGGCAGACCGGAAAAGGCTTCGTACACCAAACGGGGTGATTTTGGGAACACCGGGAAGCGGCAAGTCTTTTTCCGCAAAGAGGGAGATTTTATCCTGTTTCCTTATCACAAAGGACGATATAATCATCTGCGATCCAGAGGGCGAGTATTTTCCGTTAGTTCAGGCACTTCATGGGCAGGTGGTAAGGCTTGCCACCAATTCAAAGGATTATTTAAACCCGATGGACATTCAGCTCTCCCATAAGGGGAACAAGGAAGCGTTGAAATTAAAGAGCGATTTCCTGATTACCCTGTGCGATTTGATTGCCGGGGGAAAGGACGGTCTGGAGAATGACGAGAAGGGCATCATTGACACCTGCATCAAGCATATCTATGACGGGTATTTCAAGCACCCGAAGCCGGAGAATATGCCCATACTGGAAGATTTGTATAATGCGCTGTTAAAGTATGAGCCGAGGGACGTTGCGCCGGAGATGCAGAGGGAAGCGAAGCAGAAGGCGGTACGGATTGCCAATTCCTTAGTGCTGTATGTGCATGGCTCGCAGAATTATTTTAACCACCGTACCAACGTGGACGCACACAACCGGATCATGTGCTTTGACATTCGGGATTTGGGAAACCAGTTAAAAGAGATAGGGATGCTGATTGTGCAGGATGCGGTCTGGAACAGGGTGTCGCAGAACCGGGAACGGAAAGTTGCCACAAGGTATTACTGTGATGAGTTCCATTTGCTCTTAAAAGAGAAGCAGACAGCCATTTATTCAGTGGAAATCTGGAAAAGGTTCAGGAAGTGGGGCGGAATCCCGACAGGTCTGACACAGAACGTGGGCGATTTTCTGAAATCAGAGGAAATCGAGGGCATCTTGGGGAACAGCGATTTTGTCTACCTGTTAAACCAGAACGCCAAAGACCAGCATATCTTAGCGGATAAGTTGGGATTGTCGGAGAAACAGCTCATGCACGTCACCAATTCCGAGCCGGGAAGCGGTCTGATACTGTTTGACAACGTGGTTATCCCATTCGTGGATAAGTACCCGGCAGATACAAAGACCTTTGCGATTATGAATACAAAACCGGAGGAAGCAAAAGGGAGTGAATAAAATATGGGGGAAGAAACTGGCAACAGTATTATTTTATCAGACCAGATATATTGTATGGACTGCATGGAATTAGTATCACAGATGCCGGATGGATATGTGTCGATGATACTCACCGATCCCCCATATGGAATTTCCTACCAGAACAATTTCACCAACAGCAGGCATCAGGTACTTGACGGGGATGAGGGAATAGATTATGAACTGTTTGCGCATGAAAGTTATCGTATTTTGAAAGATAACGCCCATGCGTATTTCTTTACCCGGTTTGACTGTTACCCATATCATTATGAATGTCTGCGGCAGGCTGGATTTGCCATAAAAAACTGCATGGTTGTAGAAAAGGGGACGGTGGGAGGTATTGGCGATTTAAAAGGCAGCTTTGCCAATAATGCAGAGTGGATTATTTTCTGTCAGAAAGGCAGGCAGTTATTTAACCATACTACTTTGCTGCAGAACAGGAAAAAGGCAGGAACGAAATTTCATGCAGGCAGAGAACCAAGTAAGAAGTACAAGACAAGGTTTAATGCCTGCTGGTTCGGCTCTGAATATCCCAAAGCAACTTATAATTCCGTCTGGCAGAAACAGAACGGGATATACCACCCTACAATTAAAAATGTGGAGTTCCTTTCATGGCTGATTCAAATATCCAGCCAGCCGGGAGAACTGATTTTTGACGGATTTATGGGGACGGGGAGTACCGCACTGGCAGCAATAGAAACAGACAGGAGATATTTGGGCGCAGAAATCAACAGGGGATATTATGAAACAGCAGTAAGGAGGATTGCGAAAATGCAGTAAAAAGTAAGTTTCAATAGACATTGGAGGAAATGGGAATGGCACAGAAAAATAAAAGAAGGAATACCGTCTACCGCAAAGAAGCAAATGCAGAGTTCCAGAAGGGAGCTGGCAATGCTTTTACGGGCGGCGGTAATGCTGCCTATCAGCCGAGGGATTCCGGCACAGGGAAGCCGGGGCGTGGTTCGGGCGGCAAAAGGCAGACGGAAAAGAGTATGCAGGCACAGCAGGAAACTTTTGGACAAAAAGTCCAGAAGTCCAAAGAGAGCCAGCCGGGAAAAAACAGCACGTTTACAGAGAATAAAAGCATGGATTCCACAAGTAGTGATGCCGGACAGCGTAAACCGAACCATGCTTCAAAAACCTATGCGAAAAAGCAGATGTACCGGAACACTTCTGGACAAAAAGTCCAAAAGTCCGAAGCGAAGCCGGGGCAGGAAGAAAAACCGGATTTTGTAAAGGAAAGCATCGGATTTACCGGGCAGGAGGATTTCAGCCAGCCGGAGGATGTGGAGAAGAAACAGCCGGATGCGGAAGATTACCACCGGAGGGACACTTACAGGCAGTCGCAGAAAAAGGGGAAATACCATAAAAAGCGGGTGCAGTGTTGATCATCAAATTATCTGCACCTACTTTTGTCAAATTATTTTAACCCAGTTTTGTCACATTCCTTTAGTCCATGCATACTAATTGAACCAGATTCTTCAGATTCATTTATCCAG
>CAJUOE010000286.1 GCA_910587895.1 uncultured Lachnospiraceae bacterium
AAAATCAATATCAATATCACAATCTTGATTATACCTTTACGCATCCTGCCTATCATTCCTTTCCCTATCCTGTAACACCGAAAGCATTGGCTCCACATGCAGAAAATCCATAACTTTGCGGTAATCCCCGTCACTCTTTTTACGCCCTTTCTTCACTGCCCGCAGCAAAATATTTTTCGGCGTATGCTCCATGTCTATAAATTCCAGAATCTGCACCTGATAACCCTTGCTCTCCAAAATCTGCGCCCGCAGCGCGTCTGTGACAAGCGCCGCCATACGTTCCTTAATCAGCCCGTAAGAAAACAACGGGGCCAGCAGTTCATTCTCCATCTGGCCGTTCAACTCATGCTGGCAGCAGGGCACAGACAAAATCACTTTTGCATTCAAGCGGATAGCCTTGTCCAACGCGAAATCAGTCGCCGTATCACAGGCATGGAGCGTCACAACCATATCCACCTGCGTTACATCGCGATACGTCGCAATATCCCCCACAAAAAAATCCAGCCCCTCGTATTCGTATTTCTCCGCCAGCTCCCTGCAATGCGCAATCACATCTTCCTTCAAATCCAGCCCGATAATATGCACCCGATAGCCCTTTAATATTTTTAGATAATGGTACATGGCAAAGGTAAGGTAAGATTTCCCACAGCCAAAATCCAGAATCGTCACCTCGCGCTCCTTCGGAAGCTGCGGAAGAATATCCTCAATAAATTCCAGAAAACGATTGATTTGCCGGAATTTGTCATATTTTGCGTGGACAATCTTTCCCTCTTTGGTCTGAACGCCCAAATCCATCAAAAATCCGACTTTCTGTTCCGGTTCAAGAATATATTTTTTCTTTCTATTATGGGATAAATCCTGTTTTTTTACACAGCAGGCATTGCGTTTTTCCTTAATCCCCACCCTGCCTTTTTTGCTGACCAGCACGGTAGCCTGTCCCTTTTCCGAAAACAGCTCAAGCTGCCGGTACTGCTCCATCCACCTAAGAATTTCTTCCACGGCTTCTGGCCTGCTTAAATTTCGATGAAATACTTTTTTATCCTGCGTAATGCTTGCCTGAAACGCAAGCTCCCCTTTCAGCAGTAACGGGCGGAGGCTGATTTTTGCAGCCTCCGTCTTATTTCTGGGGTTACTGATAATAAGCCTCGCCAATTCTTCGTTCAGATATTTATATAAGAGTTCCCTTAATTCTTCCATTGTAAACCTTTCGTCTCTGTTTCTGCCTGCACATTACCACCAACGGCGGCACCTCTTATGTCTGCAGCGGCGCTGGTACATTTCATTGAACAACAACACCTGGATTAAATTCTGTAAACCGTTATCTCTCGGAGGCTGCGGCGGTCTTCCCGGGTTCCAGCCCGGACCTCCTGGATTCCAGCCTGGGCCTCCCGGACCTCCCGGACCCCAGCCCGGGCCTCCCGGATTCCAGCCTGGGCCTCGCTGGGATACCAGATTTCCTTCTAAGGGAAGCTCTTCGGCCTCCATATCAAGCTCATCCGAAACCATCCCGTTCCCATCCATTTCGTTCCCATCCACGTCATCCAGATATTCCTCCGGCTCCAGATACATGCCCTCCTCATACTGTTCCCTCTCATACCTGCCTGTATCGCATTTCCTGACCTCCATATCCTGGATATCCGGCAAAACGCCGGATGAGGCGTCGTAAATCCGCTTTACAATCTGATTTACCATCACTTTGTCGGGATATTCGTCAAACATCAGGCTGCCTTCGTATTCCATCTTATCACATTCATCCTCTACCATTTCCTGAATCGTGCGGACTTCTTTGGGATACATCCCCTTCAGTTTCTCTAAATCCCGGGCATATTCCAGCTCTTCCATATAAACGGTCTGCATCGGATACGCCATATAAAAAGGAATTTTTGACATACTCTCAGGGCGGGGTCTGTAAAATACATCTTGTTTATAATCCACAGTTATTCTCCCATTTTTTCTATCCCTATACTATATGCCTGATTTTTTGTTCTGCTACTTAATCCCCCGCAGCAAGCTACGGGGGATGGTATTTGAGGTTCTAATTAGTTATCAATACTGGAATACTGCTACGCCATACGCCGGCAGCGGATAAGCGAAAGAATACTGCCGGTTATCGCATTCTATTTTCTCCGCCTTATAGGTCAGCGGACGCGCTGCGCCGTCTCCGCCGTATTTCTTATCCTCGCTGTTGAATATCAGCTTATACTGTTTCTTCACCGGTACGCCGACACGGTAATCTTCCCTCGCCACCGGGGTAAAGTTGCAGATAAAGAGCAGATTCTTCTTGCCGCTGGCGCTCTTGCGCACAAAGCTGAATATGCTGCGGTAATTATCGTCGGCGTTGATCCACTCGAAATTATTCCAGTCAGTGTCGGCCTCGTACATCGCCGGATATTTCTTATAGATGTGCAGCAAATCCTTCACATACGTCTGAAGCTGCAAATGCTCCGGTTCCTGTAACAGGAACCAGTCCAGCTCGCGCTCTTCGCTCCACTCGCGTAACTGTCCGAACTCCTGTCCCATGAACAGAAGTTTCTTGCCGGGATGCCCCATCATGAACGCATAGCCCGCCTTCAAATTGGAAAATTTATCCTTGCCCTCCCCGGGCATCTTGTTAATCATCGAACATTTCAGATGCACGACCTCATCATGGGACAGCACCAGAATGTAATGCTCACTGCTGTTATAACTCATGGCAAATGTCATGCGGTTATGGTTATCTTTCCGGAAATAGGGATCCAGTTTCATGTAGTCCAAAAAGTCATGCATCCAGCCCATATTCCACTTGAAGCTGAAGTTCAGGCCTTCCTCTTCCACGCCTCCGGTAACCCTCGGCCATGCCGTTGACTCCTCTGCAATCATAACCGTTCCCGGGTTCCTGCCAAGGATCAGGGTGTTGATATGTTTGAAAAATTCAATCGCTTCCAGATTCTTATTGCCGCCGAATTCATTGGCAATCCACTGGCCATCCTGCTTGCCGTAATCCAGATACAGCATGGATGCCACCGCATCCACCCGAAGGCCGTCAATATGGTAATGCTCAATCCACATCAGCGCACTGCCAATCAGGAAATTCTTAACTTCATTCTTCCCGTAATCAAAAATCTTCGTACCCCAATCCGGATGTTCGCCCTTCTTGGGATCTGCGTATTCATACAGGCAGCTTCCGTCAAATTCAGCCAGTCCGTGCGCATCTCTGGGGAAATGTGCCGGAACCCAGTCAAGGATAACGCCAATGTTCTTTTTGTGCATGTAATTTACAAAGTAAGCAAAATCCTCCGGCGTTCCATACCTGGAAGTCGGCGCATAATATCCTGTTACCTGATATCCCCAGGAACCGTCAAATGGATATTCCGAAATTCCCATCAGCTCTACGTGGGTATAGCCCATCTCTTTCACATATTCAGCGAGTTTCTCCGCCAGTTCACGGTAATTATAGAATCCCTCGTCCTCACGGCCGGGATGACGCATCCAGGAACCGGGATGTACCTCGTAAATCGCCATCGGCTGCTTGTGTACGTCCTTGCATGACTGGCGTTTCTCCATCCATTTGGCGTCCGTCCATTTGATGTCATTGATATCGACTATCCTTGAGGCCGTTCCAGGCCGCATCTCCGCATAATTTGCATAGGGATCCGCCTTGTAAAGCTGCCTTCCGTCCGGCGTCTCGATATAGAATTTGTAGAGGTCTCCGACAGCCGCTCCAGGCACGAAAATTTCGTAAACGCCCATAGGCTCTAACCGCTCCATCTCATTGGCGTCTTCTTTCCAGTCGTTAAACGTTCCGATTACCGATACTTTCGCGGCATTCGGCGCAAGCACTGCAAAATAAACGCCCGCCTTACCTTTTTTCTTTGCAGGGTGCGCCCCCAGTTTCCGGTATACATCATAATGCGTTCCCTGCCCCAAATAGTACATGTCCAATTCTGAAAAATGTTCCATACCCTTCACTCCTGTTTTCTTAATCTTCAAAATCTTTTTCCCTCAGGTATAAATATCCATCCGGGTTAAACTTCTTCCCACCAAATATCTTTTTCAGGCCGCCCCGTTCTGCGCTGGCAATTGCATCATCTACAATCTCCTTCACCTCTGTCAGGGTTGTTGCCTCATCTAACTTCTGAATATTGCTGATGCGGTTATACAGTGCCAGAATTCCCATATCGTCAATTTCACATTCCTGTTCTTCCGCATACGCTTTTGCAAATTCCACCAGCTCATCACTGGTAAACACCGGAATCTTGATTCTCTCGGTAAACTTTTTCGCAAGATTCGCATCCTGGTCCAGAAACTTTCGGATGCCGCTTCCGGTATCTTCCATGATCACCAGCAAGCCGTCGGTATTCTGCTCCATCAAAAGCGATAATTTAGTTGCCGTCTGCGAAGAGATGTCTCCCGCTTTCTCTACAATCAGATAGCCGCCCGCCACTTTTTTCAAAAGCTGGCTCAACTCTTTCTGATTCAGGGCCTCTCCGGTTATTTTGCCTACCTTTCCGGCTTTGCCGCCGGGATGTTTGCTGTTTTTCTCAAGCACCTTGATCAAATCCGTTGCCAGAACAGTCTTTCCACTGCCCCTGCCGCCGGTAATCAATATATTTCCGCTCGACGAGGTATTGTCATTTCCTTTTCTGTGCAACGCCCCCTCAAGCACCTGGCAGAGCTGTTGTTCCATACCGCTGACCGGCACAAAATAGGAAAAAATCTCTTTCTGCTCCGGACTCAGCTTACTGATATGTTCTTCCGGTTCCTCTATTTCTATTTTGGGAATATTGACTTTTTCCTCCCTGGACGCCTTTGCCGCCTCAAATACCGATTGCAGGTACTGCCCCGCATCGTTTTTGGAAACCGGCTTTGTGCCATCTTTCTTCGCCTTTGGCTCTTTGCCAGGTTCTTTTTGCCCTGCCGCTTCCTGCTGCTTTAGTTTCTGTAAATATTCTTCCGGTATTGGTTCTCCCAGAATCTTTGCAGTCTCTTTCCAGTCGGACGCCACATCCATGCTGTCCTGAATGTCTTCCGGCAGCGGCACTTCCTGCGGTAACTGCATATCTTCCGGCTGTGCCGTTTTCTGCGGATCCTTTCTATCTTCCGGTTCCCCTGCAATGTCCGATTTCTGCATATCCTTTGGCTGTGCTGTTTCCTGCAATACCTGCATATCTTCCGGTTTCTTTGCAATATCCGGATTCTGCACGCTCTTCAGCTCCGGCAATTCCTGTGTCACCTGTGATACACGTATGTCTTCCCGCTGTACTGTCTCTTGCGGATTCTGTATATCTTCCGGCAACGGTACCTCCTCTGGAATCTGCATATCCTTTGGCTGTGCCGTTTCCTGCGATACCTGCATATCTTCCGGCAGCGGCACTTCCCCTGTATACTGCACTTCTTCCGGTAACGGCGTCTCCCCTGTATACTGCATTTCTTCCGGTAACGGCGCTTCCCCTGTATACTGCATTTCCTCCGGCATCACTGCCTCTTCCGGCAGCGGTACCCCCTGTGGAATCTGTATATCCTCCGGCATTTCCATTCCCCGTGGGATCTGTATATTCTCCGGCGCCTGCTCTTCTTCATATGCTGAAATCTCATCCGGCATCTGAACGCCCTCCGGCATCTGCTCCGGCGCCATTTCTACCTGTTCTTCCACCGGCATATTCTGTAAATACTGCTCTTCCAGCAGCTCTTTCGGGCTGACCCCTGCTTCCAGTTTGGGAATGATATCATGCAAACGCTCCAGCAAATCCCAGGCTTCTTGCATGGCGCGCGCCTTTGCAGATTCCAGCCTCTTTTGCTGCGCCGCTGCCATCGCGGTCTCCGCCGCCATTCTGGTTCTCTCCCATTCTGCCAGAACTTCCTCTATGCCGATTTGTCCATTGACCTGCGGCTCGCGTACGCCTCCGCCGGGAACCGAAAGGCGAATCTGCCCATCCCAGTCTTCCGCAAGCAATTCCGCAAAATCATTTTTCAGTGTATCGTCAATCTCTTCATCCGTCTCAATATGGCCATACCGCTCATCTTCCACTGCACGATCTGCCTCATCCTGCGCAACCTGCAAATAAGGAATATCCTCCACCATCTTCTTAAGATTGTCCATGGTGTCGTTTACTGTCTCCTTGGTGTTGGCGTCCATGATCTGCTGCATACTCTTTGCAATCTCCGCCTGCAGGTTCTGCGTATTAAAACGACCGGTATTCGCTGTGATATTCGGTATCTTGATGGTCTCCCGGACAACCTCACCCGATTCCAGCGCATCCGTCGGATGAACCTCTACAACATCCTCACGCCGGCGCACGAATTCCCGGTATTTCGCTTCCTGCGTTGCATTTAAGGGCTGATAGAGCATCTTCAGCTCCAGGGCTTTCTCTACATATTTCCCATCGCCGATAAAGAGCACCAGCTCGTCACAAACCTCCACACACCGCTCACTGTTCCCTGCGCGATGATACAGATAGGCAAGCTCAAACACCCACTCCTCGCGGTATTCACGCTCCTTGAATTCCTCTAATATCTCAATGAGCTGCTGCAAGTTTGCACCGCTCATTTTTTCTATTTGATAACGAAGAATGTATTTCTGGTTATCGTAAGGAGCAACCTCCAGAAATTCTTCGAAATAATCTTTTGCCTCATCGAGATTCCCCATCTTCAGGGCAACCAGCGTTAAGCGATATAATATATTTCTACCCACTGCCGCACGGTCGTATGCCATCAGAAGAATTTCATGGCTCTCCTCATATCGCTTGCATCTGTCATATATCTCACCCACCATGCACAATGTCGCCGCGCTTTTGACTTTACGCCAGTTGATGGTATCCGCGATATCCGCCGCCGTCTGGTATTTTTTTTCATCTACAAGGTTTTTCAACTGTTCCAGTTTTAGCTTGTATTCGTATTTATCCAACTATGTCACCTCAGATTTATGCAAAAGGAAATCGTATCCTTATTTTTGTCCATATTTAGACATAGTTTAACATACTACCCCTATATATGTCAAAATACTTACTTGGAAATTATTTCTTTTAAAAATTTCAACCTTTTTTTGAACAATTTTTCACTTTCGGCATATTTACTAATTGGGTAGTGGGTATTTTGTAACAAGATATACGGAAGATATTTTAAATGGAACGGATCCAGCTTTGCAAGATGAGTTAATACCAGTAACGATAGATAATGATGGAACAGTACATAAAGCAAATATTCAAGAGAAATGGTATGATTACAATAATCAAGAGTGGGCGAATGCAGTGATATTAGAAGATGAAAGTATCAATTATCAAAATGGAGAAGAGATACCAGAAGATAATATTGAGAGTTATTTTGTTTGGATTCCAAGATATAAATATAAGTTGTTTGATATGGGAGAATATGAAGGATTAACAACTCTTCAAAATAAGCCACAGATTATTGATATA
>CAJUOE010000287.1 GCA_910587895.1 uncultured Lachnospiraceae bacterium
ACCGCAAGCTTCTCACCCTCCCCAATATCCACATTGAGTGCAAGAGGGCTGAGGTGCTGCGGCTGTCCGAATGGATGTAGCAGGCCCGGCGGGATTCTTCCAGGTTCGGCGGCTTGCCTGCGGTGTTCCATCGGCGGAACAAATCCCCGTGGTTGGTGACAATGGAACTGCCGTCATGGATGGAGCTTTACCGTGGTTAGGAATCTTAAAGGAACAAGTTGATAAATAACGAGGAAAATGGTATAATGCTGATGGGACTCAAAAGTGAGGAGGAGAGGACATGGGGACATCAGCAATAATGGACGAAAAAGCATTGAAAGAACAAATCACATATATGAAAGAGATATTAAATGAGCGGCAATATCGGTGTTATTTAGGGAAGACAGCGATATCATTAGGACGTGGCGGGCTGACAAAAGTCGCACGTCTATCGGGAGCATCCGTGAACACCGTAAGGAAAGGGATAGCGGAGGTCAAGGAGCCGCCCAGCGGAATAGAGAAAATGCAAATCCGGCGGACCGGTGGAGGACGAAAATCTGCATCAAAGAAATATCCGAACATAGAACAGGCGATAGAGGAGATCATAGACGGAAAAACATATGGAGACCCAGAAAAGGTAATTCATTGGACAACGCAGAGTTTAATGAGTATTGCGGAAAAACTGAGAACAGGGTACGGCATAGAAGTAAGCCATACGGTAGTGGCAGGTGAATTACGCAAAATGGGATACAGCAAGCAGTTAAACCAAAAGATGTTACAGGTTGGAAAGGCACATCCAGACCGCAATGCACAGTTTGAGTATATCAACAGGACAGCAAAAGAATATCTTTCCGAAGGGGAACCTGTACTCTCAATTGATTGCAAAAAGAAGGAGAATCTTGGGAATTTCAAGAATAATGGACATGAATATTGCCACAAAAAGTCTCCCCGAAAAGTTTTGGATCATGACTTTCTCATCAAAGAATTGGGGAGTGTTGCACCATATGGTGTCTATGACGTAGACAAGAACATAGGGTTTGTCAACCTTGGCCTCAGCCATGATACAGCAGAATTTGCAGTCAATAGCATTATGCAATGGTGGTTACATATCGGGAAAGAAACATATCCCCATGCGAAGAGGATTTATATCAACTGTGATGGTGGGGGAAGCAACGGTTCCAGACTTCATTTATGGAAAGCGCAAATTGCCAAGTTTGCCGAAGCAACTGGACTGGAAGTCCATGTTTCACATTTTCCTCCGGGCACGTCGAAGTGGAATAAGATTGAGCACCGGTTGTTTTGCTATATTTCAAAAACCTGGGCTGGACAACCGCTCGTTGACATTGAAACAGTAATTGATCTGATTGGTTCAACAACTACAAAACAGGGACTGAAAGTAAAGTGTGTACTGGATACAAACGACTATCCGACTGGTATTAAGGTTTCTAACGACGATTTTTCTCGTATCGACATGGAGCGCATTGGCCCTTTCCATGACTGGAATTACATCATTCGTGGATTTAAAAAACCTTAATACTATCACTTTATTTCTTTAAGATTCCTAAGTAACTCCGTCATACCCTTCATGACCTCACTTGTGCCGGTGATAATCTGGCTGCTAAGTTTGCACACCTCTTCGAAAACATTGCCTTCCGCTGTGCCCTTAAATTCGTCCAGCGCCTGCCCGGCCTCTTTTACAACCTGCTCCGTTTTCTCGTTCAGTGTCTGTACTTCC
>CAJUOE010000288.1 GCA_910587895.1 uncultured Lachnospiraceae bacterium
AGAGACCATCATGGACTATTCAATCTACGATGCCATCCCCCTGGCGCTTTTATGCCGCTGGCAAGGAAAACATACGAAGGGCTTCCTACCCCAGAAAAACAGTTTCTGCCACGATACCTTACCGCAGTAAGGAAAGCCGAGTTTGAATTGGGCGGAATTAATCATATCCGTCTATCCCCGGAGTTAGGTGTACTAGAAATTCTATCCGAGTTTTCTTCAGGCAATATGGCATGAAAAAGCTGTGAAAAACTCGAAGTTCCCATATGAATTTTTATAAGCAGTTTTTGATATTTTACGTGAAATAAGGATTATAAGTAACAAATTAGCGGAACGGTTACATTTTATGATTCGTATTTGTTAGACGAGCTTGACGAAATGATTTTTTCCATGTTATCCTTATATTCCAGAAATTGCTATCTGGACATGAAGCAGGGATGAAAGGATGGAAAAGATTTATGAAAATGAAAAGAACGGCAAGTTTACTTATGGCAATGCTTTTGACGCTGCTGACGGGGATATGCGGTTTTTCAGACACGACATATGCCGCTGGCAGGGAAAGCATTGCCATTGCTGCGTCTGCCAGGGAAGAGGGGCTTGGCGGGTATTATTACAAACAGCTTCCGGATGAGGCGAAAGACTTATATCTGGCGATGTATAATATGTACGAACAGGGGATATTGAAGACGGGAACGGGGGATTACGACCTCGTTGCCAATGGACATGTCACGCAGGAACAGCTTGACGGGTACGCGAATGGAAATATGACGCTGCTGTCTTATATGGGCGCGGCAAGGGATGCTTTTTATGCGGATTATCCGGAGATTTTTTATGTGGATTTTTCACTGCTTACACTGCGCGTCACACAGGCAGCAGGCAAATATTGCGCCTATCTGGGACCGGGGAGGAAAGATAATTATTATACTTATGGCTTCACGGGCAAGGAGGATGTGGAGGCCGCGCTGGCAGAGTATAACGGCAGGATGGATGAGATCTTAAACGGTGCAAAGGAACTTACCCCGGATGATGGAAAAAGCATGGAGGAGAAGAAGATTAAGTATGTGCATGACGAGATTGTCTGGCATACGTCCTATCGGCTGGAAAATACCTGTACAAAGGGAAACGGCGGACATATCCGTACCGTTTACGGCGCGCTGGTGAAAGGCGAGAGCCTTTGTGAAGGATATGCCAGGGCAATAAAGGCAGTGCTGGATAAAATGGGGATTCCCTGTGTTCTGGTGCAGGGAGGTTATCAGAGCAAAGAGGGCAGCCTGGAACCGCATATGTGGAATTATGTACAGGTTGGCGATGAATGGTACGGACTGGACGCTACGATGGATGACCCCATATCATTGCTTCCCGGTGAAAATGGCGTCGATGGGCTGGAACGGTCAGATTATCTCATCGTAGGCGGTGACGTTATGGATAAGAGGCATGTGCCGGACGGCGTCATGTCGGAGGCCAATTTTGAGTTTGCCTATCCCCAAATCGCAGGAAAAGGACTGTTGTTTGATGAAATATTTAACAGCAATGGCTTGAAAGTGCAGTACAATGAGGGGGCAATTGAGGGCGGCGTGCAGACCGGAGTCTATAAAGTGAGTTACAACGGCATGGGTGCGGAAAAGACGATTGAAAGCGGCAAATATATGCTGATGAAGGAAACAAAGTATTATCCCAATACGAACCGTTGGGAGCATGGAAGGTGGGCGTATATCCTGCCAGACGTATATATGATGAAAGATACGGCGGAAGAAGCGGAAATAAGCGTTGCCGGCTCTGAGTATGTGGAATTTGCAATTACCAGCAAAGCGCCGGGCAATTACATTACGGATGAGGGCGGCAGTCTGGAAAACCTGAGTTTTCACGGCGATCCGCTGCTGTTCGATGCGTACACGGAGGTATTATTCAACCCCAGCGGTACCTATACGCCGCCGCCCTATGTAAAGAAGGCAACGCCGTCTAACACGGCAAGGGTTATCATCGGTAAGACGCATCACATGACGGTTCAGTACGATGAAATTTTAAGACTGGCGGAAGGAGCGACGGAAGCAGGAATCCATGTATCAGTCCCCAGGCAGGACAGCACGGCTTTGGAGCATTGCAAGGTTGAGAATGTTAAATGGAATGGCACGGATACGATGGAATTTGATTTTACCCCGAGTGTAATGTGGCTGGATGATACTGTCAGCTATGTTTTTGAAACGACAGGCCTGATCGGTGTTGACAGCGAAAAGGCGCCTAAGAGCATCAGTTACACGGCAGCCTACCAGAAATCAATTTGTGCGTTCCGATCACAGGGTTATTATATCAATTTATTTGGCAGACCCCAGCTTCTGGAGAATTCCGACCTTTCTCAGAAGAACCTGGAAGAGTGGAAGACAGAGAGCGGCGAGGGCGTTACTCCGGATATGGTGACGGGGCTTACGCTTGTAACAACGTCGCCTTCCCATACGGAAACGGATACGATGAATGGTTTGATTGAAAATACTTTTCCGCAGGATAACGTGCTGAAGAGTGAGACATACAACATCAGCCTGATAACCTGTAACCAGAACATTGTCTCCCTGGGCGACTCCGTACGGCTGTCCGTTGGATTTCCGAAAGGTTATGGACCCGATGATGAGGGCGTTACCTTTAAGGCATATCATTTTAAGAAGAATAAATATGGGGAAATCATGTATGTGGAGGAAGTACCCTGTGTGATTACGCGCTATGGGCTGGTGATTACCTGCAAATCCTTCAGTCCGTTTGCGATTGTGGCAGTGGAAGATGACGGCAAAAACCAGCAGGTTTCCAAATCTGTCATCCTCTCGCAGTCTCAGGGCGGCAGGATTACAGGAGCGGAAAGCATTCTTACCCTGAAAGCGGGCGAGAGCAGGACATTGAAGATAGAGGCGGATCAGGGATACGTGATTGATTCCATCATAGCAGGTGGGAAATACCAGACAATTACAGACAAAAAGTCTATGACCATAAATGCCGCATACAGTGGTTTATCTGACGGAGATATTATTGAGGCGCAGTTTGTAGCTGAGACTGTCCGCGAGAAAGAGGAGAGCCGGGGAGAATCCGTTGTGACGCCCAGGCCAGTTCCTGCGAAAGTCAGCCTGAATAAATCATCCCTGGAAGTTGCAGAGAAGAGCAGTTTTGAGATTGTATCCAGGATTACCGGTTCCGCAGAAAACGCAACTTACCAGTGGTATAAGGATGGCAAGCTGCTGCCGGGAAGAAGAAATGCAAGCCTGAAGGTGAAGTCTGCTGCCGTGGGAGACTCTGGAAATTACACGGTAGTGGTCACAACGGCTGCCGGAGCAGCCAGCACGGATGCCAG
Source organism: uncultured Lachnospiraceae bacterium (assembly GCA_910587895.1). Taxonomy (GTDB): domain Bacteria; phylum Bacillota; class Clostridia; order Lachnospirales; family Lachnospiraceae; genus Petralouisia. The sequence continues at coordinate 3,329 of CAJUOE010000288.1, forward strand.
AAGCGCAGCCTGCCGGGTAAAGGTCAATGCAAAGCAGACGCAGGTTCAAATTCCGAATCTCGCACAGGTAACCGGGCTGAAAACATCTTCTGTTGGCGCAGATAAGGTGGGGCTTAAGTGGAATAAGGTTGTCGGGGCGGACGGATATGAAATATGGCGTTACGAAACCTCCGGGAAGAAATATGTCAAGGCGGGGACGTCCGTAAAGACTTCTTTCACAGATAAGAAACGCCTGGCTGGAAACGCTTACCGATATAAGGTGAGGGCATACAAGACGGCAAACGGCAGGACGTATTATGGTAAATGGTCTGCGGAGTTAAAGACATTGACGAAACCGAAGGCTCCGGCGAAGGTATCCCTGGAACGACTCACGGAAGGGGCTGTCCTGATATCCTTTAAGCCGGTTAGCGGCGCAAAGTCCTATGAGATATATAAATACAATAAAAAGAATAAGAAGTATAAACTCGCTTATCAGGTCAAAGGTAAGAAACTGTATCAGTATAACAGCAGGAAAAAGAAATGGACGTACCTGCGTAAAATCCGCAAGTCATCGGATGGGAAGATAACGGCAAGGCTGACAGGCATGAACCAGGAAGAGAAGAACCAGAAATATTATATGAAGACGTTCGTGTCGAAGAAGGGATATCCTTCCCAGTATAGCGTTAAGGGCAAAGTTGTAAAAGTGAAATAGGAAACGAAGAAGATTGTAAAGCATATATAGCAGGAGAAATGTGATGTTGAGAATTGGATGCCACCTGTCTTCCTCCCGGGGTTTTCTCGCCATGGGCAGGGAGGCGGTGAAAATCGGAGCGAATACCTTTCAGTTTTTTACCAGAAATCCCAGAGGAGGCAAGGCAAAGGAACTGGATCTTGCCGACGTGGAGGCTTATCTGGAATTTGCAGGGGAGCATGGGATTGCGCAGATTCTTGCCCATGCGCCCTATACGCTCAATGCCTGCGCCAAAGACGAAGGGCTGCGCCGGTTTGCTTATGAAACAATGTGCGATGATTTGCAGAGGCTTTCGCATATTCCCGGGAGCATGTATAATTTTCATCCCGGGAGCCATGTCAAACAGGGCGCAGAGACGGGTATTTCCTATATCTCGGATATGCTCAACCGCATCAATGAGCATGGATTTGAAACGCCCATCCTGCTGGAGACGATGGCGGGTAAGGGTTCCGAGATGGGAAGAAATTTTGAAGAGCTGCGGGCAATCCTGGACAGGGTGGAAGATTCCAGGCGGCTGGGCGTATGCCTGGATACCTGCCACGTATTTGACGGCGGCTATGATATTGTAGATAATTTGGACGGGGTTCTTGAAGAATTTGACAAGGTTATCGGGCTTGCAAGGCTTAATGCCGTCCATGTCAATGACAGCAAAAACCCGCGCGGCAGCCATAAGGACCGCCATGAGAAGATCGGCGAGGGGGAGATTGGCCTGGATGCGTTTGCGCGTATCGTAACGCATCCCAGTCTCAGGAATCTGCCTTTTTACCTGGAGACGCCGAATGACCTTGAGGGTTACGGAAGGGAGATCGCTTTATTGCGCTCCATGGCAGGATAGCCGGCCTGATGGCGGCGGGTGTGAAATGGCAGTTGGAAAGCCTGATGGCGGCGGATGTGAGATCGTAGTTGGAAAGCCTGATAGTGGCAGATGTGAAACCGTAGTTGGAAAACAGAAAACTTAAAGTTTGCGGGAGGGTCGTGTATGAATGAAACTTATAAGATGTATCTGACGTATGTAAAGGAATATCTGACAGAGCACAGGGGGATTGAATCTCCGAATCCGCTGCATCCGTTCCGTTCCCGGTTTCAGCACAGCATCCGTGTGCTCCACTGGTGTGAGCGGCTGGCAAAAGGCCTTGCGGATGTGGACAGGGAAGCGCTTTATACAGCGGCGATTTTTCATGATATCGGTTATGAACACCGGAACAATGAACACCACGCCGCGCGCAGCGCACTGGCTTTCCGTGAATATGCCCACAATCAGCAGATGGACAGGGAATTTGCAGAAAAGGTGGAACAGCTTATCGCCTGCCATACGGACAAGAACCGGATGCGGGAGCCGGGTGCCAGCCTGGAGATGGTGCTGTTGATGGAGGCAGACCTGCTGGATGAAGAGGGCGCGATGGGAATCGTCTGGGACTGCATGACGATGGGGAACGCACATGCATCCAGCTATGCCAAGGCTTATTATCATATTCTGGAGAGCTCGAATAAGGAAGAGCCGAATCCGATGGTGACAACGCGCGCCCGCGAGTTCTGGGAAGAGAAAAAGGCGATTGTCGCAAGGTTTACAAGGCTTTTGGAAGATGATCTGATGATTGGCAGTGAGTATTTTGAGATATAAAGATTGTTTGAACATCCACTTTACTTATCCAAACGTATTTGGTATACTTGTTGAGGGAAAATCCCCAATAAGTTAGGATTATAAGGAGGAAGGCAAATGCGAAGCATTTCTGGAATGCCTTCCGACGATTTGGCAGGTGACGCGTAGCGACGCGTGCCGTTACATTATTAAAGGAGGAAGGCAAATGGTAAAGGCGATTGTTGGAGCAAACTGGGGAGATGAAGGTAAAGGCAAAATCACCGATATGATGGCGAAAGAGGCGGACATTATCGTGCGCTTTCAGGGTGGCGCCAATGCCGGGCATACCATCATCAATGATTATGGAAAATTCGCATTGCATACGCTTCCGAGCGGCGTGTTTTACAGCCACACCACCAGCATTATCGGAAATGGCGTTGCGCTGAATGTCCCGGTCCTGTTCAAGGAAATTCAGTCTATCGTGGACAGAGGTGTTCCCAGGCCTAAGATTCTGGTATCGGACCGCGCGCAGATGGTGATGTCCTATCATGTGCTCTTTGACGCATATGAGGAAGAACGTCTGGGCGGCAAATCTTTTGGTTCCACCAAATCCGGAATCGCACCATTTTATTCTGATAAATATGCAAAAATTGGTTTCCAGGTCAGTGAGCTGTTTGACGAGGAGACCCTCAAAGAGAAAGTAGCGCGCATCTGCGAGACGAAAAATATAACATTGGAGCATTTGTACCACAAGCCGCTGATAGAGCCTGAAAAGCTGATGGAAGAGCTGATGGAATATAAGCGGATGATAGAGCCTTATGTCTGTGATACGTCTGCTTATCTGTGGAATGCCATCAAGGAAGGCAAAAACATTTTGCTGGAGGGACAGCTTGGCTCTCTGAAAGACCCTGACCATGGCATCTATCCGATGGTGACTTCTTCCTCTACGCTTGCTGCCTACGGCGCAATCGGAGCAGGAATCCCACCGTATGAGATTGGTAAGATTATCACGGTCTGCAAGGCATATTCTTCCGCGGTAGGAGCCGGAGCGTTTGTCAGCGAGATTTTCGGCGAGGAAGCGGATGAGCTGAGAAAAAGAGGCGGCGACGGCGGAGAATTTGGCGCGACAACCGGGCGTCCGAGGCGCATGGGATGGTTTGACGTGGTTGCGAGCAAATACGGATGCCGGATTCAGGGGACGACAGACGTGGCGTTTACCGTGCTGGACGTATTGGGATATCTGGATGAGATTCCGGTATGCGTCGGCTATGAGATTGACGGTGAGGTAACGACGGAATTTCCGCCTACCGTGAAACTGGAAAAGGCAAAACCGGTGCTTGAGACGCTGCCGGGATGGAAATGCGATATCCAGGGCATCCGCAAATATGAGGATTTACCGGAAAACTGCAGAAAATATATTGAATTTATTGAAGAAAAGATTGGTTTCCCCATTACGATGGTCTCCAACGGGCCAGGCAGAGATGATATTATTTATCGTTAAATGAGAAGGGGCAGGAAGAAAGAACTATGATAAAAAATGTGGTTTTTGATGTGGGAAAAGTATTGGTGGATTTCAACTGGCAGGGATTTTTTGAAAGCCTGAATTTTACGCCGGAGGTATATGAGAAGGTAGCGGATGCCACTGTCCGCTCAAAGCTGTGGAACGAATTTGACCGCAGCAAGATGTCGGACGAGGAGATTCTGCAAGGGTTTCTGGAGGGCGCGCCCGGCTGTGAGGCACAGGTGATGCGTTTCTGGAATAATATTGGAAACTGCATTAAATGCTACGACTATACTTCATCCTGGATTCAGAGCCTGCAGGAAAAGGGATATGGCGTGTACCTGTTGTCAAATTATCCCAGACGTATCTATTCCCAGAGCATAGAGGAGCTTTCCTTTGTGGAGAATGTGGACGGGGCTGTGTTCTCTTTTGAAGTGCAGGCGACGAAACCGGAACCGGAGATTTTCGAAGCCTTGTTTGAGAAATATGGGCTGAACGCCACGGAATGCGTATTTCTGGATGATAACCGGGGGAACATCATCGCCGCAAATCATCTGGGGATGGCGACGATTCATTTCCACACAAAATCCCAGGCAGAGGAAGAATTACATAGCCTGGGAGTGGTGTATTAAAGTTCCTGATTCGAATTTTTCTTCAGCCATTTGTAGATAAAACCAAAGAGCCAGAGGAAAACCGGCAGCGCTATGCTGGCGAGCAGCGACGTCATGAACATGGGGAAGAAGTATTTGCCCATAATTGCCAGGACAAGCGTGGCAAGGTACAGGCCAACCAGTAAGATGACGCCGAGAATGGCAATGATTTGTTGTGTTTTTTTCATAGAGTGCTCCTTATTTCAGTGTATACATAATTGATAGTTAGCAGATTTATTCAGAACCTCAGGGAAACCGTTTCATTCCATGGGGTTCTGAACACTTTGTTTTATAATAGACTGTTTGCAGCAGTTTTGCAAGAGATTTTTTGGAGGATAGATTATGAAACAGTTTACACAGGGGATAAAGGATGGAAGCGCCATCGGCATCGGCTATCTCTCCGTGTCCTTTACGTTCGGGCTGGCAGCCGTCTCTTCCGGCCTTATGTGGTGGGAGGCTTTGCTGGTGTCCATGATGAACCTGACTTCCGCCGGGCAGTTTGCAGGAATTACGGTGATGGCGGCGGCAGGAACTTATATTGAGATGGCAGTATCCCAGCTCGTGATCAACCTGCGCTATGCGTTGATGAGCATTTCCCTGTCGCAGAAGGTAGACAGAAATTTCCATGCCGGCAAAAAGATGTTCTTAGGCTTTGCTGTTACGGACGAGATCTTTGCGGTTGCCATGAGCCGTGAAGGCGAGGTGAGCGGCCGCTATTTTGCGGGGCTTGCGACGCTGCCGTACCTGGGCTGGACAGCTGGGACGCTTTTGGGCGCGGTCTGTGGCAATATCCTGCCGCAAAATGTCAGCGATGCGCTGGGGCTTGCCATCTATGGCATGTTCATTGCGATTATTGTTCCGGCAATGAAAAGCGACAGCCGTAT
>CAJUOE010000289.1 GCA_910587895.1 uncultured Lachnospiraceae bacterium
CAATGTTAACAACTTAGTAGTGGCATGATATCACAATAGGATTAAGCTATTAAACCAATAATAGCAGATGATAGAAATGATTAAAATACACTGAAAAAAGGGCAGACTTTCCCCTTGGTTGCTATCAGCTGTTTTTTTAGATATGGCGTTTGTATTGTAGAATATAAAGAAACTGGCACCACCACCTTTCTTAAATGGTATTAGTGTGTAGTCTTGTTATTGTAATGATGTTTGACTTTTCTTGGAGTTGTACGTAGATTTGATTCCCCGCTGCCCTTTTTGTCACACACCCGGTGAGATACGGCAAAATCAAATATACAGCGGATGATGCCATACTTTTCTGTGTCTGTATCAGCATCCATATATTCTCCTATGTGACGGCTCAGGTATCCGACAAGCTCATTCATGTTTGTCATATATTTGTTCTGATTCCCTTTCTGGTTTATGGTGCTGTCAACAATGCCGTCCGTCTCCCGCTTTATGGCAAGAGCCAGGTTTGCAAGCAATACCGATATCCAGAATTCCTGGAGAACGGAGTTCTCGGAATAGCCCCGGAAATTAGTGAGCCCGATCTTTTCTTTGACAAGCTTATAATTCTCCTCCACCGGCCATCTAAGGAAGTAACACTGGCGGAACAGTTCTTTGGCAAGGTCAAAATCATTTGTGATCAGCGTTTCCACCGTCCCACTTGGGAGGTAAAATTTAAGGATGCGTACTTTCCTGCCATCAAGGAAAAAGATATAGTCACTGATTCCATTTCGATCCGCCGGTACAGGGAGTGCATCAATATCCGTGTTAAATTTAGTCCTTAACCGGAAGAGATATCCGGCATGTAAGGTGTCTTCGATAAAAGAAAATAAATTTTTTGAAGCATATCCCCTATCGAAGACAAATATGGTGTATAATAGATTCGTCCGTGCTTTGCTTTTTATATTTTGCATATGCCTTATGGCAAGGGTACGTTCACCGACGCTCATGGGTTCGAGCTGTGCATCAAGGATGCGGTGATTCAGTACATCAAAAGCAACACTGGCAATGGCAGTGGGAGAGTTTTGGCCTCTCCCTATGCTGCCGTATTTATCAAGAAGAGTCTTACGGTTAGGAAGAGGTATTTTAGAGCCGTCAACAGCAATGATCTGCCGTCCCCATACACCCATGAAACGTGAATGGAAATCCAGGGAATCCCTGCTGCAAAGGAAGTCAAGTACACGTTCGAAGCATTCTTTGAAAATAGAGTGATCAATGCCGGAACGGGCCTTGCTGAAAGCCTGTTGGGAACATTTCACAGTATCAGAGATTGGAATTCCTGATATATGCCGCAATTCGGTAAAGAATTCATCCAGTGATGAAGAAATAGTTTTCTTGGAATTTCTTAATAACAGTTTGATCAATGTCCAATAGGGAAGTTTCCCGCAATTGCGTGTAAAAGCCCCTTTTCTGTTTCTGGCCCGTTCAAGGACATGTGGATCAAGTAATGTGTTACAGATAATATCGACTAAGATTTGAATTAAATTCATACGATGCAGCCCCCTTAAAAAAGTAATATAAACAAGGGCTGCGCCGCATTTTTTGGAGCTTATGTCAATAGTAAATATGCTGGTTTTTATGGGCGAATTTTGTGCAATATTTTAATCGTATTAGTGGTTATAAATAAAGAAAGGCACAGGGAATCCCGTGCCAATTAAAAGAAACACTATATGTTGTAGTTGCTTGAGTTAGGTTGTTAACATTGATATCAAAACAGAAGAAAGGGGGAAGGACACATGGGAAGAAAAAGAAACGCCGGTAGCCAGCGGCATGTAACTGGAAAAGAGGGTGCGGTTTTCCTGGATGACTGGCTGGATGAACCGGAGGATGACTACATAGATTTTGAAAATAATCCGGCTTATTCCGGGACAGCCGGCAGGAGGGGGACGCACAGGGAACTCACCCGCCGTGAGAAGAAGGCAATGGAGAAAGCGGCAAAAGAGGCAGAAAAATTAAGGAAGATCCAGGAGGAGGCAGACCGGAAAGCGGAACGGAAAGCCGCCCGTGAAGCGGCAAAAGAGGCAAAGAAGGAGGCAGCAAGGCAGAAAATGGAGAAAAAGAAAGCTGCTTCAAGGAGAAAAACGCATCCGGCATCAGCAGTGCAAAAATCCAGTATAGGAAATACGGCAGTGCATAAAGGCAGGGATGCGGAAAAAGCAAAAAAAGCAAAGGAGAAACAGATTTCCGCACAGCAGTCAATCCCCTACCGGGAGATGGCGAAGGACGGGATCTGCCGGGTGCAGGATAAATATTATTCCAAGACGATCCGGTTCTATGACATCAATTACCAGTTGGCGCAGAATGAGGACAAGAACGCTATTTTTGAGAACTGGTGCGATTTCCTCAACTATTTTGACAGCACCATTCATTTTCAGTTATCCTTTGTCAATCATCACAGCAATATGAAAGAGTTTGAATCCATCATCCAGATCAGGCCGCAGAACGATGATTTTGACGATGTGCGGATGGAATACGCACAGATGCTGAAAAACCAGCTTGCAAAGGGCAATAATGGGCTTGTCCGTACAAAATATATCACATTTGGGGTTGAAGCCGACAATATCCGGGAAGCAAAGCCGAAGCTGGAGCGGATTGAAGCGGATATTCTGAACAGATGCTGGTCTTCGAAATAGAACTGAGGCTGCAACGCCAGCTCAAGCTTGCCGCG
>CAJUOE010000290.1 GCA_910587895.1 uncultured Lachnospiraceae bacterium
ATACATCTGGAAAGCGCTTGTGTCCGGGCTTGCCCCGGCAAGGATATTTCCACCTTTGTCATTTCTTCTGCCATTTCGTATTCCATACAAAACCGCCGCTAGAATAAGCAGAGAGAGTATCAAAACTGTTATATATTTCTTCCTTCCTATTCTGTCAAGCCTAAATTCATTGATTTTACAGGCTTTGACGATTTTTATTTACCTCTAAAACAGAGCCGGGAGTGATGGATATCGTAGTATCATGTACCGAACAGCTGATAAATGGGTATAGCTTTAAAAGCATCCCTTTTTCTTCTCTTTATAAAGGCTATTTCCCTCTGATCAACTATGATGATGAACCTTCCGTGTCTAAGGGGATCATGTCCCAACTTCCTTCGTCCCATCTACCATACACTGAGTGCCAGCCAGGCTCCTAAACGGGGTCATGCCCCACGGAAAAAACCGATGCCGGCTACAGCTCCTGTTTTTATGTTTGATTGTTACTAACCTGCATTCACCTGTCCTGGTGCTGATTTAATCAGCGGACGCTACACCACTACAGCTTCCTGTTGGTCTTTTGCGGATGCAGTCCCTTTCAGACTCCATCGTTTACGGGCTTCTGTTCCAGAACCCTGTCCAGTCTCCAATACCTATGATCAGCGACTCGACAGAGTTCTGGAGTATACTGCTCATTTTTATTTCTTATACCGCCATCTGTGCCAGTGCAGTTTCCGGGTGTTTGATATCCTTCAACAGTTTCTGCGGATCATAAGCCGTCCCTGTCTTCAGGATGGTATATATCACCCTTAGTATCTTGCAGGCTGTCACAATCAATGACTGCATCTTTTTTAGCGGGTTCCTGGCCCGTGTTGTGTAATACTCATGCAACTGTTTAAATTCATCCGCATGGGAAACTGCTGATTTTGCCGCCTGAAACAGCCAGTACCGAAGCCGCTTACGTCCCCTGTGGCTGATCTTCGTCTGTCCCCTGTGCTTACCCGAGCTGCATGCCACGAGGCTCATTCCACTTAACTTCTGGATTTCTTTCACATCATCAAATCTGCTGATGTCTCCCATTTCTGCCGCGATTCCGGCTAAAATGTTCTCTCCCACGCCTCTGATTCCCAGGATATTTTCTGCATAAGGTATTTCCATACATTTCCTGTGTAAGATACTTTCTATCTGCGCAAGCTGTTCATCCAGCTTCCTGATCTGTTCTGCAAACCACTTCACTGCCTCACGGCCAACACTGGTGCCATCTTTTAATCCCACACTTCCCTCTGCACAGTTCACGATTTCTCCGGCCCTGCCATAACCGCGTCCTCTCAGCTTCGCATCATGCCAGATTTTTCTCAACCCTTCTGTTCCCAGTTCTGTGATTTCAGACGGAATGCAGGATACTTTCAATACCTCCAGTGCAAATGCACCATCGATTTTTCCAAATGCGTCCATGTATTCAGGAAAATATATCTTAAGTTCCCGGTGAAGACGGTTGATATTTCTGATCCGATCTTCTGCAAGCTGGTCTCTGAACATCGAGAGCCTTCTCATATCTGCGTAGATTTTTTCCGGAAGATAAGGCATCCCGTAATTACCGTCTTTTACAAGATTTGCTATTAGTTTTGGATCCTTTCTGTCATCCTTGAGCTGACTGTTGTCTTCAATTTCTTTGCTCTGCTTTACAGCATACGGATTTACCTGAACAACACTGATTCCGTTTGAAATCATCCATGCAGCCAGCGCAAACCAGTAGTGGCCTGTCGGTTCAAGACCCAGTACTATCTGTTTCTTCCCGTTTTTTGCCGCAAGTTCCATCACCCATGCTTTGGCGTTCTCAAAGCCTTCCGCAGTATTGCTGAATTCAAATGCTCCACGGCTCAGTTCCCTTCCCCTGACATCAATTGCTCTGATATAATGAGTCTCACTGCCTATATCGCATCCTGCTATAAGCATGTCATCCGTAATGAAGGAAAGTTTGTCGTTTTTGGTGAATTTACCGTTTGTTTCCAGTTCCCGCCAGGTATATGATCTCAGTCCTTTTTCAACCACCTCTATTTTCTTACTCAATTCTTCTTTGGATAAAAGATTAATTGCCTGATTTTCCACTTTTACTTGCTTTTTTGCTTTACTTGTTTTAACATTCATCTTGAGTACCTCTTGTCTTTTAGATTTTACCAACTGGCAGGTCAGTAATAATCTAAATTTACTTGAGGTATTCTTTTTGGTCAATCCCTTTTACTCTTTAAAGTATACAGGAAGCTCCTTATACGGATTTCAATCCGGGTGCGGTCGGCGCCCTTGTAAGGGTACGTCTCCAGAGATCGGGAATCCATCTTGAAGGGAAAAAGAAAGCGCATGAT
>CAJUOE010000291.1 GCA_910587895.1 uncultured Lachnospiraceae bacterium
CGGAACCGAAAACGTTATCATGAGATCACCAGTACAGTGCCAGACTTGCAGATGGATGTGGAGGGGCTACAGTTCCCCGAAAAATTATTCATACAGAGTTATGATATCGGCATTATTTTAGGAAACGCGCTGGATAATGCAATGGAGGCGTGCAGGAAGCTGAAAGCGAAGGAGCCGGATGCGGAAGCCTTTATCCGTATCAGTTCATTCCAAAAGAGGGAACTGTTTTTCCTGAAAGTGGAGAACAGCTTTGACGGGCAACTGGTGCGGAGACGGCAGGAGGAATTCCCCATGACGGAAAAAGCAGACAGGGAGAACCACGGGATAGGGCTTGCCAATATCAAAAGCACGGCGGAGAAATATCATGGGACAATGGATTTCAAGGTAAATGGCAGGGTGTTCATCCTGTCGGTGATGATGAAAAATGAAAGGAGAAGTGAAGATGGATTTTGGAGTAACAGGTAAATTAGGAGGGTACTATCTGGCAGAGCAGTACCAGAAGAATGGGGCGGCAGGCAAGAGCGAGGGCATGAGTTTTGCGGAGCTTGCGGCTGCAAAGGCGGTGGAGAAAGGAACTGCGGCGGGAATGAGTTTCAAGGATATGTGGCAGGCGAGGTTTCCGGGTGCGTACTACCATGTGATGGACGGTTCAAAGATATCACAAGGAGCATGGGATAGAAATGATTTTCCGTTTGAGCGGTTCTTTTCAGATAGTGTGGATGAATCTATCCTGAATTGGGCTTCTTCTGGAGCGGAACCGTCAGCTAACAGTCCGGAAGTGCAGTCAAGGTGGAGTGCAACGGCTGGAAAGAAAGCAGTCATTGTACCTCCTGCTTTGGAACAGAAAATGCAGGGCAATCCTGAACTTGCAGAGAAGGTGATGGCCACCGTTGAGAATTTTATAGCCACATATCCGGCGACTCCGGGTTGTTCCTATCTGATTGAATTGGATGAAAACGGAGAAATCTCCAAGTATCGTGTAACCAGCCCCGGAACAATTACTGTTTCGTCATCAGAATTTGTTGAAGCCCGCAAAGCAAGAGAAGCAAAGCACGCAGAATATGAGAGGCTGGCGGAGGAAAGCGCATTGAAACGCAAAATGCTGGCGCAGGAAGTGGACAGGAGGTTTTACCAGAGCAAGGCGGTTTCGATTGCCGCATATGAGGCGGCGGGCATTTTGAAGTAAAACAGGATATGCCCGGACTTACCGTAAGGGGGCATGGGCAGCTCCGAATGACAGAGGGGCCGCAGGTAAGATTTTTTGAAGGAGGAAAGGCAGATGTCAATGAATGTAAACGGAATAAACAATGGCGCTTATATGCCCGTTCAAAAAAGGGAAAGCCCTAAAACGAGAAACACGGCACCCGGTTTCCAGAACAGCTTTAACGGAGTACATACTCTCGTAATGGGCGGCCTGTGTTCAAGAGGATTGGCCGATGGCGGCTGTGTCACAGTTTATAAGGCAGAAGGGTATAGTGCTGAAAATCCAATCATGCGGGTTGTCACCAGGGCGGCGGACGGGCAGGGGTATGAGCAGTTGGTTGATCCGGCAAAGGTAGACCCGGCAAGTGCGACAAGAACGGAAATAGATGCACTGGCGGCATACTTGGTGGACGAAAAGAAACTGGACAGCATATCTGCGTTAAGGATAGGGGCAGGGGCGGAAAAGGGGACGGAAAGTTTTTCTACCGCTTTTGCTGAAAAGAAGAATTTCTATGCCATTGCGGAAGAAATGATGAAGATGCAGTATGAATGTCACAATCTTGCGGGCTATGCATCGTATCAGAAAATTCTAAGCGCGTTTGATGCGTTTATGGATAAAGGCTGAAAGCGAGATGTTTGACCATATAGAAGGAGGGATTTTATCATGCGTATAGGAAATAACAGCCAGGGAATCTGGCAGCTCTTTTCAAGGATGAACGGGAATAACGCTTTTGGCAGAAGTTCCGGTGCAGGCGGCAGGAATACGCTTGAAGACCAACTTACCGGACATAGAAAAAATTCCTACGGCGTGGAGGGAATGTGCGTTACCAACAATCCCAATGCAAGGAAAATCATCAAAGTATCTGATGAAATGAAGCAGCGTGTTTTCAACAGCGTGAAAGATGCATTTTACAAATACAATGGAATGTCCGGCGATAATGAGGCGGAGTGGGAAGAAATGGCACAGGCAAAAAACAATTATTATAAGACATTAAAGAAGGAAGACCGGGTAGCCGCATCATGGACATTACAGCAGTTAGAAATAAGCATTGGGAGAAAGGTGGCCAGTGCAGTGAAAGAAAAAGTACCCGGATGGACGCATGGTCAGCCAATCCCGTCAGATGTACTGGATGAGATTTTTGCAGACGAGAGTATCACATCGATGGTATCCGGGAAATCCGGCACGGCGGAAGGGCTGGATATACAGATATAATCCTTACACCGTATTCCGCAGAGGCGCATAAACCTTTGCTTCTGCGGACTGCAAGGGTGCATGGGCGGCTCTGAATGATAAAGGGATTTAATCAAAATAAATAGGTAATTGCGAAACAAGTTCGCAATCCTGATTGAAAACAAGGATAGAATCCTGCAATGCAGGATTCTTGGGATGAAAAGTGGATACCGGATATTTTTTGGCACACGAAATAAGTCCCATGGATTTATGGAATTGATAA
>CAJUOE010000292.1 GCA_910587895.1 uncultured Lachnospiraceae bacterium
CAAATCCATAAAATTTCTTATACTTTTTGTGGCAGTTCCGAGTTTCATCGGCATACCCTGTTTTCAGGTGATTGTTGCCGCTGCTAGGAAAACCAGAAGGGCTGTCCGTGAAGAAAAACAGTTTTCTGCCCATGATATTTTCACAGCAGCAGGAAAAACTCAGACAGCGAATCTGGGCGGAAATATGTAACCAATTTGCAGAGCAAATTGATTACCTGCTTGCCCGCCATCTGCGCAGCAGATTTTGATGCGGGCAATTCACATCGTCCATTCTCCGGAGGCAAGGAACACACGAAATTCACCGAATGTTTTCTTTTCAGGCAAACAGGGAGGATAAAGCTATTATCAATATTTTTATTTCCCATTTAGAATTTTAAAGCAGTATGCCACAATTTCTAAAAAATAAAGTTGTAAGGCAACCATTTATCTGAATTGTTACTATGAAATGCATCATGACACCAATGAGGCTTGACAATCAGGGAGTTGGAAAATTATAATAGTAATGATAGTAATTGGAAGAAATCGGGGAAGAAGAAAGGTGATACATATGAGAAAATTAAAACAGATTATGGGTATACTCTTATCATGGATGCTGTTGATAGGAGCTTTTCAGCTTTTGCCGATAGAGATAGAAGGGGCGGGGGTTGTTTCAGCGGCGGCATTGTCCGGCGACAACAGCCTGTCGTCTTTAAGCATTTCACCGGGAACGTTATCTCCGGCATTTCAGTATAATGTAGTGAATTATACGGCGTCCGTGGGCGCGGATGTAAGCAGTATCGAGGTGAACGCCAAACTGTCAAATGAGACGGCGACGATTGAGTCCGTGTCTGGCAACACCGATTTGCAGGCTGGAGAGAACCTGGTCAGTATTGTGGTGAAGGCACAGAACGGAACGCCTGCGACGTATAAGATTGTGGTGACGAAAGAGGCCGGGGCAGGAGATGAGACGCAGCAGCCTGAGGAGGGCGATGCCCGGCAGCCGGAAGAAGGGAGCGCGCAGCAGGCAGAAGATGGCGGAGAGAATACGGGCGGAGTCACGATAGACGGCCATCCGTTTGATCTGGCGCCTGCGATATCTGCAGACCTTGTTCCGCAGGATTTTACGAAGACTACGGTGACCTGCATGGGAAAACAGGTGGAGGGGCTTACCTTTGATAAGGCGCAGCTGACGCTGGTTTACCTGACGACGCCCAGTACCGATGTAAAGAATACGCTGGCTGTTTACGATGAGGCAGGCGGCTTTTATCCATTCCGCAAGATTCAGTATGATGAGACAAATTATCTGATTGTCTTAAATCCACCCGCAGAGAGCGGTTTATCTCAGGAATACACACAGACCTCACAGACAGTGGGCGAGTTTCAGAACGTGCCGGCGTATGTTGCAGGTGCGGCTCCTTCGTCCGCGGACACTTCGGAGGCAGGAGAGGGAGAGGGTTCAGGCAAAACAGAATTTTCCCTTGTCTATGGCGTAAGCAGCCATGGGAATAAAGGATGGTATCAATATGATGCAGTGGAATCTACGTTTCAGCGCTATGTTCCGGTAGCGGCTGAGAGTGTGCAGACTCCGTCTGTGGAGCAGCCGGAAGACGAAACTTCTGAACCGGGTGCGGAGATGCAGAGCCTGCAGAATGCATATACGGATATGGAGACGCAGTATAACGCACAGAAAGACTTATATCGCAAGACAACGGCGGTAATGTCGTTTGTGATTGCCGTGTTGCTGGTTATCATGGTAAATCTTCTGCTGCGCGGCAGGAAAAATGACGACGATGAATGGGAAGAGGAAGATTATGAGGAGTTGTCTGAAAAAGTCCGGGAACAGGTCAAAAGCGCCCGCCGTTCCCGCCGTGACGATGGTCAGGCGGCGGATTTAAAGGGTGACCAGAGTGAACTCTGGGAGGATGCGTCCGTGTCCAAATCAATCCTCCGGCAACAGACAAAGACGATTCCGCAAGTGGGAAAGGTCTTACAGAATGAGATGGAACAGCCGGCAAGGGCGAAGGGCAGGAGTATGCCAGAGTCCCGGAAAGAGAAGACGGCAGAGACCCGGAAAGAGAAAACGGTGAAACCAGGTAAGATGTCGGAGCCTGTGGCAGAGAAACAATGGAACACAGAGGCAGAGAAACAACCGATGACGAAGACAGAGCCGAAAGTGGCGCCGGGCAATGATTTTGATGATTTCGAAGTAATTGATTTGGAAGATTTATAGTAACAGGAGGAATCCATGCAGAAACAATATACAGGTCAGGCCAAAAAGGCATTGGAGCTTGCCGGTAAATTATCCCGAAAACTCAGACACAGTTATGTGGGGACGGAACATATTCTGGCAGGACTGATTCAGGAAAAGAACGGCGTGGCAGCGCAGGTATTGATGGAAAACCAGGTGGAGGAAGGAAAACTCCTTGAGCTGGTTGCAGAGCTGATTGCACCGGGAGACGGGGTTCTGCTACAGGAGCGGGACGGATACTCGCCCAGAACCCGGCACGTGCTTGAGACTGCTGAGAAGGAGTCTGTGCGTTTTCACAGTGACAAGATTGGAACGGAGCATTTGCTCCTTGCACTGTTAAAGGAGAATGAGTCTGCGTCTGTGCGGCTTTTAAATACGATGGGCGTGAACTTGCAGAAATTATACATTGAACTTCTGGTGGCGATGGGAGAAGAGGGTAGCTTTTCAAAGGAAGAACTGAAGTCTTCCAAGGTTCGGAAGAAGAATCTGGAGGCTACGCCGGTATTGGATCAGTATTCCAGAGATTTGACCCGTCTGGCATTGGAAGGAAGGCTGGACCCGATTATCGGGCGGGAAGAGGAGATTCGGCGCGTTATTCAGATTTTGAGCCGCAGGGGCAAGAATAATCCGTGCCTGATTGGGGAGCCCGGCGTGGGCAAGACTGCGATTGCGGAAGGACTGGCGCAGCAGATTTCGTTGGGGCTTGTGCCGGAATCGGTGGCGGATAAACGTGTGATTACGCTGGATCTTTCCAGTATGATTGCCGGTTCCAAATACCGGGGAGAGTTTGAGGAGCGTATCAAGAAGGTAATCCGTGAAGTGACTGGCGCGCGCAATATCCTGCTGTTCATGGATGAACTGCATACAATTATCGGAGCGGGAGGCGCGGAAGGCGCTATGGACGCCTCCAATATCTTAAAGCCCTACCTTGCCAGAGGGGAATTGCAGATGATAGGCGCGACTACGGTAGAGGAGTATCGGAAATACATTGAAAAAGATGCGGCCTTAGAGCGCCGTTTCCAGCCGGTGATGGTAGAAGAGCCATCGGTGGCGGATACGATTGAGATTTTAAAAGGACTTCGTAAATTTTATGAGAAACATCATCAGGTTGAGATTACAGACGAGGGGCTTGAGGCTGCGGCGCGGCTTTCCGAACGCTATATCTCAGATCGTTTTCTGCCGGATAAGGCGATTGACCTTATGGATGAGGCTGCGGCCCGCGTACGCTTGCAGGGGGTGAAATCTTCCGTGCAGCTTCAAGAGATTGCCGCAGAAATCAACCGCATTACCGAAGATCTGGAAGAGGCGATCCGGGATATGGATCTGGAAGAGGCTTCCAGACTGCGCAAAGAAAAAGAAGAGTTAGAGCATGAATCTCAGAAACTGCAAAAGAAGGCGAGGAAAGCCCTGAAACAGAAAAAGGCGCAGGTAGGTGAGAATGAAGTCGCGGAAGTGGTGGCACAGTGGACGAAGATCCCGGTGAAAAAACTTGCAGAGGAAGAGACGGCAAGGCTGCGGAAACTGGAAAGCGTCCTGCATAAGCGGGTCATTGGACAGGAGGAGGCAGTCAGCGCCGTGGCGAAGGCGGTTCGCCGCGGCAGGGTAGGCTTGAAAGATCCCAACCGACCGATTGGCTCCTTCCTGTTTTTGGGACCGACCGGCGTGGGTAAGACGGAGATTTCCAAAGCGTTGGCGGAGGCGGTATTTGGCAGCGAGGAATCCATGATACGTGTGGATATGTCGGAGTATATGGAGAAACACAGCGTATCGAAGATGATTGGCTCGC
Source organism: uncultured Lachnospiraceae bacterium (assembly GCA_910587895.1). Classification (GTDB taxonomy): domain Bacteria; phylum Bacillota; class Clostridia; order Lachnospirales; family Lachnospiraceae; genus Petralouisia. The sequence continues at coordinate 4,014 of CAJUOE010000292.1, forward strand.
CGCCCGGATATGTCGGCTACGACGAGGGCGGACAGCTCAGTGAAAAAGTCAGGCGCAATCCTTATTCTGTGATATTGTTTGACGAGATTGAAAAGGCTCATCCGGACGTCTTTAATATCCTGTTGCAGGTGTTGGATGACGGGCATATCACCGATGCGCAGGGCAGGAAAATAGATTTTAAAAATACAATCATCATCATGACTTCCAATGCCGGGGCGCAGTCGATCATTGAACCGAAGGCTCTGGGCTTTGCCTCTGTGGAGGATGCGAAACAGGATTATGAGCGCATGAAGGGCAACGTTATGGAAGAGGTACGCCGGATTTTCAAGCCGGAGTTCTTAAACAGGATTGATGAGACGATAGTCTTCCATGCACTGAGCAAGGAGGACATGAAGAAAATCGTCACCCTCATGACCAAAACGCTTGTCGCGCGGTGCAAGGAACAGATGGGCATTACATTGCGCATTACCGGCAGTGTCAAAAGCCACATCGTAGAGACTGCATATGAGCCGAAATACGGTGCGCGTCCCCTGCGCAGGAAGATTCAAAATGAGCTGGAAGACGGGCTTGCGGAAGAAGTGTTGTCCGGCAGGGTCCATAACGGGGATCAGGTAGAAGTTGTGATGAATAAAAAGGAAATACAGTTTACGGTCAACCGTTAGAAGAGGACGGCAGTTATCAAAGAGAACGATCGTTTATAGAAGACAACGACAGTGATGTGGAGAGAGTGGGAATGAAAAATTCGGGCAGAATGAAAAAAACAGCAATTTTAACAGCAATTATTCTGGTATCTGTGATCTTTCACTATTTCGGCGCAGCGCGGCTTTGGGATATCGGCGTGTCTGACTGGCTGAATCAGCGTGAATCGGTAACGAATAAGAAGATTTACATCATAGGAATTGACGATAAGACATTGGAGCAGTATGGGCCTGTCAATACCTGGAGCCGGGATCTTCCGGCGCAGCTTGTGGAAATGCTGAATGCAGATGGGAAGATGAGACCGTCAGTCATCGGATTCGATGTGATTTACAGTGAGAAGGCGGATGAGAAAGCGGACAGCCATTTTGCGGATGCATGTCGTGAGGCGGGCAATGTTGTTGTGGCGCGGAGCTTTTCGTTCAAGGAAATGCCGGAGAAGGACAAAAACGGCAGGGTAAGCTATAATCCTTATCATGTGGATTATGTCATTGAGCCATATGACAGCCTGCGCGAGTGTGCATTTAGCGGTTATGCCAACACGACGGTGGACGCAGACGGATATGTACGGCAGGCGATGGCATTTATTGATTATGAGGGGGAGCGGGCATACAGCCTGTCTTCCCAGCTCTATAAACAATACCAGGAAAGCCGGGGGGAGGGTGTTTTCTTCCCGGAAACCTATGGAAAGAGCAACCGGTTTTATTTTACATATTCGGGAAAGCCCGGCGGCTACAATGTGGTGTCGATGGCGGATGTGCTTGATGGAACGGTGGATGCAGGAATTTTTCAGGATGCGATTGTCCTGGTAGGGGCTTACGCCGTGGGTATGCAGGACTCTTATACGCCAGCGATTTCACATAACAGCCAGATGTATGGAGTGGAAATCCATGCCAATATCATTGAGGCGCTTTTGGAGGGAAAGACGCAGACGCCGTTTTCGCCGCTGCTTTACGCGGTCGTTGCAGGCCTCTTATGCGGACTGTTCTTTGCGGCAGCGCGCAGGATGAAGATGCTGCCCACAGGCATCTTATTTGTATTGTTGACAGTATTGGACATCGTATTTGTGAAGGTTATGTATCACTTCGGCAGTATTGTTCCGGTGATACTGTTTCCGATAGTGCTCGCGCTTATCTTCCTGGCGCGGGTGGTGGAAGGATATCTTACGGAGATCATGCGCAGGCGGCGCGTTGTCAATGTATTTAAACAATATGTGGCGCCGCAGGTTGTCGATAAGATCAGCAAGGACAGGGATTTTCAGCTCGTGCTCGGCGGGGAGAACCGTCATGTCGCCGTGTTGTTTGTAGATATCCGCGGCTTTACCACGATGTCTGAGAGCATGAAACCAGAGGAAGTAGTGGAAATATTAAATGAATATTTAAGTCTTACCACAAAGTCTATCTTTGATAATGGGGGAACCCTTGATAAATTTGTGGGAGATGCAACCATGGCGGTATTTAACGCGCCCTTTGAGCTGGATGATTATATTTTCCGCGCCGTGTGTACGGCATGGGATATGAGGGCCGGGGCGGACGCCCTTGCCGATAAATTTGAAAAGCGTTTTGGAAAGAGCGTTGCGTTCGGAATCGGCGTGAATTGTGGAAATGCAGTCGTTGGAAACATTGGCTGTGAATTCCGTATGGACTATACGGCAATCGGGGATACCGTCAACACAGCGGCGCGCCTGGAAAGCAATGCAAAGCGCGGGCAGATTCTGATCAGTGAAGAAGTGTACGAGGCCGTCAAAGATCGGGTAGAAGTGACGGCAATTGGGGAGATTCCGCTCAAAGGAAAGAGTAAGGGAGTATTCGTATATCAGTTGGACGAGGTGAAGAAATAGATGAGCAGAGGATATATTATTCCGGACAGAAAAGAGATAGAGACGTCGTTACGTCTTGCCGGGGAGTATGGCTGTGCATTTGAATACAATGATTTTTTTATACCGGAAGTGTTGGATGATCCTGCAAAACAGGAAGAAATCATAGAATTTTATGCCAGGTACCGCAGTGATTTTTCCAATGACACGATGCACGGGGCGTTTTTTGATGTGACCATCCACAGCAGCGATCCGCTGATTCGGGATGCATCTGTGTTGAGGATACATCAGTCGATGGAGATTGCAAAACGCATGGGGCTCAAAGGAGTGGTGTTCCACACCGGAAGGCTTGCGGGATTTCGCAGTGAGAAATACCTGAAATTGTGGCATGACATTAATCGCTGGTTTTTTACGGAACTTGCGGAAACATATCCACAGCAGCAGATTTATATGGAAAATATGTTTGATGAAGCGCCGGATGTGCTGGCTGATCTGGCAGAATCTATGAAAGATATCAGTAATTTTGGAATTTGTCTGGATTATGCCCATGCGGCGTTGACCGATTTCCCGCTACAGGGATGGCTGGGAACGCTGGCGCCATATATTCTGCATATGCATGTCAATGATAACAATCTGAAGGACGATTTGCATCAGCCAGTTGGGGATGGCCAGATTGACTGGAAGACATTTGACAGCCTGATCAGGAAACATCAGATAGAGGCAACAACGCTGGTAGAGGTAAGCGGCTGCGAGGGACAGGAGAAGTCGCTGAACTATATGAGGCAGCATGAAATATATCCATTTTATGCCTGAGAGATAAGGAGAGATTAGATGCATCTGGAATATGAAGATTTTATGAAAATATTGAATATTGGCATCAATCTGTCTACCGGCAGGGACAGGAATCAGATTCTTTCGTCCATTCTTGAGAGCGGTATGGAAGTTACTAACTGTGATGCCAGTACCTTATATTTGTATGAGAATGACCAGCTGACATTCAAGATTATGAAAACGCTTTCCATGAATATCAGCAGAGGAGTGGATGGCGAACCCATCACAGATATGCCTCCCGTTCCCATGAAAGAAGAAAATGTCTGTGCATTTACTGCGATTCACAGAGAGATTGTCAACATCCCGGACGTCTATGACAGCGACCGGTTTGATTTTTCCGGTCCCAAACAATATGATGCGTTGACCGGTTATCATACGACGTCGCAGCTTGTGATCCCGCTTGAGAATAATGAAAATGATTTAATCGGGGTATTGCAGTTAATCAATGCCATGGATAAGGAAGGAAACGTCATTCCTTTTGACAAGCAGTATGACATCATCATACGTTCGCTGGGATCCATGGCAGCAATTGAACTGACAAACCTTACTTATATGGAGGAATTGAAAGCGCAGCTTTACTCGTTTGTGGAGGCGCTTACGACGGCGCTGGATGAACGGTCGCCTTACAATGCGTCTCACACGCGCAATGTGGCGAAATATTCACAGATTCTGGCAGAGTACATTACGGAAATGCATAAAGAGGGAAAATGCGACGAATATTTTGACCGGGACAGGAAAGAAAAGCTTCTGTTAGCCGCGCTGCTCCACGATATTGGCAAGATTGTCGTTCCGCTGGAAGTTATGGACAAGGCGACCCGCCTGGGAAACAGGCTGGAGAAGGTGGACGAACGATTCAAACGCCTGGAAATGCTCTACGAGATTGATATGCTTCGGGGAAGGATTACGGAGGAAGAATATCAGGAGCAGATTGCGGATTTGCAGGCAGAACTTGGTTTTATACATAAAATTGATACGATTTCATATCTGGACAATGAAAAATATGAGCATGTTCTTCAACTTTTTAAGAAAAAACATATAAAAGAAAATGGAGAAGTGACGAAATATATAACAGATAAGGAAAAGAATTGCCTGAGTATTCGTCACGGAACCCTGACCGTGGAAGAACGCGAGGTTATGAAGAACCATGTGGTAGTGACAGAAAAGATTCTCAGCAAAGTCCGGTTTAATAAAAATTTTGCAAATGTGCCCAAATGGGCGGCATCCCATCATGAATTCCTGAATGGAACCGGTTATCCGAAACAGCTTACGGCAGAGGAACTGGATCTTGAAACGCGGATTCTGACAGTGGCAGATATCTATGATGCGCTGACAGCAATCCGTCCATATAAAAATGCAATTCCGGATAATAAATCCGTTAGTATGCTGGAAAATATGGCAAAAGAAGGGAAAGTGGACGGCCAGATTGTCGAATGGCTTTCCCAGGCGTTAAAAAGGAGGAATGAGGAAAAATGAAAATGAAATGGAAAGGAAGGATTTCCCTTTGGCTGGCTTGTGTGCTGATTTTGGTGGCTTTACCGGCATCGGTAAGTGCAGATACCCAGAACATCAACGTCAGGGTGTATACCGGTGCATCCAAAGTGAAACCCGAAATGTACGTGTCTGCGGATACGGGGACTTATGGGCAGGTTGCGAACCCGGGTAGTCCGGACGGTTACATAAGAGACGGCTGGAGGATGTGGAGGCTTGACGAACATGGCTGCACCGTTTCCAGCTGCTGGGTAGGTGACGATGAATCAAGCTGGCCTTCCAGCATGGCAGGCTATTTTGCGCCGGAGAATATCGTGCTTGCGCCCAATTGGGTGCCGCAGTATTCTGCGAATGCCATAACAGCTGAAAATCCCACCGTGGTAATCGGTGATGGTACAGGCCAGGACAGTCTGGGCCTCAATTATGAGTGGCTTCGTGAATATAAGGTTGTGGATGCTAATACCTGGCAGGAGAACGCAGGCCAGATAAAAGTGTTGAACTCTAACGCCACTTATAGCGCGGATGGAAGATGGGGCATTGGCGGTGAGCTGCCCTATATGCAGCTGGAACTTGAGCTTCAGGCGGGGGATGTTGTGATTGTCAAGAATATCACCGGCGGCACGAATATAAAGAATGTGTTCAGCGGTTATCTGAAGGATAGTGTGGCTGCAAATTATCTGGAGCCTGTTGACCATAATAACGATACGTTTTCTGTTACCGCATCTTCGAGCGGCAGCTGTATTCTGCATTTGCAGAAGAACGCAGGGGCACAGAGCCTGCAGGCATCCATTACCGTGAGAAGGGCGGAACAGTCAGGTTCCAAAACTTACAGCGGCCCGGCCGGGAATTACTGTTGCAGAGTCAGCTATTCTGCGGGCGGACAGAATGTTTCCTTCCTGACAAATGCAGTTGATGTTGCAGAGAGCGTTAAGGCTTCGGAATATGCGCTTGCAAAGTCGGATGAAGTGCATAACGGCAGTTACGCGCTTAAGATAAACGGACAGGAAGTAACGTCTGCGGCGCCGGGACAGACGGTTACGGTTGAGACATATGCGGACAAAGGCTATAAGTTGAATATCATTACCTATCGCAAGAAGGGTGACAATAATGACGTACCGAATATCGTACCATTTGGCGGAGACGGAAATGGATGTTTCGTCATGCCGGAGTATGATGTATTAGTTGAAGTTACGTTCCAGAAAGATGACAGCGTGGTTGACCCGGATCCCGGGACAGATCCAGATGATCCTGGAACGAAACCGGATCCAGACGACCCCGGAACGAAACCGGATCCAGATGATCCCGGAACGAAACCGGATCCAGATGATCCCGGAACGAAACCAGATCCGGATGATCCCGGAACGAAACCAGATCCGGATGATCCCGGAACAAAGCCAGATCCAAAACCGGAACTTCCAGAGATTGAAATTGGCTTATCCGGCACGCAGAATATGTGGAGCTCATTTTTTGGTAATGTTTCATTTAACTTGATGTTTGGCAAGGCTCAGAGTCTTACCATTAAGGTGACGGAAGCAGAAGGAGCTGCTGGCAAAAGCAGCACACAGTATTACCTTGCAAATGAGAATCTGTTCCAGGGCAATAAGACATACACTCCGCAGGAGATTGAAACAGTGCTTGCCGGAAAATGGAAAAGTGATGCAGATACAATAGCCCTTACGTCTGACGGCAGATACGTGTTGTATGTAAAGGCGACGGACAGCGAAGGGAATGCGGCTTATGCAAATTCTCAGGGGATTGTGATTGATACTACGGCTCCGGTAATTTCCGGCGTTAAGAATGGAAATGCTTATTACGGCGTGACAAAATTTACGATACAGGATGCTTATCTCAACGCCGTGACTGTCGATGGAAAGAACGTGCAGCCGGGCAATGGCGTGTATACGATCCAGCCGGATAATGCAATGCATGAAATTGTTGCAGAAGACCGGATGGGAAATAAAGTTTCCTGTAAGATAACAGTATATGAGACCTGGGTGCGTGATGGAATTAAGAAAAGCGGCGTATATGCACTGGAAAAGGGAACGGCTTATAAACTTGGCAAAGGAAAATGGAAAATCATAGGAGATAATACCATCTATCAGGGTGGTACGACAATTTATGTATCAGAGAGCGGAGACTATGATTTTCGGAAACAATAGGACAGGGGGATTATCATGCAGAAATCAAAAGGAATGAAGATGGCTGCACTCCTTTGCGGAGCGGGCGTGGCTATCGTAGCAATTGCGCTGGTGGTCGGTCATTTTATAAAAGGACAGGATTCGTACCGTTCTATTTTAATTTATGAGCTGGAAGGATCCGCTGATATTGAACGTGAGGGATCCGGAAATATCCGTGCCGCAGAAGACCTCTATCTGGAGTCCGGTGACAGGCTTACCGTGGCAGATAACAGTTCCGTACGTTTGAAATTAGATGACGACAAATATGTGATGGCGGAGGCAAACAGCATTCTCTCCATCGAGGCTGATGGAAATGAGGAGGATTCCAGGACGAAAATACAGTTGGAGCAGGGAGCCATCACAAATGAGATTCAGAACAAACTGAGCACGGATTCCAATTATGAAGTGAATTCCCCGAACTCCGTCATGGCTGTGCGCGGTACAATTTTCCGTGTGGAGACCGGGGTTGATGCAGATGAGGAAGTCAACACGAAAGTGTCTGTCTTCTCAGGAAAAGTTTCTATGGGCACGCTCCTTGAAGATGGGACAATCGGCGACGAGATTCTTATTGGAGCAGGAGAAGAGGCATTCTGTATCGGAGATGCCATTTCCGGTTCTGTGATGACGGATCCGGCTGCAATCGACTATTCCGGTTTCCCATTACAGACGCTCAATCTGCTTTTGGAGCTTGCAGAGCGTAACGCCCCGCTTGAGGGAATCACTGCAAAAGAGCTGGGAGAATTTGTGGCAGAAGCGGAAGGCAGTGACGATGCGGATGAATCCGATGAGGCAGAGTATGTGGATGACGCGGATGAGCCTGATGAATCTGACGAGGCAGAGCCTGTGGATGAATCTGATGCATCTGATGAATCCGACGATAACAACACAAACAGTTCCTCATCCTCCCAAAGCAATACGGGAAATACTTCAAATACCGCGAATACGGGCGGCAATTCAGGAACGACGCATAACAGCAGCTCCGGAAACAGGCCGGCAACGACGCCGACCACCAAGCCGTCCAATCCAGGGACGACGCCAGGCAGCAATCCCGGGACAAATCCAGGGACGACGCCGACTGATAATCCGGGCAACAAGCCCAAAGATCCGGTAGATAAACCAAAGAAGCCACAGGAAAAGCAGAAAGAATACACAGTCAAATTTATGTACGAAGGAGAAGTGTTCGCCACACAGACCGTTAAGAGCGGAAAGTGTGCGAAGAAACCGGTATTAAAGCCGGAAACATCCGGAAAATGGGATTTTGACTTCTCCAAAAAGATCAGAAAAAATACGACTGTGAAATGGAAATAAGAACAAGATTGGACTAGCCGAAAACTGCGAGTTGTGATATAATATGGCAAAAGTATATTGCAACAGGAGGAAAGTAAAATGGCTGTAGTAGAAGGATTAATTCGTATTGACAACAATGAGACTCTTAGTTTTGGAAATTATAAATTGAGTTCCAAGTCAAAAGCAGATAATTTTGAATTTGGCGGAGACCTGTATAAGGTTAAAACATTTAAGGAGATTACCAAGCTGGAGCGCAACGGCATGTTTGTGTATGAATCTGTACCGGGAACCGCGGTAAGCCAGTTCATGGTGACAGACAGCGGCGTAACGTTTCAGGTAGAGGGACCGGAAGATGCGCAGATCACACTGGAGATGGAAGAGCAGACTGAATACAGGGTGATGGTTGATGATGAGGATTCCGGAAAGGTAAAGACGAATCTGGGTGGAAAACTCAGTGTTTCCGTAGAGTTGAGCGAAGAGAAACCGGTTACAGTCAGGATAGAGAAAATCGGATAAGTACCAGTTTGAAAACAGGCAATGGCGTCTCAGGAGCCGCAGGAAGAATGGCTCCTGGGACGTTTCTTATTTATGACAGGAAAGGAGCTTTTATGGCAAAAGGCAGGAAGGTTAGCGTGTATTTTTGTCAATCCTGTGGTTATGAGTCCTCAAAGTGGATGGGGCAGTGCCCGGGATGCCACGAATGGAATTCTTTTGTGGAAGAGGTTGTAGAGAAGAAATCCGCGGGCAAGGTTAAGAGTGCGCCGGGAGGAAATGAAGAGTTAAAGCCGTCGAGGATTTCAGAAATTGACATGCAGGCAAAAGAACGGATGCAGACGGGATTTCGGGAGCTGGACCGTGTGCTGGGCGGAGGGATCGTCCCGGGTTCCCTCGTGCTGGTAGGCGGCGATCCGGGCATCGGGAAGTCCACGCTGCTTTTGCAGGTATGCAGGAATCTGGCGGATACGAAAGATGTTTTATATATTTCAGGCGAGGAATCTTTGCAGCAAATCAAGATGCGGGCACAGCGGATTGGGCAGTTTTCGGATCATTTGCAGCTGTTTTGCGATACCAGCCTGGAGCGCATAGAACAGGTGATTGCACGCGAGAAACCGCAGGCAGTAATTGTTGACTCTATTCAGACTATGTACAGTGAGGATGTGAGTTCAGCGCCGGGAAGCGTATCTCAGGTGCGGGAGACGACGGCGCGCCTTTTGCAGATTGCAAAAGGAATGGATATTACCATATTTATTGTGGGGCATGTGACCAAAGAAGGCGTGGTAGCAGGTCCGAGGGTATTGGAGCATATGGTGGATACAGTGCTCTATTTTGAAGGGGATCGCCATGCCTCCTACCGGATTTTGCGCGGGGTTAAAAACCGCTTTGGATCCACCAATGAGATTGGCGTATTTGAAATGCAGGAATCAGGGCTTATGGAAGTGGAAAATCCGTCCGAATTTATGCTCAATGGAAAGCCGCAGGGTGCGTCAGGCTCGATTGTCGCCTGTTCCATGGAGGGAACGCGGCCGATACTGGTGGAGATTCAGGCTTTGGTCTGCCACAGTAATTTCGGAATACCGAGAAGAACGGCGGCGGGAACAGATTTAACCAGGATGAATCTTTTGATGGCGGTGCTGGAGAAACGTGGTGGCCTTGCCTTATCCGGGAGCGACGCTTACGTCAATATTGCAGGTGGAATCTGCATGAATGAGCCTGCAATTGATCTGGGAATTGTCATGGCGCTGGCTTCAAGCTATAAAGATAAAGCCATTGATGAAAAGACGATCTGTTTTGGCGAAGTGGGGCTGAGTGGTGAAGTGCGTGCGGTAAACATGGCGCAGCAGCGTGTCTCCGAGGCCAAAAAGCTGGGATTTCATGCATGTATACTGCCTAAGGTAAGCATTCCGGGACTGACAGACACGGGAGGCATAAAGATTATCGGGGTAGACAACATCCGCGAGGCGATAGGCTGGATGATGTGAGGAGGAAGGCAAATGCGCAGCATTTCTGGAATGCCTTCCGACGACCTGGCAGGTGACGCGTGCCAATACATTATAGAGGAGGAAGGCAAATGCGCAGCATTTCTGGAATGCCTTCCGACGACCTGGCAGGTGACGCGTAGCGACGCGTGCCAATACATTATAGAGGAGGAAATAAGATGGATAGAAAAGAGATTTTATCAAAAGTAGACCATACTTTGCTGGCGCAGACGGCAACGTGGGAGGAGATTCGGCAGATTTGCGACGACGCGGTAAGCTACGGTACGGCGTCTGTCTGCATACCGCCATCTTACGTGAAACAGGCAAAGGATTATCTGGAGGGAAAGGTGAAAATCTGTACGGTCATCGGTTTTCCGAACGGATATCACACAACGGCGGTAAAGGAATTTGAAACGAGAGACGCTATTGCAAACGGCGCCGACGAGATTGACATGGTAATCAATCTGGGATGGCTCAGAAATAAACAGTTTGAGCAGGTGGAGGAAGAAATTCGCATCCTGAAAAATGCCTGTGGGGATAAACTGTTAAAAGTGATTATTGAGACCTGCCTTTTGACGGAGGAAGAAAAGGTAAAGATGTGTCAGATTGTTACCGCTGCGGGTGCGGATTATATCAAGACTTCTACGGGATTTTCCACATCCGGCGCAACCATGGAAGATATCAGGCTGTTTGCCGCACATGTGGGTGAAGGCGTTAAGATTAAGGCAGCAGGCGGAATATCTGATTTTGAGGATGCCGAAGAATTCATCCGCCTGGGGGCAGACCGGCTGGGAACCAGCCGGCTGGTGAAACAGGCGAAAGAAATTCACTGATTCTATTACCTCCGGTATAGTGCGCGGATAGAATTCAGTACACAGAGCATGGCAACTCCGCTGTCGGCAAAGACTGCCATCCACATGGAGGCGTGGCCGGTAAGTCCGAGTACCATGACGAGGGCTTTGATTGCCAGTGCAAATACAACGTTCTGCCACGCAATCCTCGTGGTTGCTTTTGCAATGGTGATGGACTATGTCACAGGGGTGATGTGTGCCGCAGCGGATAAGAAGCTGTCCAGCGAGGTGGGCTTCAAGGGCATCGCAAAGAAG
>CAJUOE010000293.1 GCA_910587895.1 uncultured Lachnospiraceae bacterium
ACCGCCGGATATCGACCTTCCCACCTACCGTCTGTGCGCTTCCTTATGTTGTCACCTCGTCTTGGCATATGTAGTTCTCCTTTCTGACCACTTTTTTGACCACAAATATACCATTAATAACAGTCTGCGGGACAAAATATGCCAAAATTTTACAGTGTATTTATCAAAAACGTTTTTTCGTTCTTGACATTCCACATGTCCGTCTCTATAATAAAAACAAAGCATATTACTTTCTCGATAACAAATGTTCGGTACAGAAGATTTATCAGTATCGGCGTCAAATAAATCGGTGTTTGTAACCGATTTTCCAATCTATGTTTCAGAATTTCTATGCTTTTGAACCCACTAATACAATTTAAAAGCAGGAGATTCTCAAATGATTTCTCCTGCAGAACAGGAGGATGTACGGATGGAATATGCAAGAATCAGAAAAGAGGAATCATTTATGGAGAAGAGAGATGGAAAGGGATACACGATTGCGGATATCGAAGCATTACCGGATGGAGAGCGGGCAGAACTGATTGACGGTGAAATGTTTATGATGGCAACGCCTATGACAGTGCATCAAAGAATCCTAGTAAGACTCATTTTAAATATTGGTTCATATATTGAAAAGAATATAGGCAACTGTGAGCTTCTCCCCGCACCCTTTGGCGTTTTTATTAAAAAGGATGACCGCAATTACGTGGAACCTGATATTTCCGTAATCTGTCATGAAGATAAACTGGATGAAAAGGGCTGTCACGGTGCACCGGACTGGGTGATTGAGATTGTATCCCCTTCCAGCAAAAAGATGGATTATGTACGGAAAACTGCGCTTTATCAGAAGACGGGTGTACGGGAATACTGGATTGTTGATCCGGATAGGGAAACCGTTACGATATATGAAGCGGACAGATGGGATGTTCCGTCATGCCATTCTTTCTCTGAACAGATTCAGACAGGGATTTACAAAGACCTGTATCTTGACTTTACAGAATTTACAAAAAGCGGAAATGCTGCTGCCAAAACCTGACAGTATCATCTGGCGTGTCAAAATTGACAAACAGCCTTATGTAAAGTATAATTTATGACGATACATACCTTACAAGCAATCATAAGGCAAGAGATTTTAGACATACCAAATTTCGCAGAATACCCAGTTCTGCGAAATTTTTATGTGAAAATATCAACACTTTCGAAGCGCAATCATGCAATATCCCCCGCCCTCCTCTCCGTTCCCGAATCGGATTTTCCCGCCATGCGCCAAAATAATCTTCTTCACGATCTCCAGACCACGAATATTTTCTCCCGGCGAATCCTTCTTCCGGCTGCGCAGACGGCGCAGAACTTCTTCGGAGTAACCTACGCCGTTATCTTCCAGACGAATATCACATTTCTTCTTTTCCTGCCACATGGAAATCCTGATTTCCACAGAACCGCTCTTGCCACTGTGCTTCACGCTGTTATTAATCAGGTTGCGGAATACCCGCACAAAAAGCTGTCGGTCTGCATTTACGCATAGCTGCTCCGCAGACGGCGCAATCTGCACATCAATTCCCAGCTCTCCCGGCATGGAATCGTTAAGGAAGGAAACGGCAACGCCTCTGATAATCTCCGCCGGACGCACTTTTTCTTTCCGCAGCGCCTGCATGGAATATTCCAGTTGAGAAGTCAAATTTAAATCGGCAATCAATTCTTTCATAACCATACTCTGATGCCGTATTACAGCTGCCTGCTGCCTCGCTTCCTCCGCCAGCCCTTCGCTGTGTTCCAACGTATCGGCGTATCCCATCACCACCGACAAGGGCGTGCGGATATCGTGGGAAATACCGGCTATCCACTCAATACGCGCCCGTTCCCTGTTTCTCGTAAACCGCTTTGTAAAAAGAAATGCCAGCGCCACTATCCAGATAAAATTGATGAAAAGGCAGGCAAGAATCGTCCGTTTCAAAAAATCCATCCAAGAAATACTAAATTCTATATTGTATTTCCACATTGTCTCCTTCTGCATCCCCACTACCATAATCCGGTCATCCCATGCGCGCATCTGCACAGGGTATCCTTTCAGATACCACTTACTCATACGGGCAATTTCCGAGCGGCTATACCCCTCCTCAAGCTCTTCTGGTTTGCGTATGCTCCATATCACCCGTCCGTTCTCATCAAGAAGCATAGCCCATTGTTCTTTCTGTGCAAATTCCTCCGCCAGCTCCTCGTCAAGCTCATACCCACTCTTCGTAAGGTGCAGCGCCTCCATAACCCTGCCTCCGTAAATATAGCTGGAATCTGTATTCACATAGACGACCGCCGCTGAGATAAGAAACACGATATTTAATATGCCCGTCAGCAAAGCAACGCCAAAAACCGACAACACACCGTAAAATATAAGGCGTGCCATTTTTTTGTAATTATAGTTCAACTCTCCTTTTAAGCTTCTCATACCAATCTGTATCCCAACCCTCTCACCGTCAACAGATGCTTTGGATGGGAAGGATCTTCCTCAATTTTCTCCCGCAGCCTGCGGATATGCACCACCAGCGTATTTTCATATCCGTAATTTTCTTCCTTCCAGACAGCATCACATAATGCGTCAACGGTCACGATCCGTCCTCTCTCCTGCGCCAGTTTCTGTAAGATGGCGTATTCCTTCGCCGTCAGAGTCATTTCCTCCGCTTCTTCTGCCGCACCGTTTTCGCCACTCTGCGCTATGCCATCCCGGTCTTTATTCGTCTCTCCATTTTCTGTGTCCCTGCTCCAATGCACGACCCCGCTGCCCAGATCCACTATACATCTGCCAAGTACAATCTTCTCTGTCTCCTGTATACTCTTGACCCGATACACCCGTTTCAGCACCGCCGTTACCCGCAAAATCAGTTCCTCCGGCAAAAATGGCTTCGTAATATAATCGTCCGCGCCGAGTCCCAGCCCCCGCAGACGGCTTTCGTCCTCATCCCGCGCCGACAGGAAAATCACGGGTACCTCCGACATTTGCCGCAGCTTTTTCAATAAAGAAAATCCGTCTCCGTCGGGCAGCATGACATCCAGAAGAACGAGATGCGGCTCTTTTAACGCAAACAGTTCCTCCGCTTCCAGGCAGTTTGCCGCCACAGTCACGTTATGAAATCCCGCGCGGCGCAGGAAGCCGCTTACCATATCGCGCAGTGCCTTCTCATCATCTACAAGCAAAACTTTGCAGCCATATAAATTCATGGAAAATTCCTCCCATTTTGACCAGTTCCCTAGTTCAGTATATTATTTTCCACACTGTCTGAAAAGATTCCTGCGCGATTCTTAAGGTAAACGTAAGATTCTGAAATTACTGTCCGGCAAATTTCCGCAGCTCATCCCTGAGTGCAATGCCTTTCTCTGTAAGCTGTACCGGCTTCTCTTCCTCTTTCTCATTCTGCGCGTGGAAATCACCGGACCAGAATCCGTCCGCCTCGATATAATTGGGCTTTTCCTCTCCTTCAAAAACGAAATGATATACAATATCATGGTAAGGCTCCGTAATCACCTCCGAGATTTCCGACACGCCGTCTGGCGTCATAAGCCAGTCCCCGGCCTGCAATTCGCCTGCCGCCATACGTCTGCCCTCCGGTGCTGTCCCGTCGCTGACTAACATGGCGTGACCGCCGGAAACGCGGGTCTGCTTACCGTCCCGCGTCACGATTCGGATAATCTCCTCATCCTCTCCTGTCAGGATACCCGACACCGTGAGCATGTTACCGTCCCGCGCGCAGATTTGATCTCCCGCCTCTATTTGATCCGCCCGTCTTGTTCTGCCGTCCGCGGTCGTGATCAGCGTATCTTTCGCAAAACAGCCCCAATAAATCTCTATGGGCGGGATATAGACTGTCGTCGCATTCTCGCGCACATAATACGAGGTGACCATATCCGGCAAATGATCACTTCCATAAATAGTAATTTCATAGGTATCATAATCGCAACCCGCCAATTTTTCATGTTCAACCCTTAAAACAAACCTCCCCGCCAGAAAACATTTATGTAGACTGTTATTCAGAAAATCACCGGAAATCCCGCTGTACCAGTCATACGGGCTCAACCCCGCATCCACAGGCAGCTTCAAATCAAAATGCGCCGTTTTTGTCTTGCTGTCATAGGTCAGCGCGCCATTTTTCTGTAATGCCTCTCCCAGTTTATCGGGCGATATATCCTCGCGGTGTCGTGCCAAGGTATATCTCTCTTCCTTTAAGAAATAATGCATCGTCGACACCGGCACCTGCTTGCCGTCCTCTAAAATATAAGAATCTATTTTCGCGCCCGTCACTTTCCCTTTGGACACATCCCGTAGTACAATGTCACCTGAAATCGGAATAATTGTACGAAGATTTTTGATATTGTTATTATGATGATATGGACCATTTTCATCCCAATAATCTGCATCACTCAACAATTGCGGATTATTTCCGGGTGTCCTTCCGTACAGGAACTTGATTGTTCCATCCGTCTTTCCCTGATGCCAATGAGGATTCGTCACCGTTATTTTTTTAACGTAGCTGGTAGCTTTCTTCCGGCTAAAATAAAAGGACTGGCTAAGCGGTTCCAGAGAAATCAATTTCTGGTTTTCATCATAATAGAATATGTTCATCTCCATAACCAGATTTCTGCCCTCAATCTCTTCCC
>CAJUOE010000294.1 GCA_910587895.1 uncultured Lachnospiraceae bacterium
CAACCATGACGACGATATATTAGAACGATATTTGTCGGATAGCGAAATTTCACCGGCTGATTATTGGAATACGATAATCGCTCTTGTGGCAAAAGCCAAAGTCTATCCGGTGCTACATGGATCAGCAATGTTCAATATCGGCATCAATGAGTTGATGGACGCCATCACTTCTTTTATACTTCCTCCGGAATCAGTCTCAAACAGACTTTCAGCTTATCTCTATAAGATAGAGCATGATCCCAAAGGACATAAAAGAAGTTTTCTAAAAATAATTGACGGAAGTCTGAGACTTCGAGACGTCGTAAGAATCAACGATTCGGAAAAATCCATCAAGATTAAAAATCTAAAGACTATTTATCAGGGCAGAGAGATAAATTTTGATGAAGTGGGTGCCAATGATATCGCGATTGTAGAGGATATGGAAGATTTTCGAATCGGAGATTATTTAGGTGTTAAGCCTTGTTTGATTCAAGGATTTTCCCATCAGCATCCCGCCCTCAAATCCTCCGTCCGGCCAGACAAGCCCGAAGAGAGAAGCAAGGTTATATCCGCTCTGAATACATTGTGGATTGAAGACCCGTCTTTGTCCTTTTCCATAAACTCATATAGCGATGAATTGGAAATCTCGTTATATGGTTTGACCCAAAAGGAAATCATACAGACATTGCTGGAAGAACGGTTTTCCGTCAAGGTCCATTTTGATGAGATCAAGACTATCTACAAAGAACGACCTGTAAAAAAGGTCAATAAGATTATTCAGATTGAAGTACCACCCCCCCAAGTTCTGTAAGAGCCGTATAGGTACAGCCCTTCTCATGAGGACTGCCGTTCACAAGCATTACTTTCATTCTGTCACCTTCCATGTCTGTGTTTTTTAATAAGAGGCAAATCTCTCATTCCGGTCTAACGCGGTCATTCTCTGCATCTCATCCTCCGTCAACTCAAAGTCAAAAATCTCATAGTTCTCCTGAATATGCGCCTCATTGCTGGAACCGGGGATTGCGATATTCCCCGCCTGCAGATGCCAGCGCAGGATAACCTGAGCAGAAGTTTTATTGTGTGCATCCGCAATTTCAACAATGGCTTCATCGTTGAATAATGTCTGCGTATTGCCGCGTCCTCCAAGGGGATACCAGGATTCCAGGACTGTGCCATACTGCCGCAGATGTTCCTTCATCTCCGTGCTTTGATGATATGGATGGGTTTCATTCTGGAGCAGGGCAGGTGTAATGGTTGTCTCGCCCACAAGCCGGTCAAAATCATCGGGTGTATAATAATTGGAAAGTCCGATCGAACGGAGTTTCCCTTCGCTTACCGCCTGTTCCATGGCCTGATATGCGGATACATCGCTTCCCGGAGCTGAATGATGCAGGATCATAAGGTCAATGTAATCCAGCCCCAGTCTTTCAAGGGAGGCATCAATGGCCGCGGCGCCATTACCATAATCATCCGTCCACATCTTGGTGGTGACAAAAATTTCTTCTCTTGTTACGAACCCTTCCTCAATCGCCCTCCGGATTCCCCTGCCAACACCTTCCTCATTCCCATAAATCCTTGCCGTGTCTATCAGGCGGTAACCGTCCCGGAGCGCCCAGTACACGGAATCCTCCGCCTCGCTCTGGGACAAACGGAAGGTCCCAATGCCGAGTATGGGCATTTCATAGCCGCTGTTCAGCATGACAGTCCCTGCCTCAAGATCAAATGCCTGCCCTTTGGAACCCTCGCCCGCCGGTTGTTCATCCTGCGCGGCATCTTCTCCATCCTGCTGTTCCTTCTGTGCGGCATCCTTCTGCGTCTGTGTTCCGGCGCGGATTCCAGAAAATGGCCTACCACAAAGAAAGTAGCCGGCGCGTTATGCTTCTTCAGG
>CAJUOE010000295.1 GCA_910587895.1 uncultured Lachnospiraceae bacterium
AATTCGTTATCATTAGAAATTCCTCCTATTATGTGTGGATAGCCTTTTTTTAGATTATTAATCAGTCCATTATCATCTATCTCTCCATTTGCATAACTACAATTGTATCCTTGCCATTTTAAATAATTATATGCATCTTTTCATGCAGATGTTCTTCGATAAAACAGATAGCCTGTGAAACAATGCGTACTGCCTGACCTTGCATTTTGCTCCCTCCTTTCTTCATTCTTGCCCATGCTTTATGGGCACAAAGGCACACCCTTGTGGTGTTTCCTTGTTTTTCCCACACTCTTTAAGCATTAAAATATGTTTGTGCAGGATTTCAATGAGAAATTGTAGCACAAGGAGCTTTCTGTCTTTTCATCATTCTTGCTGTTTTTGAATATATCAATCGCATGGATTGCAGGAAATATGGACATCAATTCTTCAATATCCTCCTAATTTTAAAAAGGACTACGGACTTTTACCGTAATCCTTTTTCGATACTTTCCATTCACATCTGCCAGTCATCAGATTCTAACCCAGCTGCCTTGCCGGAAATTCTTATATTATCAATATCAAAAATTACTGTTCTAATTTTTTCTCCTCTGCCATGGCATAAAACACATTTTTTATATCCGACTGTCAGCTTTGAAACTACTTAATTTTTTCCCATTCATCTTCTTCTGAACCACCTACAATCAATTGATATTTCCATAGTATATCATACAAATCCATATACTCCACAGCCTGCTGTGAATATTGCTTTTTTTCTTTTTCTGTTACAGCATTATTGGATTTTTCCGTATATTCATCCATGATGCTTTCATATCCTACCGTTTTATCCTCCAAATGAACGGTAGCCGTATCACGCTCTCCATTTACAGAAAATTTCACAATACACCCATTGACTTTTGAATTATAGTAAACACTTTCCACATCTAAATTTTTTCCAAAATCCTTTTTGACCAAACGTATTGCTGTTTCGCCTGGGCTTTTATAATTCCTGGCCATCAGGAAAACAACGAAAGACACGATTATGATGGCAAGAAAAAACAGCACAGCCATAATTATTTTTTTATTTTTATTTTTGCGGGCATCAGAAATACGCTGTTTTGTTATATCTAAAGGACAGCCGCATTTGACACACATTGATGCCTTTTCACTAACATCCGCCCCGCATTCTGAGCATTTGATAAGTGCCATTGCCTACTCTCCTTTACTTATCATCCAGTTTTTCCGGTATCTGGTTATCCAGTTTTTCATATATCGACATGAAATCTGATACCGCATCATTCTTATTGCTGCTAAAGCTACTATAATTACCAGATGGGCTGACTGCCAAATCCGTCAGCATATTATAGGATTCATATAACTCAGAAACCGTATCGTAACATTTTTCTAATTCTTCCGGTGGGTTCTGTAATTTCTTCATCAAATCTTTTACAGATGTCTTATTTATTTCTATATTTGAAACCGTAGTCATTGTACTGGAATCCGCATATAAATTAGCTAACGCATCATTAAAATCACCGTGAAAAAATCCACGCGGTTTGGTGTACTTATCCGTTTCAGCATCACTCTTCTCATAAATTGAATTCCCCCACACCCTTAATGCCAGATTGCAAAGAGATTCCGCATCACTGCCGCCACTCAGCATAAGCATCTGTGCTCTTTCCAGATTTGTAATATATTCATTATACGCCTCCCGGTAAATCTGTTCTGCCTTACTGTCTGAATATACCTTATATCCGATTCCTCCTCCTACACAGAGCACCAAAGCAATGACAATACCGATGATAATTTTCTGCGTCTTTTTTGTCATTTTAATACTTGCTACTTCTACCTGCTGCGGCTTTGATTCCTCCTTATCTGCCTTCCTTTCCACCGGGCAGCCGCAATTGGGACATACTTCATCCGTTTCCAACAGAATCATCCCACACTCATTGCAGATAATTTCTTCTTTCTCAATTTGTTCCTCAATAAAAACCTTCCCACAATGAATGCATTTCTTCGCCTTATCGGAAATTTCCTGTCCGCATTCCGGACATTGTATTAAAGCCATAACCTCAATCCTCCCATAATAAATCTTTTTATATATTATACCTTAATATTATGCTGTTTGCTACAATTTTCCACATAAACCGAGAATCTCATATTTACCGATCTGCCAATCCTGTTCCACCATCATATGCTATGCAATAAATTGAAGTAAAATTTTATAGAAACTTTTTTTCGCATATTTCTCCATAAACGGGTTATGGCCACATTTTTCCAAAATATATGTTTCGCATTCTATGCCGTTTTCCAGCAATGGCATGGTGATGCCCCTTGCCGGATGCGGATCGGATTCTCCCTGTATCAAAACCATTTTACACTTAATTTGTTTGAAAGAAGTTAATATGTTACCCTGCGTTCTTAATTTTGCTGCTTCTTCCCATACTAAATTATGCATTTGGCTGTCTGTTTTATCTGCCCTGTGTAAATCAGCATTTTCCAGACAATAGTTATCTGATTTTTCTAATATCTCAGGAATTTTTTCCATATCCTCATCGGTAGCGCGATTGTCAGTCAACCTTTGAAATATTGCTCCCTCTTCTTCAGACAGATTTTCCAATCTACGGGCTCCTATCTCGCAGACATATTTGTCTTCCAGCGGGCCACAGCCAACTAAAATGATCCGTTCGATTATCTCAGGATATTTCTCTGCAAAAAGCGCTGCTAACCAGGCTCCCCAGGAATGCCCGATCAATATTACTTTATCGTTGCAGTTATCCTCAATCTGGTCATGTAACTCTTCTATCAGTTCCGCTATTGAATATTTTGATTGCATAGCCTCAACGACGCCAGCTTGTGATAACATGTTTAATTCCCGCGCAAATCCTTTTAACGACCCTATAGCGCCGGGGCCGCCATGAACCAGAACTATTTTATACGGCGCCTTTCCATATAATCGTACCATTCGTATTTATCCTCTCTGAGTGATGCGCAAACACCATGCCCAGAAGCAATGGGATTAACAAGCGAGTGCAACTCCGCCAAAGTAATACTTTCCATTCTGTCCACTGCCCCAAATATGGTATCTGTTTACCAGAACATTATACCCTATTACTATACTTTTTTCTACAAAACAACATATAAACCCGAGGCAGTTTCCCCTATTGATTTTCCGGCTCGCGTATTGTATAATGTATGAAAATATTGATTGGCACATTCTTGCCGCCGGGTAAGGAGTTAAGCGTCAGACTTTCTATCGTTAGGCCTTTGAAGATAGAAAGGTCTGGCGTTATTTTTTGCGAACCTGTCCGATTTATTGTAATTTGAGGAGGAACGAACCTATGGAACAGCAATCCTGTATGCGGGATTTTGCCCGTTATACAATTTTAAGCGTATTAGGAACCCTGGGCGTGTCCTGTTATATTTTAGCCGATACATTTTTTGTGTCAAAAGGATTAGGCACAAATGGGCTTGCCGCCTTAAATCTTGCGATTCCCGTCTATAATTTCATCCACGGAACGGGTCTTATGCTGGGTATGGGCGGCGCAACCAGGTTTTCGATCTGCAAAACCCAGAACATAACCGGAGAAATCAATCAGATTTACACGAACACCCTCTGTCTCGCACTGACTTTCTCGGTGGCATTTTCCCTGATGGGCATCTTATTTTCGGATAAGCTTGCAATACTCCTGGGCGCGGATATGCATATATTCCAAATGACAGTTACGTATCTTCGCTGGCTGTTGCTTTTCGCTCCCGCTTTTATTTTAAATGATGTACTGCTGTGCTTTGTCAGAAATGATGCTAGTCCACAGCTCTCTATGATAGCGATGCTGGTTGGCAGTTTTGCCAATATTGTATTAGATTATATTTTTATTTTTCCAATGGGAATGGGCATTTTGGGCGCCATATTCGCCACAGGATTATCACCGGTCATCAGCCTACTTGCCATGCTCCCACATTGGCTAGAAAAGAAAAACACCTTTCATCTTGTGAAAATGAGAATAAGAACAGACATCATAACGCAGGATTTATCCCTGGGTTTCCCCTCTTTGATCGCACAGGTTTCTTCGGGGGTAGTAATGATAACTTTTAATGCCATCATATTAAACCTGGCTGGAAATACGGGGATTGCCGCCTATGGTGTAGTTGCCAATATATCACTTGTGATTCTTGCGGTATTTACTGGTATTGCACAGGGTGTTCAGCCATTGTTCAGCACCTTTTACGGCCTCGGAAACATCCGGCAAATCGGGACGCTGCTACGCTACGCCATGGTTACCATGTTATTCGTATCCGCTATCGTTTATCTGTTTATTTTTGGCTTTGCACAGCCGATCACCACTGTTTTCAACAGTGAAAATAATCCGGAATTACAGCAAATCTCCGTAACCGGATTAAAGCTGTATTTTATATCCATCCCATTTGTTGGATATAATACTATTTTAGCTACCTGCTTCACCTCGACGGAAAGGGCATTGCCAGCCCATATTCTTTCGCTTTTGAGAGGACTGATCATCATTATTCCAATGGCATTTTTATTATCTGCCTTATGGAAAATGACAGGCGTCTGGCTCGCTTATCCGATCACAGAATGCATGATTGCCATGGTCGGATTCATGATATATCAAAATAACACTATCAGAAAAGAAAGAAACATATGAAACTGGAAAAAAGCGCATTACTTGTCATAGACATTCAACAGGAGGATTTTAAAGAAATGACAAAAGACAACCTGAACGACCCGGCGTGGGAATGCATTCGCAATGCCAAACAGGTATTGGATGTTTTACGCTCAAAAAAACTGCCCGTGATTCAGGTTAAAGAAGTCCATCGTCCTGACATGATAGATTTTGGGCGGGAACTGGATGGCTCTGAAGGTGTCCATTGCATAGAAAATTCACCGTACACGGATTATGCAAATCTGACTTATCCAATAGAGGGTGAATATTTGATTTCGAAAAGAAGATATAGTGCTTTCTTTGGTACAGACCTGGAAATTTTGTTAAAAGGCCTCCGTGTAGATACATTGTATCTGATTGGCGGATTAACCGACGTCTGCATCCACTATACGGCTGTGGATGCGCATCAACACGACTATCATTTCAGAGTAATTACAGATGCCTGTAGCGGTTCTAGCACAAAAGCACACAACTATGCGCTGAAGGCAATGCAATATTTGCAGCGCATTGCTCACAACCGCCGATATAGTATCTGCATAAGAATGGGATATTTAACGACCAGATGAATACACAAGTCCCTTTTACAGTCTGGGATTTACACAATCTATATCTGTTATGATCCATTTTCTGTCCAAAAACATAACTTAAAAGGAGCTGTCGCCTAGTGCGACAGCCCGTATATTTCTTATCTTATACCGATTAAATAGAATCAGCAAAACGGGAACTTCCCTGTACGCTGTATGCTCCGCCAGCTGTATAGCCGCTGGCAGTATTTGCATTCGTAGTCGTATAATAATCTACCAACGACGCATTCGTGGCAATGGAAGAACCATAATCCTTGAAGAACTTCTGTACCTGGGACATATCGGAATTCTTAAATTTATCCTCATCCAGTTTCAGTCTGCCCTTCTCATCCAAATCAAATCCAAACTGCTTAAGCGCATCCTTATTCTGCTCTGTCTTCTCCCTGATCTGGGCTAAGTTCGCTAACACGCCGGAATTGGTACTGGACTGGCCTGCAATGAACATCTGGTTGTAATTGCTTACAAAGCTCTTAGCCGTGGACAGGATCTTATCAATATCGTACTTATCGGTCTCCTTGCCATCCTTATCCTTGACCTTCTCATATAATTTGTCAGATGCAAGTGTTTCGCTGTCTGCCTTGACGCCAGCCGCGCCGGATCCTGCCTGGTTGTCCTTGTCTGCGCTATCCGTAGCATCAAGACCAATACCCGCGAAATTGAGACGGGAGGCAACGGTAGATCCGTAACTCATGAGATCCTTGCTTGAGAACAGATCCTGCACCTTGGTGACGTCTGTTTCCCTCAGTTTCTTCTCATTGAGCTGCAGCGTTCCATCTCCATTGATGGTAACGCCAATCTCCTTGAGCTTATCTGCATTGGCAGCCGTTGCTTTCATCACATTTGCGATATATCCTGTCTTGTTGGTCATCGTAGATTTCTTGGATGCATTCACAACTTCATTATACTGTGACACATAGTCTTTCATTGCTGAAACAGTCTTGTCAACCGCAGACTGTGAAACCTGCCCGGTCTGCGAATTCTGAGTAGCTGTATAAGTTGCGTCATTCTGCAATGTTGCAACTGTCTTCTTCATGTTCGAGATTCCTGTTGTCAGGTTGGCATTTGCCTCCTTGACATCTTCGGAAACCTTCGGGTTCTTCCTCTCTTCCAGAATCTGGTCAAGAACATTGCTGGTTCTGGTTCCCACACCATTTGCCGTTGAACTTGAACTCTGCCCTGTACCGTAATAAGCCTTCATGAGCCTGCCGTAGCTGCCACTCTTAAGACTGGCATAATCTGCGAGAAAATTCGTACTTCCGCTGCTGGATGAAAGACTCTGGAACAGTCCAGAATAACCTTGATTCATAGCCATTGTCATCACTCCTTTGAAATTATACTATGGACTTCCATATCCCACTTTGGTATATACAATATATCGGTTCCATACCTCTTATAGTTAATAGTAAGTATAGCATACACATTTTATGATTTCAAGGTAAGCCGGAAAAAACTTTGACGTTTCACGCTGCTGTAAATACATTTCGGACTCTGGCACACCATTTTTCGTGCTGTTCTCACTTGCTTTTTCTCCATCCAGAGTCCATAATAAGATACAGATATCCGACAGAGAAAGGAACAAAACTATGGAACAGATAAGCCTGTTTGACAATCGTGAGACGTCGTCGCCCCTGGCAAGCCGCCTGCGACCGGACAGCCTGGAAAATTACGTCGGGCAGAAACATTTGATCGGGCCGGGGAAAATCCTGCGGCGGCTGATAGAAACAGACCAGATTACCTCAATGATCTTCTGGGGACCTCCCGGGGTAGGCAAGACCACATTGGCAAGAATCATTGCTGAGAGAACCAGGGCAGAATTTGTGGAATACAGCGCCGTCAACAGCACCATCAAAGAAATCAAGGAAGTCATGGCACGGGCAGAGGAAAACCGGAAAATGGGAATCCGTACCCTGCTGTTTGCAGACGAGATCCACCGTTTTAACAAGGCGCAGCAGGATGCATTTCTCCCCTTTGTGGAACGGGGCAGCATCATCCTGATCGGGGCAACCACGGAAAATCCCTCCTTCGAAATCAATTCCGCTCTGCTGTCCCGCTGCAAAGTCTTCATCTTAAAAGCACTGGCGGAAGAGGATTTAAAGGAACTTCTGCTTTTTGCATTGAAAAGCCCCAAAGGACTTGGAAACATGGAAATTTCCATAGAAGACGCCCATTTATCTGCGATTGCCTGTTTTGCCAACGGAGATGCGCGCACGGCGCTGAACACGCTGGAAATGGCGGTATTTAACGGCAGGATGAATGAACAGGCTGTTTTGTGCGTGGATGAGGAAGTGCTGGCGCAATGCATGAACCGCCGCTCACTGCTGTATGACAAGAACGGCGAGGAGCACTACAACCTCATTTCCGCCCTGCATAAATCCATGCGCAACAGCGACCCTGACGCTGCGGTGTACTGGATGTGCCGAATGCTGGACGGCGGGGAAGACCCCCTCTATATTGCAAGGAGGCTGGTGCGTTTTGCCAGCGAGGATGTAGGAATGGCGGATCCCGAGGCGCTGCCGCTTACGATATCCGTTTATCAGGCGTGCCATTTTCTGGGGATGCCGGAATGTGACGTACATTTAACACATGCCGTCGTCTATCTTTCCATGGCGCCAAAATCCAACGCGCTCTATCTGGCATGTGAAAACTGCAAGAAAGATATCAAGGAATTCCCGGCAGAGCCGGTGCCCTTACAGATTTGCAATGCGCCCACCAGCCTGATGAAGGAGCTTGATTATGGGAAAGGCTACATCTACGCACATGATACGCAGGAGAAACTATCGGCTATGCAGTGCCTTCCGGATTCCTTATCCGGCAGAAGATACTACCAGCCCACAACGCAGGGGCAAGAAAATGCAGTCAGGCTGAGGCTGGACGAAATTCTGGAATGGAAACATGGAAAAACAAAATAGTGCATACTTTGCTCTGATACACGAACAGAGGGCGTTCCCCAAAACAGGGAATGCCCTCTGAATTATTTCATATTTATTTTATCTTAACCGTCTTCTTCTGTCCTTTTCCTTTGAACACTTTCTGGTAGGCCTTCTTCTTTGCCTTTGGCACACTGATGACGGCTTTCTTATGGATATTCTTAAATGCATTCCTGCCCACGGACTTTGTCTTAAGCTTCTTCGTCTTCACTGTAATCTTCTTCAGCTTCTTGCAGCCCGAGAAGGCATTTGCGCCAATCTTTGTCACGTTGGCTCCGATGGTTGCCTTCGTGAGCTTTTTGTTGTTCTTGAATGCATTCTTGCCAATGGAGGTCACATGGAAGGTATAACCGTTAATTTTGACGGTGGAAGGTATGCTAACCGATGTCATCGTCTTTTTCAACGGAGCCTTCAGCTCTACCGTTCCGCCTTTCGCGGCTGATTTCGTCACCTTATATTGGTACTTCCCGGATTTGTATGTCTTGTTCTTAGCAGGAACCGGCTCTGTCTGGTTCTGCTGGCTCTGCGTGATCTGGAATTCTGCCTTAACAGTCCCAGTATAGTTCCCCTGGAACGTGATGGTGATGGATGCCGTTCCTACGTTCACATTATTTGCATAGGATACGGTATAGTCCACGCCTTCCTGATAGCCAGTAACTTTCAAGCCCGGCTGTGTGAGCGCTTTGCCAGTATAAACCTGGTTGACGATTCCGGTTACCGCCGCATTCTCTACCTTCTTCGGTGCAATCACAAATTCTACTGCTGCGGAATTGGCCTGCGTATATTCATCCGTCTCCTTTGCCGTGCCCTTCACATAATAAGTCCCGGCATTGACAGGCGGTGCAATCTCCGCAGTACACGCCGCGTCCGCGTAATAAATATAGGTAACCTCGGCTCCTGTGTTGGTGGTTTGTGCCACCCGGGGATTTGGCTTGGTCGTGCCGTCATACGTGAATCCCTCACAAGTTATGGTCAGGCTTCCCTGTTCCTTCTCAGGATCTGTCGGATCCTGCGGATTTTTCAGATTATCGACAATGGCTGATACCGCTTTGTCATTGAGGGCAGTGTCATATACATAAAAGTCGTCGATATAGCCTCCAAAATTTTCCAGCTCTCCTTCCGAAGAACCCGCACCGATAACCAAATGTCCCTGATTGAGGGATGCCAATACATCGCTGATTTTCGACTCCGCCCATTTGCAGGTTAAGATGCCGTCCACATAAATGCGGATTTCAGACTTCGCATATACAAAAGTCATCCGATGCCATTGGTTGGCATTTTCCGCTTTGGTGAAGAAACCATAATCACTGTTTACCGGATTGCCTTCTACCCATCCATCATTTGGGAAATGCGCTTCATAGGTATCTCCGCCTCCATCGTGCCTTGCGATAAATCCTATCGTGCCATCACAGTATTTAAATGTGTTGTGGCTCTTCGTCTGCCCGATGGCGAACAGATAATTCCAATCAATGGAATTGGCGGTTGGGCGGATTTTCATGGAAACTGTCACGCCATTGGAAAAGTCATAACCGCTGAGATCCCTGGAGGCAATAGCATAATTTCCATTCTGTCCTCCGGCTGCGCTATCCACGAGGAGAACCTGATTTTCTTCATCGTCTGGATCTTTTACCAGTGCAGCATCTCCTTGCAATGCAAGCTCCTTCGCATTATCAAATGAGAATGTCACTACCGGTCTGATGTTCGCATAATCGAC
This sequence comes from uncultured Lachnospiraceae bacterium, assembly GCA_910587895.1. GTDB lineage: Bacteria > Bacillota > Clostridia > Lachnospirales > Lachnospiraceae > Petralouisia. Next base: position 9,884 of record CAJUOE010000295.1, read on the forward strand.
CACCGTAAGCTCACAGGTATCGCTTCTTCCATTTGCAGAAGTTGCCGTAATAACGGTTTTTCCTGCTTTCTTAGCCGTTACAAGACCGCTTTCCGTAATGGATGCCACATCCGGCTTGCTGCTCTCATAATGCAGCGTGGTATCTGACGCATTGGCCGGGAAGATGACTGCCTCCATCTGCAAGGTATCGCCAACGTCCAATGCGTCATCCACCTTGTTCAGGGAAATCCTTGTAACCGGAACATCAGTATAATAATCCTCCTTCGTTGCCTCGGTACAGATGGTATAGGTAGCCACAACATTGCCATCCACATCAAGGATGTCAACCGTATTGCCGTCATGAATCCAGCCGCTGCTGTAATTCATCTTATAACCATAATTTCCTTCCACCGTCAGATGGCTGCTGAACACGCTGTCGGCAAGCCCGGTATTGGGAATTTCATCTACAATTATCAGCCGATGCTGTTCATCAACTGTATACGCGTCGGAAACCACAAGATAACCGTCCGCCTTAACCTCATACAAGGTCGCCCAGCCGGATTCGTTGCATCCGGTAGCAGTAATCCTGATATAGCGCGCCTGAACAAGCTCCAACGAATCTGTAATGCTACCAACGTCCGTGTTATTCCTGCGGTCAACCAGCTCTATGAAATTATCGCCGTCTTTACTTACCGATACGGTATAGCCATAATAGCGGCTGCCCGCCTTTTTATCCCAATCCAGGGTCAAATCTCCCAGAAAATATGATTTTTCAAGGTCAACGGTAAGTGTCTGCGGATAGGTGCCGTCTTTTGCCGTCCATCTGGTGGCGCTGTTGCCGTCCACGGCATTTCCTGCAATATTTCCGGTCTCAAAGCTGCTTACGGTAACTGGCTTATTCAGGCATAAATTGGTATTGATGACCGTGTAGTCATTCTCCGTCTGCTGATTCTCTGCAATTACATGGATGCGCATGCCTGGAACAATTACGGCTGTTTCTTCCGTAACCTCTGTGTCGCCGTTATAAATCTTATATACAGCGTTGTTGACGCCCTTTACGTTCGCCCTGAAATCTTTCAGAGTGACATTATTATTGATGGCAATTGTTTTTGCCGTCGTGTCCACTGCAAATACCTTGGATGCCAAATCTGCCTTATTGGAATTTTCCCTCTGCCAGGTGCAGGTATCGGGATATGTCTCCTGGCTATCCTTGTTCTTGCCGACTGCCTTAATCTCGACATTGCCGTGCGGCAAGGAAACATCTTCCATCAGGAATACGCCGTTGCCTTTGGACTCCATTTTGCCAAGCTCCTGATTATTGACAGACAGCGTCACCTCATCACAGTTTGAATAAACCTTGATATAAGTGTCGGAATTTTCTCGTTTCGTCCAGCGGCGGCTGGTAATGTACACGAAAGAATCCTTTTTGTTCCAGTTTGCCTTGTAAAGATAGAAACTGTCCTTCTTAATCTTGCGGTCTGCAGTCACCAGCCCCTTATCGTTCAATGCAGGCTGGGAACCCTCGTTCCTTCCATCAACGGCAAAATCGAACATTACCCAGTAAAAGGTTCCCCACAGCTCATCGTGGGCATTGATGTATGCCAGCGCCTCTTCATTCATAAGGTTCTGGTATTCTTCCGGATGCCAGCTGCCGCCGGCGGTAAGATTGTTGACGCCAAGTTCCGGATACGCCTCATGCTGGTTGACATTCGCGCCCCAGCCATATTCGGAAATACCCATGGAACGGCTGTCTCCCGCCGTCTTGCGTTTCATGACGTCATCAAAACTTCCGTAGAAATTGGCGTCTGGATACCAGCCTGGGTAAATATTCCACGCCACAATATCTGATTTCCAGCCAACGTTTGTATTAAAATCTTTATTCACAGAATCCGGGTCATTCTGGTCCATGCCGTAATCCCGGTTTAACGCCTGCGTAGTATAGCGTCCAGTAGCATCAAGCTCTTTTGCAAGCTTATCCAAATCAAATAGAATCTGTTTGGCTGCTGCCAAATCCTGGTTTGCAGTAGCATTTGTCAGGCTCTGTCCATTTCCAATCTCATTTTCCAGCCCCCAGAAACAGACTGAAGGCCTGTTGTACTGCTGGGAAATCAATTCCGTCAGCTGCTGCTTGGTAATATTTTTAAATTCATCGCTTGCCCGCACCTCGTTGACAACCGGAATCTCCGTCCATACGATCATGCCGTTTTCATCACACAAATCATAGAAATAATCGGTCTGCGGATAATGGCAGAGACGAATCGTGTTCACGCCCAGCTCTTTGATGATTTCCATATCATTTTTGTGCTGCTCCTCCGTCATGGCGCTGCCCACGGATTTCAGATAAGAATGGCGGTTGACGCCCCGCAGCGGGAACTTCTTTCCGTTTAGGAAGAAACCTTCGCCGCTTTCACCATTGTCCTGGGAATCAATCCAGAAATAACGGAACCCAAGCTTGTCAGACACTTTGTCGATCACCTTCTCGCCGTCCCTGATTTCCAGGGTGACCTCGTACTGGTAACCGACCTTGCTGTCATCTGCATTTTTATCATAGCGTATCCCTTCCCAGAGCGTGGGGTTGTTTACCGTACATGCCTGGTCGAAACTCACTTTGCCATTCGCGGGAATGGTAATCGTATTCTCAATCGGAGCCGGCGCATTGTCGCCCTTAACCGTAGCCACAACCTTCACTTCTTTTGACGCGTTGGAATCATTGACAACGTCCGCCTGAATGTTAAATTTCCCTAAATCCGCAGGCTTTTCTTTGCTTCTCATATTCCCGGTCTTAAGCACCAGCCCGGAAGAGCCGTTCTTTTCCAAATCAATATGTACATCGTCCACTGTTATCAGGTATACGCGGCGGTAAATGCCGCCATACATATTGAAATCGCCGGAAATCGGTGCAATCGTCTGCGTGTATTTGTTATCCACACATACGTCCAATGTATTTGTCCCGGCTTTCACTTTATCCGTAATGTCATAGCGAAAGGCCGTGTAACCTCCTTTGTGGGTGTCCCCGGCTTTTTGACCGTTCACGTATACGGTGGTCTGGGTGTTCGCGCCCAGAAATTCTATGTATACACGTTTCTGCATCATTTCTGCTGTAACATTGATCTCTTTGTGATACCAGTAACTGTCGCGGACATAATTTCCGCCTCCGTCCTCGGCATCACTTGCGTTCCATGTATGGGGAATGGTTACCTTGCTCCAGCTCGTACGGTTCGCATTCAGCGCATTGGTTTCCGACATTCCCCTGCCGCCAAACTGCCATTGCCCGTCAATCTCCTGTGCATAAGCGCTGTCCCTGCCGCTGGCTGTCTGAAGGGCAATATTATCCTCTGTGCCCGGCTGTTCCGGATTATCCGGCGTAACAATTTTCTCTGTTCCATAGACCTCCATCTCATAGATGGATGCCACCTGCCATTTGTTAGCGTCAAGCTGGTTACAGGATGTTACCTGCACCAGCACGTAGCGGCCGGAGACGTCTGTAATGGTTTCCATAATCGGATCTGTTGAAGTAGACTGCGTGTTGTCCTCCCTGGAAACAATTTTCTCAAACCCATCGGGAAGTGCGCGGTTTCCACTCTCCGGCGCCTCATTGGAAACATAGATATTATACCCATAATAACGCGCTCCGTTTTTCCCCTCAAAGATCAGGCTGACTCCATCAAGATCGTACTCCTTTCCCAAATCTACGCAGAGCCACTCGGGATACTGCGCGTCCCAGTCTTTCCCATTCGGCTTGCCATTCGCAGACCAGCAGGTAGCCTTGTCTCCGTCTACAGCCTTTACAGCATGCGTGTCCGCGCCACTGGTTGACGTGCCTTCCTCGCTGCTGAAATATACCGTCTTATTTAACGCCAGATTCGTCTGGCTATCCCCTGGTTCCGCTGCCTGAACAGGAGATGCGAAGTAGACGCTGGTGATACATAAGGCGGCTGCCGTTAAGATTGCCGTCAGCCGTTTTCTTCTTCCTACTTTTCTCCATTGCATAAAATAACCCTTCCTTTCCGTAATAAACTCAGGGCGTAAAAGCCCATTTGACCCTTTTATCCTATATTAAAAAAATATATCTTGCAACGGCGCTATGTCAATATGGGAAATGATTGGTTTTATATGACCTTTTGACAAAACTGCATATCGTAATAACCACATAATTTGCCATCACAGAGGAGAAGTTTCTGGCATTCTTCCCGGTCAAAATCTCTCCCACACATAAAACAGGGCTAAGACGTTTTGATACGCCCTGGCCCTGTAAATATCTCATCCATGTATTTCGGGAAAGTTTACATCAATAATCTTCTATTGCAGAATGACCGTAATAGTATTTCCCATGATGCTTATGTCTCTTCGTCTTCGTACAGTTCGGTACAGTACACTGGCTGTAAACCTTCCTGCCGTTGGAATGTCCATAATAACATTTGCCGTTGTGCTCATGTTTCTTCGTCTTCGTGCAGCCGGATACGGTACACTGGCTATACGTTACACAATTGCTGGAATGTCCATAATAATACGTTCCATCGTGTTTGTGCCTTTTGTTCTTTGTGCAGCCGGATACTTTGCACTGGCTGTAAACCCTGCTACCATTGGAATGACCGCAGTAATACGTTCCCTTATGGCTGTGTGTTCCTGTTTTCCTGCAATTATCCACCGTACACTGGCTATATGTTACACAGGAACCGGAATGTCCATTATAATTCTTCCTGCCGTGCTGATGTTCTCCTGTGTGATTGCAGCCTGCTTTCGTACAGGGGGAATTCGTCGTCTGTGTAGTATTGCAATTGGTGTTCTGTGTGGTGTTGTGGTGACC
>CAJUOE010000296.1 GCA_910587895.1 uncultured Lachnospiraceae bacterium
CTGCCGCCTGGGCATGCAGCCTGCCTGCAAGCTCTTCTTCACCCGCATCTTCTGAAACGCTCTCTTCTGCCTTTTGGATGTCCGCTTGATGGCTTTTTGCTATTCCTGTTATATCCATATTAAGTCTCCTTTATTGCTCCCCGATTCCCCGATCTGCCGGGAAACCGGGGATGCCTACCCTGTCAGGCTGTGGCTTATTGAGGATATTGCTTTTCCGTAGGGCTCGGAAAACTGGCATCTATGAACACAATACCCCTAAAAGTGACTTATACCTTTCCGTTTCATTTTTTATATCTTCGGCAGTGACACCATAATACAGATATATCTTTTTAAACAGTTTCCTTAACTGCTTCATGGTTTTCTTATCCCCGCTGAATGAGCCATCTATCACCTGCCAGACAGTTTCCACCCCTATCTGCATCATGCAGTTTTCAGGACACTTAATTGCATATATATGGAAATCTACGGGGAAGATATCATCTGCAATTTCCGCTGCCATCTTCTCCCGCTCCTGTACCTGCTCCCAAAATGCTTTCAAGGCTTCCACATCCTCACCTTCGGGCGGCTCCAAGTCCATCAGCTCCCCAAGCAAATCCGGGCGGTGGCGCATTACAAGGGATGCCTTTAGGGACTGCTTCTGCTCCAGATAATTATGAGACTGCTGCGAAACCTCCTCAGCGCCGTATTCCCTTTTCATCAGTTCCACGACTTCCTCCAGTGTATGGGGATTGGCGGTTATCCGCTTTTTTACTCTGTTCCTTTTTAATTTGCGGAAATAATTTTGGATGCGTGTTGTCAGCTTCACCTTACCACCTTTTCCGGCGTTAAAAATACTTGTCGGCCCGTACGCCACGCCTATAATAGATACGCTGCCTGCGCCCTTTCCCATATCTACATCTCTCCCATTCAAAAAATAAATCCTGCTCCCCGATTCCCCAATCTGCCGGAAAACCGGGGATGCCTGCTTCCGCTGAAAACTCATTGATAACTTAAAATCTCTTCCCTTATCGTAGATAAAGGCATTGGCTCCTCCTTTGCGTCAGCCTTTGTGACAGGATCGTAAACAGAATATAACTCCGGGTTTTCGCTTGGGCAGAACCTCGAATACAGATTGGTATCCTGGTCTAAAACATATTTGCCCATAAAGTTACCGATAACAGCATATGCTCCCGCAATCCTGCCTTCCTGTTTCTGTTCCCCCAAAAAGACCACGCACTGATCTCCTGCCTTCGGAAGCGGGGCGCCTCCCAGCGATTGCAGCACTACCCCATTTTCTATTTCTTCATCAGTAATGCCCTCATACGGAATCACGCCATAGGCTTCAACCACCGTAACCAGCCTTACATAGCCATTTGATTCACTAATGCTTATAAGGCTGTTTTCCACTATACCCCCTTTTAATGTTTCAGAAACGGCAAATGTGTATATTGTCCTGGGCGCAGCCTCATCATCCGTATACCGGACATCCATAACCTCTCCCGCTACAACATTCGCCGCCGTGTTGTAAACTGATTCCAGATTGGGGTATACCACTCCAAAATCTACGGCCACGCTCATATCCTGTATAACGGGCTTCCCCTCCACGGTAAATGAATTGTTGAATTGGGCGGTATTATCCATCAGTTCCCGCACGCCTTCCTCGCCATCGGCATCCTTGGCAACTGCCCCTGAATCAAATGAGGGTGGAACAGGATCATTCTCTTGCCTTCCACAAGCTACTAAATTTGCAAGAAGAAAAATGAATAAGGCAAATAATAAAATTCTTTTCATCCTATCATTCCTTTATGTTTATCGCATTCTTGCTCCCAGATTCCTCAATCTGCCAGAACGCCGGAAGATGCCTGCCCTGTCCGGCGCGACTTTGGCGACCTCGCTCTTCCGCAGGGAGAGGAACTTATTCCCCATACAGACGTTCTGCGCCGCATCCTCCCTGGCGTATCCGGCTATCTTCTCCCGGAGGGAATCGGACAACTTCCATTCCTGTTTGGATGATGCCTTTGGGATGTCCGCATGATGGCTTTTTGTTATTCCTGTTACATTCATGTTCAATCGCCTCTCTCTATTTTGCCGAAACGCCGGGGATGCCTGCCCTGCCTTGTCGGACTGTGGCTTATTGGGATATAAAACCATAAAATTCCAAATGATAACTTTATAGTCTAAAGTCATGCCTGACAAACTGAAATTAGTCACGTTTCCCATTCCGATAAAACCCAAAACATATCACAGTCCAAATTCCCGGCACAACCGCATATCC
>CAJUOE010000297.1 GCA_910587895.1 uncultured Lachnospiraceae bacterium
CACTCTTTCCCTACACGACGCTCTTCCGATCTAGCAAGTTATGAAAAATGTTTCCGCTATATTAGAAGAAAACGGCATTGGTTTTGAAAATGTTGTAAAAACAACTTGCTTTTTAGCTGATATGGGCGATTTCCAAACATTTAACGGTATTTATGAAAAATACTTTGTAGGAAAACCTGCACGCTCTTGCGTTGCTGTGAAAGAATTGCCTAAAAAAGTATTATGTGAAGTAGAAATTATTGCAGCAAAAAATTAATGGGAATACAAATGTATTCATTTTAGATTTGGAGGGGAAAATATGGTTACATTAGAAATGATTCAACAAGCACAACAAAATTTGAAAGGCGTTGCACGTTTAACACCACTGATTTCAGCACCTAAAATTGGGGAAAATGTATCCATTAAAGCAGAAAATTTGCAATTAACAGGCTCTTTTAAATTAAGAGGCGCTTATAATAAAATTTCCTCATTGACAGCTGAAGAAAAAGCAAAAGGTGTAATTGCTTGTTCAGCAGGAAACCATGCGCAGGGTGTAGCATTATCTGCAACAAAAAATGGTATTCATTCTACTATTTGTATTCCAGCAGGTGCGCCACTTTCAAAAGTAGAAGCAACAAGAGGTTTTGGGGGAGATGTTGTGCTTGTACCTGGTGTATATGATGATGCCTATGCCAAAGCAGTGGAATTGACAAATGAAAAAGGCTATACATTTGTACACCCTTTTAATGATGAAAAAGTAATTGCAGGACAAGGTACAATAGGACTTGAAATATTAGAACAAGAACCACACGTTGATGCTGTATTTGTAGCGATTGGCGGAGGCGGTTATGACGCTGCATGGAGATGCACGCAGCGGGCAGAGTATGGCGGAGATTACCGTCGATGGGGACTTTAAGGGAACCATCGCCCTTACCTGTTCGGATAACGCGGGTAATGTTTCAGTGGAAAAAGTGCTGACAGCAGACGGAGCGGGCGCTATTGTGGAAGATAATGCTCCGGATATCAGTTTTACGAGCGTTAAGGCAGATAAAGCTAAAGCGCAGGCTAACGTTGAGGTAGATGTGACGGATACGGCGGGAGAAAATGTTACAGCTGGAATTGCGTCGGTATCCTACCGGATAGATGGCGGAAAGACAAAGGTGCAGGAAGAAGAGGAATTTGCCGATGACATGGTGGAGAATTACAGTTTTGACGTTGCCATTAAAGGAGAGGGCGAACATAGCCTTCAGGTAACGGCGGAAGATAATGCCGGAAACCGGAGCGTAAAGAAGACCACGGTAAAGATTACGAAAAAGAGAGCGGCGATTGTACAGGGAAAACAGACGCCGTCGCAATCGCAACCGAAACCCGTGGGCGAGCCTAAGACCGGAGACCATACTTTTGTGAAAATTTTTGCCACTCTGGGAATGATTGCAGGATTTACCTATCTGCTGTTGTATTTCACTTCCGGTGACAGCGGAATTACGGAGCGTGAGAAGGAAGAGATAATTTCCAGGCTGGTGCGTTGGGCGCAGAAAGGAAAGTGGCGCAAATATCCGGCGCTGATTTTGATTTCTTTGTTCCTGATCTATTATCACAGCATCGGCAAGAGTGTGGATGTCGCGTGGAAGAAGGTGTATGAAGGGTAATTAATGATATTTTAAACTGGACTTAAAGGCAGAAATATATTATTATAAAAGTATGACTTTTGAGGTTTTACAAAAAGAAGAAATGTAAACTACAAAATTTAGGAGGAGAAGGCTATGATAAAGTTTCTAAAAGACTTAAGCATCAGGTTCAAAATTCTGATTCCGGTCGGAATTCTCGGGTGTTTGATGCTTATATTGGGAATAGCAAGTTTTAGCAGTACGAACCAAATTATGAAAACCAGTGAAAATATTACCGGGAATTATGTGGTAAAGATAGAACAGGTGGAAGACGTGACGATTGCATATCAGACATTGCGTCGTGTGGCGTTTGCGCATATTGTAGAGGATGATGCGGAAAAGAAACAGACATTGGTGGATGAGGCAAATTCTCTGAAACAGGAAATCAGTGACTTACTGTTTGAGTATTCACAGGGAATCAGTATGCAGGAAGTAGAGGTAATGGAGCAGCTTGAGTCAGATTATACGAATTATCTGGCAATTTATGACAAGATATTAGAGTTCAGTACAAATGGAGATAATAAAGCGGCGTCTGAACTTGCGAGTAATGATTTGCGGGATGCAGGCGTGGGTCTGACGGCAGAGCTGGATTCTCTAATTCAGGTGAACAAAGAGGCCATGGAGAAGGCCATTGCCATGCAGAATAAAACGTACCGTCAGGTAGCGACAACCATCATTGTTTTGATTGTAGGCAGTATTCTGGTTCTTCTGTTTGTTATCTGGGTTTCCTGGACATGGGTGTGCAAGCGTCTGATCAACATCAATGCACAGCTTCGTGACGTCATTGCAACGATAGAGGCCGGCGAAGGAGATCTGACGAAACGCGTACAGTGTTTCTGCACAGATGAGATTGGTACTCTGGCATCTGGAATCAACACTTTTATCCAGACCTTGCAGGGCATTATGGGACACATTAACACCAGTTCCGATCAGCTTGGCTCTATTGTGACGCTGGTATCGGATAAGGTGTCTACGGCAAATAATAATTCCTATGATATCTCGGCGGTTATGCAGGAGCTGTCCGCCTCCATGGAGACGATTTCCACGACCATTACAGATATCAAGGAGAATGTGGGCAACGTAGATGAAAATATCATAGAGCTTTCAGATGCATCCCAGGGATTGTATGATTATGCAACAGGAATGCAGGAGCGTGCGGAAAGCCTGGAGCACAATGCAATTGAGAACAAACAGAATACAAGCGATATTATCAATGCGATTATTGATAAGTTAAAACGTGCGATTGAGAGCAGCAAGAGTGTTGACCGTGTCAATGACCTTACGGATGAGATTTTAAGTATTTCCGGTCAGACGAACCTGTTGTCACTGAACGCATCCATTGAGGCTGCAAGGGCAGGAGAGGCCGGCAGGGGATTTGCTGTCGTTGCAGATGAAATCAGCCAGCTTGCAAGCTCCAGCAGGGAGGCCGCAAATAATATCCAGACCATCAACAACATGGTAATTGAAGCAGTAAACGAATTGATTGACAGTGCAGATTCGATTGTCAAATACATAAATGAGAACGTACTTCCGGACTACGAGGGATTTGTAAATGCCGGCAGACAGTATAATGAGGATGCAGTACATGTAAACGACATTGTTACCAGGTTTAATGATATGTCGGATAACCTCAAGCGTTCCATGGAGAATATCACAGAGTCTATCAACGGCATCAATACAGCGGTAGGTGAAAGCGCAAGGGGGGCTACGAACGTAGCGATGAATACCTCTAATCTTGTTAAGGATATCAGTGAGATTGCAGAGGCAATGGATGACAACCGTGAGGTTGCCGGAACGTTGACAGATGAGGCAGATCGCTTTATCAATCTGTAGTGAGAGAACGAAAATGGCCGCCTTTCTAACAAAAATGGAAGGCGGCTTTTCATATTTTTGGAAGAATGATATAATATAATACCAAAGCCATCAAAATCATGTATGGTTGCTAGGAATGGTTATCAATTCAAATTATGGATAAAATATATGGAACTGAGAAGGAGGCGCATTTATGTGTACAAAATGCAATAAAGGAAAATATTATATGACGACTGCGATTGCCTATACATCCGGCAAGCCGCATATCGGTAATACGTATGAGATCGTATTGGCGGACAGTATCGCGCGGTTTAAACGGCAGGAAGGATATGACGTATACTTTCAGACCGGGACGGACGAGCATGGACAGAAGATTCAGGAGAAAGCGGAAAAAGTCGGGGTTACGCCAAAGGAATACGTAGACCAGGTAGCGGGAGAGGTAAGACGCATCTGGGATATGATGAACTCTTCGCATGACAGTTTTGTCCGCACTACAGATGAGGATCATGAAACACAGGTGGCAAAGATTTTTAAGAAGTTATATGACCAGGGGGATATCTACAAGGGGTCTTACGAGGGATTGTACTGTACGCCATGCGAATCCTTCTGGACGGAGTCTCAGCTTGTGGACGGCAAATGTCCGGACTGTGGACGGGAAGTCAAACCTGCAAAGGAGGAGGCATATTTCTTTAAAATGAGCAAGTATGCGGACAGGCTGATTGCACATATCAACAGCCATCCGGAATTTATACAGCCAGTGTCCCGTAAGAATGAGATGATGAATAACTTCCTTCTTCCCGGGCTTCAGGACTTATGCGTTTCCCGGACGTCTTTTAACTGGGGCGTAACGGTTGATTTTGACCCCAAACATGTGATTTACGTGTGGCTGGATGCGTTGAGCAACTATATTACGAAGATTGGCTATGAGGCAGACGGTAATTCAACAGAGCTTTTTAAGAAGAACTGGCCGGCAGATTTGCACCTGATTGGCAAGGATATCATTCGTTTCCATACCATTTACTGGCCGATTTTCCTAATGGCGCTGGATTTGCCTTTGCCGAAACAGATATTTGGACATCCCTGGCTCTTGCAGGGCGGTGAAAAGATGAGCAAGTCAAAGGGAAATGTCATTTACGCGGACGATATGGTGGATTTGTTCGGTGTGGACGCTACTCGCTACTTTGTGCTTCACGAAATGCCGTTTGAGAATGACGGGATTATCACCTGGGAGCTGGTGGTAGAACGGCTGAATTCTGATCTGGCAAATATCCTGGGAAATCTTGTAAACCGTACGATCTCCATGTGCAACAAGTATTTTGGCGGAGTGGTTACAAAGACAGGAGCAGAGGATTCCGTTGATAAGGAATTGAAAGAGATTGCAACTGCGGCAAGGGATAAGGTAAAAGCGAAGATGGACGACCTGCGCGTGGCGGACGCCATTTCGGAAGTGTTTACCGTACTGCGCCGCAGCAATAAATATATTGATGAGACAGAACCGTGGGTACTGGCAAAGGATGAGGCGAAGAAAGAACGTCTGAGCGAAGTGCTCTATAATCTGACGGAATCTATTACGATTGCCGCCTCCCTCCTTCATAGTTTCCTGCCGGAGACTGCGGAGAAAATTGTATCGCAGCTTAACACGAAGATTCGGGATTTTGATGTTCTGAATCAGTTCGGACTTTATGAGAGCGGAAACAAGGTGACGGAGAAACCGGAAATTCTCTTCGCGCGTCTTGACGTTAAGGAGATTATGGCGAAGGTAGATGTAATTCGCGAGGCGCAGCGTGCAGAGTTTGAGGCTGAACAGCGTGCGATGGGCGAAATGCCGCAGCAGGATGAGGAGGCCGGGATTGACCTGGAGCCCAAAGAAGAGGTTTCCTATGACGATTTTATGAAGATGCAGTTCCAGGTGGGCGAGATTATCGCCTGTGAGGCGGTTACGAAGTCTAAGAAACTGCTCTGTTCCCAGGTGCGCATTGGCAGTCAGGTGAAACAGATTGTTTCCGGAATCCGTAAGTATTATTCCCCGGAGGAGATGGTAGGAAAGAAAGTTATGGTTCTGGTGAATTTAAAACCGGCAAAGCTTGCAGGCGTGTTATCCGAAGGCATGCTTTTGTGTGCTGAGGATGAAAATGGCGAGCTTGCGTTGATGATTCCGGAGAAACATATGCCGTCAGGTGCGGAAATTTGTTAATAAATGAGAGGATAAATCGTATGATATTTGAGAGTCATGCACATTATGATGATAAGCAGTTTGACCCGGACAGGGAAGAACTGCTTTCCTCTATGGAGGAACATGGGATTGAAAGGATTATCAATGTAGGGTCTGATTTTGCGTCATGTAAGCACACGCTGGAATTGACAAAGCAGTACGCATTTGTCTACGGAGCGTTAGGCATACATCCCAGCGATATTGCGGATTTGAATGAAGAGACGTATGAATGGCTGCGTGAGAACGCGCGCCTGCCGAAAGTGGTGGCAATCGGGGAGATTGGGCTGGACTACTATTGGGAGAAAGAACCCGAAGTCCAGAGCCGTCAGCGGTATTGGTTTTGCCGTCAGATGGAGCTGGCACGCGAACTTGCCCTTCCGGTTATCATTCACTCCAGAGATGCGGCAGAGGATACGATGCAATTGATGAAAGGAATTCATGCGGAGCAGATTCCGGGCGTGATTCATTGTTTCTCCTATTCGCCAGAGCTTGCACAGGAGTATGTGAAGATGGGGTATTACATTGGCATCGGCGGAGTGGTAACTTTTAAGAATTCTAGGAAATTAAAGGAGACGGCAGCAAATGTTCCGCTGGAGCGGATTCTGCTGGAGACGGACTGTCCCTATCTGGCGCCGGAGCCGAATCGCGGTAAACGCAATTCTTCTTTGAATCTTCCTTATGTGGCGAAAGAGATTGCAGCTTTGCGGGGCATCACAGAGGAGGAAGTCATCGAGACAACACGTAAAAATGCATTGCGTCTGTTTGCGAAGGTGGGTATTTAACAAAATTTGTAAGGCATTTATCAAGTTGAGAAAAATGCTTATCAAACTGAGAAAAATATTTAACAAAATTTGAAAAATACTTATCAAATCAAGAAAAACACTTAACAAAATTTGATAAGTATTTGTTTTTTGATAGACGAAACAGATATTTCTGGATATAATAGAAAGGTAATATGGCAGAAGGGAGATATCATGTATGCAGGAGGAAACGTTGAAACGTATTGTAGACGAGATACGGAAACAGAAAACGGAAAAACAGACCGTTGAATTGAAACTGGCTCAATATGGATGTCCTACAAGGTTATATGACACGCTTTCCTCTTTTTCTAATCAGGATGATGGTGGCATTATAATTTTTGGCATAGATGAAAAGGATGGTTATAAAGTGAAGGGCGTCTATGACCCGCAGGATTTGCAGAAAAGGGTGACAGAGCAATGCAAGCAAATGGAGCCTGTGGTAAGGGCGCTGTTTACCATATGCGAGATAGAAGGGAAAGTGATTGTTTCGGCGGAGGTTCCCGGTGTGGATATTGCGGAACGCCCGGTATTTTATAAAGGAGTAGGGCGTATCAAAGGTTCTTATATGCGTGTGGGTGAATCGGATGAGCCAATGAGTGAATATGAGATATACAGTTATGAGGCTTTTAGAAAGAGGATTCATGATGACATTCGGGTTGTGGATGGCGCCAAAATGCAGTTATTCGATGAAAAACGCCTGGACGACTATCTGGAGGCAGTAAAACGGGAACGGAGAAACTTATCAGAACATGTATCGGATGAGGAGATTCTGGAATTAATGGGCGTGACATCTGATGGGAAGCCAACGCTTGCAGGTCTGATGGCATTTTCGCGGTATCCGCAGACTTATTTTCCACAGCTCTGCATAACAGCAGTGTCCCTGCCGGGGACGGAAATGGGGATTGTCGGGGATGACGGTGAGCGTTTCATGGACAATAAGCGTATAACCGGCGCGGTTCCAGATATGCTGGAAGAGGCGGTTGAATTTGTACGCAGGAATAGCCGCACAAAAACAATAGTGGATGATGAGGGGCATCGGCAGGATAAGCCGGAATATCCGGTGAAAGCCGTTCGTGAGGCAATTTTAAACGCATTGGTACATCGTGATTATAGCATACACACGGAGAATGTACCTATCCGTATTGAAATGTACCGCGATCGCATGGAAGTATTGAGCAGCGGGGGATTGTATGGGAAAATATCAATTGATGCGTTAGGAAAAGTTCATCCGGAGACCAGGAATGCGGTGCTTGCAAATATACTGGAATTGCTGAAGGTTACGGAGAATCGCTATTCTGGAATTCCTACCATGCGTACGGAATTTATTAGCGCAGGACTTCCAGCGCCTGTCTTTTCCGTTAATCATGGAGAATTTAAGGTTGTAATGAAAAATAACTTTTTTAAGGAAAATGTGGTATCAAAAGAGGCGATTCTTGATTTTTGTTCCGTGCCCCGCTCACGTACAGAATTGATGGAATTTACAGGAAAATCCCGTACACATACGATGGTAAATCTTGTTGCCCCACTCGTGGAATCCGGGAAATTAAAAATGACATTGCCTGATAAACCTAAGAGTTCAAAACAACGGTTTGTCAGGAGTTGAGGAGAAGACTATGGCTACACTGGGAAATCCTTCCAATACTATAGCGGTATTGCAAAAATACAAATTTAATTTTCAGAAAAAATTCGGGCAGAATTTTCTGATTGATACCAGGGTATTGGATAAAATCATATCTGCGGCAGACATCACGAAGGAAGATTTTGTGCTGGAAATCGGGCCGGGAATTGGCACGATGACGCAATATCTCTGCGAACATGCGAAAAGGGTAGCGGCCGTGGAGATAGATAAGAACTTAATTCCGATTCTTGAAGATACGCTTAGTTCATATAATAACGTGGAAATTATTCATCAGGATATCCTGAAAATGGATATGGAACGTTTTGTGCAGGAACAAAATCCGGGAAATCCTATAAAGGTGGTGGCAAATCTCCCATATTACATCACAACTCCGATTATTATGGGATTGTTCGAGAGCCATGCAGATATCCACAGCATTACAATTATGGTGCAGAAGGAAGTGGCACAGCGGATGCAGGCAGTACCGGGGACGAAGGATTATGGGGCGCTGTCCCTTGCGGTGCAATATTATGCAAAGCCGGAAATTGTGGCAAACGTACCGCCGAATTGTTTTATGCCGCGTCCAAATGTGGGAAGCGCCGTCATTCGCCTGATAAAATACCAGGAGCCGCCGGTTTCGGTAAATGATGAGGGGCAGTTATTTGCATTGATCCGCGCTTCGTTTAATCAGCGCAGGAAGACGCTTGTAAACGGACTGAACAATGCGTCCAATATTTCTTATGGCAAAGATGAAATCGTACGTGCCCTGGAAGAGATGGGGCTGCCGGCAAATGTCCGCGGAGAGGCCCTGACCCTGGAGCAGTTTGCGCAGTTAAGCAATCAGTTACGTTGAAACTCAACCACAACCCGGAAATAATGCTCCTCAAAGTAATCCGTCACCAAGTATGGACAATGGTTTCGATCCCAATCAAAATGCTGGCAA
>CAJUOE010000298.1 GCA_910587895.1 uncultured Lachnospiraceae bacterium
ATATTAAATCCTATGGGAATGTTCCGTTTCTCTCATTTTTTAAGAAAACCTCATAAAAAGGTATTAATATAATTTATTACCGTTTTTATGAGGTTATTCGTATGATCTGTTACATTTTATCGGGTTATATGCCAAAATCGTCTTCTTGATCTTCTTCGCTGACTTTCGGCGGCTCTCCGACACCGGTTACCGGCACGTCGCCTTCTCCGCCCGTAATCAAAGCATCTCCATTTACCGACGCCCCCGTCTCGGGGTCAAACAGCTTGCCCAATCATTATGTAATAAGGCATTTGTAAAAAGTATAGCAGGCGGATAAAATTTGTTTACCGCTTCTGCCATTGCAACGCCTAAATTAGTTATCTGCGCCTCATCCATTGATTGTGTTTTTGCGGAAGCAAATACAATCATCAGTACGGCAGCCGTACTCAAAACCAATGAAAAAACATTTTTGTGTCTTGAATGTGATGAAACGGCAACAATTAGAACACCTAATGATAGAGAAATAATCATAGGAATAATCGGTGTCAAAAATAACGCACCCACTAAAAACAGGTAACTAAAAATCGGCGGATGTTCGTATACGACATAGATAATGCTTGACGGCAGCATGGCTATAAAGCCAATTATCAGATTGATGAGATACAGCATCGTTATACGGCTTGTTACAATAGAAATCGTACTTATCGGCATGGACATAACCATATCATAATCTTTTAATCCGATAAGCACTCCTGTACTTTTAACAAATGTAAGGGTCAAAGTTGCTAAAGAGCAGACCACTACCATGAGCGTTGGTAATGCTTTGCCAAATCCCGCTAATGCCATACTATTGCTGAATTTTGTCGTATAGACTACAAGAATGGCAATGGCGGTAAGTCCTAAAGCGCCAACAACCGCAGAACGTTGTTTTTCCTGTTTATCACGAGAATGAATCAATCGGTTAATTCCGAAGAGATTGTATAACTGCATCCTCAAGAGATACTTATACTTGCCTTTCATTTTCAACTACCTCCATGAATACATCTTCAAGACTATGGTTTCCTTTGATTTCTTCCATTGTTCCACTTTCTATTAATTTACCGTTTTTGATGATAGTAACCTTGTCACACAGTTTTTCGGCAACTTCAAGCACATGAGTGGAGAAAAAAATTGCCGTCCCTGCATCACAAAGTTGACGCATCATTTTTTTTAAATGGAAAGATGCTTCGGGGTCAAGACCAACAAATGGCTCGTCCAACACTAAAAGCTGTGGGGAATGTACAAATGCGCCAACCAACGCAAGTTTCTGTTTCATACCATGCGAATAGGAGCTGATTAAATCCCCCAGACTGTCCGTTAATTTGAGAACATCCGCATACTTTTGTATTCTTGAAACTCTTTCTTTGGCAGGAACAGAAAACATATCACACATATAGTTTAAATATTGAATGCCTGTTACATAGTCATATAAGTCGGGATTGTCTGGAATATAAGCTATCATGGATTTGCATTTAACAGGCTCATCCTTTACAGAATGACCATTTATAAGGATTTCCCCCTCATCAAAGTCCATTATTCCGACAACTGCACGGATTGTTGTTGTTTTCCCCGCGCCATTGTGACCAATAAAAGCATGGATTTCTCCTGCTTTTACACTCAAATTCAGACTGTCAACAGCCTTTTTATTTTCAGAATAAACTTTAGAATAGTTCCTAATTTCTAATACGGCATCCATTTTATTAGCCTCCTTTGAATTTTAGTTTTTGTACTTTTTCACAATTGCCCAGTAAAGGAATGCGGGTACAGGAGTAAATAATAGAATAAAATATTTATTTGCAACCGAACCAGAACCAGACACTCCATAATGTAATGGGATTTCCTGTGGCAATAAAAAAGTTAGTGCTGCTAATACAACAAAAGTTACAAATGTAATGATGATGCATTTTTTCTTCATAGGTCTTACCTCCTTTTCACTATCATAGTGATAATAATATCATATTGATAGTAATAAGTCAAGAAAAATCCCGTCCATCACTGAGGACAGGCGGGAAATTTTTAATCCATTTTAGGCGGAGAAATAATAACGCCAATAGAATGCAATTTTCGCCCCGCTGCTGGTGTGCTGTTTTCATAAGGCTTTATTGCATCCCGAATATTTCTAATTAACAGCTCAAGTTCCTCATCCGTTAGATAAAGAGGGGATAAGGAAAAACCAGATTTATCCTTTACAATGTCTATATCATCCCGTTTACAATAATCCTGGAATAGCTCCGCAAAGCCAATGATATATTGCATAAACGACTGCATATAGGCTTCGCCAGAGTTGCTGTCTAAGATTTCTTTAAAATCTTTTGTCATATCAATATCTATCGCATAAGTCTTTTCTAAAGCGCCTCTGACTTGCGTTTGATTTACAATTTTTAATACTTTGTCATTTGTCATTCTCTTCAAATAGCGATAAAGCGTTGCAGGCGGAATATCCGAAAAGGTTTCAGATAAATGTTTAGCGGTAGTTTCCCCACATTTCTGTATTTCCAGAAATAGTTTGCATTTAATCGGATTCGTCAATACATCCATGATTTTTTTATCCATGTGTATCCCTCCAATAATTCGGTTTATTTGATAATATTATCATTTTGGTACTGGAAATTCAAGCGCCTTTCATTGATGATAAACTAAGATTACGAACCCAAAAATGGCAAAGTTTTTATACCTTGCCACTTTTAGCACTTATACGAAGATTATTTCGTTATTCACAATCTCCCTCGCACAAGCCCTTATATGATTCATTCTTCCTGTCCATTCTAAGCCATCTTCTTCGTGATATGTGTCGCCTAACTGTTCAAATATTGATTTCATATGCAAAAACTCCTTTTCTGTATGATTTTGTTTCTGCGGGGTATCTGCAATCAATGTATCAGCAGGCTGTATGTATATACTATCTTTAAGCTAAGCAATTCCCAGTCCCTTCTATTCCTCAATCACATGAATTTCCAGAAAATCAAAGTCTATCTGTTCCACAAAATTATCCTGATAAAACCGCGCCCTGGCGTGGCGTTTGAACTCCGCCACCGTGGCGTCCAGCCAGATCGGCTTGCTTAAGTCAAACTCATAACAGACCTGCTCCAACGCATGAAAAATCCTGTGCGTACGCGTATCGTCACTCTCATCGGTGACGACCGTATCGCGCAGAAGATGGTTGTCCTTAAAAATCTTAAACCAGATACGCATAAATTCCTTCCTCCTTATGGTAACGGCACGCGTCGCACTGCGACACCTGCCAGGTCGGAGGAAGGCATTCCAGAAATGCTGCGCATTTGCCTTCCTCTTCGCTGGCGGCTGACCTCGTACATCAAAAGCGCGGAGGCAACCGCCGCATTTAAGGATTCCACCTTTCCTTCCATGGGAATCTGAACACAGATATCTGCAAGCCCCGCAATTTCCGGGCTCAGTCCATTGCCTTCGTTTCCAACCAGAAACCCGCAGGGAGCGGTATAATCCGGCTCATCATAACAGGCCTGTCCCTGAAGATGCGCGGCATACATTGCAACGCCTTTGCCTTTGAGTATGGCAATCGTCTCTTCCAGATTATCGGTAATATAAAACGGCACGCGAAACAACGAACCCATCGTGGAACGAATCGTCTTGGGATGAAAAATATCCACCGTCGTCCGGTTCATAATCACCCCGGTAAAGCCTGCTCCCTCTCCGGCGCGCATCATGGTTCCCAGATTTCCCGGATCCTGAATGCTTTCCAGAATCAACAGATGCGGCTGTTTCCCTGCCGAAACCGGTTCCCCCGCCACAATAGATGCAGCAGAAAATCCATCTCCCAGCAAATCCTCCAATGCATATTCCGGCATCTGCACCAGGCAGAGGATTCCCTGCGGCGTCTTCGTATCGCTGATATGGGAAAACACAGCGTCCGACACCACCTCATACGCGTAACCTTTCAGACGTTCCCGGTTTGCGCTGTCTGCAAGAAACCGTTCCGACACATACATTTCCCGTATCTGCTCACGGGAAACCTCCATGCACATTTTCATTCCTTCCACCACAAAAACCCGCTCCTGATAGCGGGTTTTCGATTTTTTATTTAACTGCATGACATGTTTCATTTTCGGGTTCGAAACACTCGTAATCATACGTCCCTGTCCCCTTATCGGCTGAGGCTCTCGCAGATCTTGAACTGATATTCGGAAATCGCCTTCTCCATGGAAAGCGCCTCGTCAATGTCAAAATCAACAAATTCCCCATGACGGTAACCAACCACGCGGTTTGTTTTGCCCTGACATAACAAATCCACTGCCAGAGCGCCCATGGTCGAAGCATAGACACGGTCTTTACAGGTCGGGCTTCCGCCGCGCTGCATGTGTCCCAGAATCGTTGCGCGCGTCTCTACGCCAGTCGCCGCCTCAATTCTCTTTGCCATGCTGGTGGAGTGTCCGATGCCCTCCGCATTGATGATAATATGATGTTTCTTGCCGCGTTTGCGATTATTGATGATATTATTGACAAGCTTCTGCTCATCATAATCATACTTCTCCGGCAGCAGGATGTCTTCTGCTCCGTTGGCAATTCCGCACCACAGCGCGATAAATCCCGCGCCTCTTCCCATAACCTCGATGATGGAGCATCTCTCATGGGAAGTAGAGGTGTCGCGAACCTTGTCAATCGCATCCATCGCCGTATTGACTGCCGTGTCAAATCCGATCGTGTACTCCGTACAGGCAATATCCAGGTCAATCGTTCCGGGTATGCCAATCGTGTTGACGCCCAGGGACGCCAGTTTCTGCGCACCCTTGAAAGATCCGTCCCCACCGATAACGACAACGCCGTCAATGCCGTGTTTCTTGCAGATATCTGCGCCAAGCTGCTGTCCTTCCGGTGTTGTAAACTCCTTACACCTTGCCGTTGCCAGAATCGTACCGCCTCTCTGAATGATGTCCGATACGCTTCTCGCCTCCAAATCTATAATCTCTTCCTGAAGAAGTCCCGCATATCCTCGTTTAATCCCTTTTACTTTCTTCCCATTCGAAAGCGCCTGACGCACAACGGCACGGATTGCCGCATTCATTCCGGGCGCGTCGCCGCCGCTTGTCAATACCGCAATTGTTTCTATCTGTTTCGCCATAACAATTACCTCCTGTCTCTATCTCAAGTTTCATTACATCCACAGTTCCGTATTCATGCACTTTTCAGCGCATAATATTTAACACTATTTTAATCTCTTTTGCCAATATTTTCAATATTCTTTTCTACAACTTTTACGTTATTTTCTCCCAGAAACTTAGTTAATCTGTTGATTACTTCCGGCGTAACCGCTATGTTCCTGCCAGGCGGAAGGCGTTTCATCTGTTTCTCTGCGGAAATATAGATTACAATGCTGTCCTTCCCGTCGCTGTCCTTCAACAGTTCAAACAACTCCTGTTCCTGTTTTTCATACTCTTCCCTGACTGGAAACTGCAGCCAGAGCTCCTTTCTGGTGTCGTCAAAGGAATATATGCGCTCACAGATGAGCTTTCCATTCTTTTCCTCTTCGGTCTGCACCCGTCCGCGGACAAATACCTTTTCATCAATATTTAACAGGCGGCTGTTTGCCTCATAGTTTTTTGGAAAAATAATAACTTCCAGCGTTCCGACCAGATCCTCGATGGTGATAAATGCCATTGTCTGGTTGTTTTTCGTATACTTGATGGTTTTGTCCACAATCATTCCGCCCACCATGGCAATCTCACCGTCCGCTACCCTGGTCTGCCCGCTCTCCTCTTCCAACAGGAAATCCGTCGTGACCCTGGTGATGTTTTTGCGCCATTTCTGCTCATACTCCTCCAGAGGATGGCCGCTGATATAGACGCCGAGCACTTCTTTTTCAAATCCCAGGTACGTCTCCTTCGGATATTCGCCCACATCCGGCAGTTTTACCTGAAAGTCCGCTTTTTCTTCTTCTCCGGCAAGGTCAAACAGCGTCATTTGCCCCGCCATGTTATTTTTCTTGTCCCTGGAAATATGATCCATGATTCCGGCATAGGCTATCATGCTCTGTTTCCTGGTAGCACCCAGATGATCCAATGCGCCCGCTTTAATCAGGTTTTCCACCATCCTTTTATTGATGTCACTGTCCGCCATGCGCGTTAAAAAGTCTGAAAGCCCGGTAAACGGACCGCGCTCCGTGCGCTCTTTGCAGAGTTTTTCAATAAACGTATGGCTAACGCTTTTGATCGCGGACAATCCATAACGGATGGCGTTTCCGGATACGGAAAAATCACTCTCTCCCTCGTTGATACTGGGCGGCAATACCGTAATCCCCATCTGGCGGCAGGAAAAGATATATTCCGAGAGCTTTGAAATATGGTCCATGACGGAACTCATCAAAGCAGCCATATACTCTACAGAATAATAGTATTTCAAAAATGCCGTCTGATATGCCACCACTGCATAAGCGGCTGCATGGGATTTGTTAAATGCATATTTAGCAAAATCCGTCATCTCGTCAAAAATTTTATTTGCCACCTGCTCGCTGATTCCATTGCTGATGCAGCCGGGAACTCCTTCTTCTTTGTTGCCGTATACAAAGTTCTTACGCTCCTGTTCCATCACCGAAGTCTTTTTCTTCGACATGGCGCGCCGCACAAGATCGCTCCTTCCCAGCGTATACCCGGCAAGGTCGCGCACAATCTGCATCACCTGTTCCTGATAGACGATGCAGCCATAAGTTGGCTCCAGGATCGGCTCTAACTGCGGACAATCATAGGTGATGGTCTGAGGATTATTCTTTCCCCTGATATAGGCAGGAATAAAATCCATCGGCCCCGGACGGTAGAGAGAAATTCCCGCTATAATATCCTCCAGGCTCTGCGGTTTCAGCTCCTTCATGAAATTCTTCATGCCTGCGCTCTCCAGCTGGAAGACGCCGTCCGTCCTGCCGGTACCCAGAGAGTCCAAAACCGCTTTATCGTCAAAATCTATCCTGTCAATATCAAAAAGCTCTGATTCCGGGATTCCCGGATGTTTCGTCTTCTGGCTGGTATGAATGAGATTTACCGCGTGTTGGATAACGGTCAGGTTCCGAAGCCCCAGAAAATCCATCTTCAAAAGTCCCAGTTCCTCCAGAGTCGTCATTGTAAACTGGGTCGTGATGGCGCCGTCGCTGCCTCTGGACAACGGTACGAATTCATCCACCGCTTTCGAACTGATCACGACTCCCGCCGCATGCATGGAAGTATGCCTTGGCAGTCCCTCCAGACGTTTGGACATATCAATCAGCCTGTGTATGCTCTCGTCATTTTCATACAGGCTCCTAAGCTCCGGATTCATCTGCAAAGCCTTGTCAATCGTGATTCCCAGCTCCATGGGAATCTGCTTGGCAACGCCGTCCACAAAGGCGTAGGGAAGATCCATGACCCTTCCCACATCGCGGATCACGCCCCGCGCCGCCATCGTACCGAAAGTGACAATCTGTACCACGCGATCCTTGCCGTACTTCTCGCTGACATAATCAATCACTTCCTGCCGCCGCTCCACGCAGAAATCAATATCTATATCCGGCATCGTCACACGTTCCGGATTCAGGAAACGTTCAAAAATCAGGCTGTAGCGGACAGGCTCAATATTCGTGATTTCCAAGGTGTAGGACACCAGGCTCCCGGCTGCGCTTCCGCGTCCCGGACCCACGGCGATCCCGCTCTCCCTGGCAAAACGAATAAAATCCCATACGATTAAGAAATAATCCACATAGCCCATCTGCTGAATGATATCAAGCTCATATTGAAGCTGTTTCTTTAGCTCCTCAAACTTCATGGGCTCTTCCCTGCCGGGAATGTCTACCATGCCGTCTTTCGCCGGATACCGCCGCGCCAGTCCTTCATGGCAGAGCCTGTTTAGGTATTCCCATGACGTGAACCCTTCGGGAACGTCAAACTTCGGCAATTTCGTCACCCCGAACTCAATCTCCACCTCACACCGCTCGGCAATCTTCTGCGTATTGTCCAAAGCCTCCTGGGCATAAGGAAACAGGGCGCGCATCTCCTCTTCTGATTTCACATAATACTGCCCGCCCTCATAACGCATCCTGTTCTCATCCGAGAGCTTTTTGCCGGTCTGAATACAGAGCAGGATGTCATGGGAGTCCACATCCGTCTCATACGTGTAATGGACGTCATTCGTTGCCACAAGCGCAATTCCGGTATCCTGGCTCAATCTCAGGAGCTGTTGGTTCACCGTCTTCTGCTCCGGCAGCCCATGATCCTGCAGCTCCAGAAAATAATTCCCATGCCCAAAAGTTCTGTCATGCCACAGCGCCGCCTCTTTTGCCTCCTCATAAAAGCCGCGCAGCAAAAGTTTCTGCACCTCTCCGGCAAGACATGCACTCAGCACAATCAACCCCTCATGGTAAGTTTCGAGCACTTCCCGGTCCACCCTTGGACGGTAATAATACCCCTCGGTGAAACCGCGGGAGACAATCTTCATCAGATTCTGGTAGCCGGTATTATTTTCCGCCAGCAGAATCAGGTGAAAATAGCGGTCTTCCCCTTCCACTTTCTCACGGTCAAATCTCGACCCGGGTGCAACATAGACCTCACATCCCAAAATCGGCCGGATTCCCGCCTCTTTTGCCGCCTTATAGAAATCAATCACGCCATACATGACGCCGTGATCGGTAATAGCGGCACTGTCCATGCCCAGCTCTTTCACACGGGCAACATATTCTTTTATTTTATTGGAACCATCCAAAAGACTGTATTCCGTGTGAACGTGAAGATGTGCAAATGACATGGTTTCCTCCGTTTCGTCTATAATACTTTCGATAAGAAATCCTGAAGCCTCTGGTTCCTGGGATTTTCAAAAAATTCTTTTGGATTGTTCTCCTCACAGATGACGCCCTCATTGATGAACATCACGCGGCTTGCCACCTCTCTGGCAAATCCCATCTCATGCGTCACCACGACCATCGTCATGCCATCCCGCGCAAGCTCTTTCATCAATTCCAATACTTCCCCGACCATCTCCGGGTCAAGCGCGGAAGTCGGCTCATCAAAGAGCATCACATCTGGATTCATGGCAAGCGCGCGTGCAATGGCGATTCTCTGTTTCTGGCCTCCGGACAGCATAGAAGGGTAAGATTCCGCTTTATCAGGGAGCCCCACGCGCTCCAAAAGCTCTGCCGCACGTTTGCCAGCCTCCTCCACGCTCATCAGACCCAGTTTCACCGGGGCAAGGGTAATATTATCCTTAATGCTCAGGTTGGCAAACAGATTAAACTGCTGAAATACCATGCCTATTTTCTGGCGGATCTTATTGACGTCCGTCTTAGGCGCCGTAATTTCTTTTCCTTCAAAGATCACGCTCCCGCTGGTAGGCGTCTCCAGGAGGTTCAACGACCGTAAGAAGGTTGACTTCCCACAGCCGGAAGGCCCGATGATGGCAACCACTTCCCCTTGGCAGATCTGGGTGCTGATGCCCTTAAGCACCTGATTCCCGCCGAAATCTTTCTTTAAATCTATTGTCTCCAGCAATACCTTACCGCTCACTGACCCTCAGCCTCCTTTCCAGCCTGTTTACGCACCAGGAAAGCCCGGTCACCAGCAGAAGATATATCAGGGCAACCGCTATCAACGGCATGAAAGCCGAGAAGGTAATTCCGCGGATGATATCTCCGCCGTGCGTCAAATCTGTCAGTCCAATATAACCGCTGATAGAAGTCTCCTTCAGCAGCACGATAAATTCATTTCCCAGCGCCGGCAACACGTTTTTAAATGCCTGGGGCACAATGATAAACTGCATGGTCTGGCGATAATTCAAACCCAGGCTTCTTCCCGCCTCAAACTGCCCTTCATCCACGGACATAATGCCGGAACGGACGATCTCTGCCACATAGGCGCCGGAATTCAGCCCAAACGCCACAACCGCCACAAAAATTTTCGAGACGTTTGCCGATGCAAAAATAACATAATATGTAATCAAAACCTGAAGCATGGTTGGCGTCCCACGCATCACTGTCAAATACACCTGACAGATGAAATTGGCTATTTTCATATGCCCCGTCCGGTCATGCCCGGAGCGGATGATCGCCACCAGAAATCCCACAACAATTCCCACCAGCACAGCAAAAAAGGAAATGATCAGGGTGTTGACAAATCCTACCGTGATATACTGGTATCGGTTATCTACAATAAAATTCCGTGTAAATTCATCGATAAAACTTTGCATCGCAGCCTTTCTCCTATTTTGCCCGAACGATGATTACCTGTTTCGCTTTTGCATACGTATCACTGAAATCAATGCTCTGCAATCTCTCTTCGTTGACCGTCATGCCTGCCACGCCGATATCTGCCTTGCCAGACTGCACCGCGTTGATGATGGCATCAAAATCCATATCAAGAATTTCAAGTTCCATGCCAAGCTTATCTGCAACCGCCTGCGCCATGTCCGCGTCAATTCCCACGATCTCGTTATTCTCATAGTATTCATACGGTTTGAACGCCGCATTGGTTGCCATTACCAGCTTGCCACCGGAACGGTCTACATCTGCCGGAGACTCATACGGGCAGGTTCCCATCGTGTCATCTCCTGTATAATTTGCCATGATCTGGTCTAATACTCCCTCTGATTTGAGCTCTGCAAGGGCTGTATTAATTTTATCTTTCAGCTCCGTGTTGTCCTTGGCAATCGCAATCGCATAATCTTCATCCGTATACTCAGTATCCAAAACCTTCAAATCATTGTTCTGGTCTACAAACGCCTTTGCCGGCTCAGAGTCAATGACAACGCAGTCAATCTTGCCCTGTTTTAAGGACTGCACTGCGTCCGCGCCTTTCTTATAGCGCTCTACCGTTGTGCTGCTGTCGTCCTTGAACGCATCCGTTACCAGGGTATCGCCTGTCGTTCCAAGCTGAACGCCAATCTTCTTGCCCGCCATATCATCCGGGGAATTGACCGTGTTTGCGGGAACTCCGCATCCCATAATCCCTGCCAGCATTGTACCTGCCAACAGCATTGCTGCTAATTTTTTTCCAAATTTCATAATCTTGTCCTCCTGCCTTTCATAAATATACCGGAATCTGTTGTTTCCGGTCAATTTTGTATAAATATACGCTATTTTGTATTTTATAATAATTATGGGGAAAAATCAACCCGAAAGTTAGTTGCAATTTCTCTTCTGTACTGTTACAATAATACAATAACGCTATAATTTAAGAAAGGAATCTGATATCATGAAATTATCAAAAAGAATCGGCGGAATCCTGTTTTGCCTGCTCCCGGTACTTCTCGCTTTTGGAATCCAGCTTGTGGTATCCTTTGCGGGAGTGTTTCTGAAAATCTTCCTGGCAATTTTTTCAAACCGGGAACTCTTTACCAGCGGCGCCGCCGATATGGACGCTATCATTACTTCCACGCTTAATTCTGTCATGGGCTCTCTTATGGACAGTCAGTTTCTTGCCGGAATCTCCGCTGTCTATGCGGTGATTGCCGCTCTGGCTCTCGGATTCTGGTACTGGAAACGTTTCTGCCCCCACAAACAGCCCCGGCGGGAAGTTTCTTCCATCATCAACCTTCCGATGGTTGGCGGGCTTATCCTGCTGATGCTTGGCATGCAGTACATATCCACTTATATTATCATGATGCTTGCCACCATCAATCCTGGCTGGTATCAGACTTATGAGGATTTAATGAAGAGCATAGGGTTCGGAAATGTGACGCCGATACTTGCCGTGTATTCCATTCTGATTGCACCCATCAGCGAAGAATTGATTTTCCGGGGCGTCACAATGAAATATGCCACAAAGGTTCTGCCATTTCTGGCAGCAAACATCCTGCAGGCGTTTTTATTCGGTCTGTTTCATGCAAACATGATTCAGGGAACTTACGCGTTCGTGGTCGGGCTTTTCTGCGGATACGTGTGTTACAAAGGCGGCAGCCTCTATCTGTCCATCCTCTTCCATATGTTGTTCAATCTCTGGGGGACATTTGCACCGGAATTCTTAAACTACAGTGGAAAATCCATTCTTCTGCATATTTTCATCTTTGCAGCAGCCGTATGTGTGGCGCTTGCAGGCGTATTTTTGTATCAGAAAGGCATCCGGCAGCGTCCTCCAATGCGGACGGCTGTATCGGACAATCAGAATTAACAAGGTACAACATTTATATCCATAGAACGCGGAAAGAAACAGGGTTCGTTTCTTCCCGCGTCCTGATATTTTCGCCAGAAATTAATTTTAAATAATTTATCTATATTAAACTCCCTTTTATCGCCATTCATTTACTGAGGAAATCCAGTGATCGGTTAGATCATTATCGGTAACAGCCGCCATAAACGGCTTGGCAAGGAAATTGTTTATCTTTCTCAAAACAATTCCATAATCCTCTGTATCCGTATCAATTTTTCGGCAAAATGCGTTCCACTTCTTCTGCATTGCTTTGTCATTTACAAACCCTATTACCTGTTCAAACTGTCCAACCGTAAAGACATGTCCACGATTTTCAAAGGTCTTTTTTAAAGCCTTTGTAAGTGTAGCGCCGTCAAAATCAAATCTATTTGCAAGGTAGTAGATGTCATAGTAGTCTTTCATCCTACTAGAGAATTCCATTAGGCTGAGTATTGCGTCTATCTTTTCTGCGATTGTTGTTTCAAGTGAATAAGTGTTCACTGTGGGAGCAGGAAAATTATCAAGCTGCGTGGGGATTTTTCGTTTTTCTTGTTTTGGCACAATGACATCGCCAACACCAAAATCAATACTGAATGGTGTTCTGGTATTCTTAATTCTCGCCACAATGGAAACCCCGATACCAGCATACTTTTTTGCAACAGCAATCGGTGCAATTTCTTTGATTTCAAAGCCAATAAAATCATTTCCTGTAGATGTCCCGATGATTTCTTCTAATACAGATTTCAATTGTTCAGGGGTATTTGGCACCTTCCGAAGAAGAAAATCTACATCCACTGTAACACGGCTGTCAAAATTGGTAACAGAATAAATAAACAGACCGCCTTTGAGAATGAGATTATCAGCGTATTTGGATTTCTCCAAACGACGTAAGAACTCTTCCTGGCAGAAGAGCTGCAGACAGAGCTGATAAGTTCTGCCGCTTTCAGCGGCTTTGTTTTTCAATCTTGCAAGCACAGACGCAGCTATATCAACCATTCAAAAGCACCTCCATTACATTCATAACCTTTGTATATAGTTTCATTTCTTTTGCATACCTAGAAAGATTTACTAAGTTTTTGTTATTATCAATGGCATAGGCATTGACCGCTTTATTGAAAATTTCATTGTCCAATTTTGTGCGATATTTGAAACAATCACAGAGCGTCCGCTCACGGTCATAAACTGCCAGAGAAATGCCATTAAAATTATCTATTGTCTTACCCAGATTCAAAAAATTCTTTTGGATAAAGTATGGTTTCAATGGTATTTCCTGTACCCGTTTTACTGTTCTTGAGGCTGTCCGTGGCACTGCAACCGACCATTTACGAGGAGAAAAATCGCTATACCCATAATGAAATAGGGCAGATTCTACGCAGATGATTCCTCCTGGAAGCATTTCTTTTAATATTTGTTCATCTGTCACAATGGCATTTTGAGGAAGTTGATAAAAGCCTCGGCGGATTCTCTTTATAACGCCTTCTTTACAGAGTGTGGCCACTTCATAGTTTTTAATCCCGTCTAAAATAAAGTCTGATGTTTTTGCTATGCCGCCTTTATTTAAAATTACTTTTCTTGCAAGTTCCCTTTTATTCATATAAACACCAACTTTCTACACGCAAAACGCTTTAAATGTATGCCATTATTATATAGAAGTGCAAAGTAAATTTCAAGCATACATTTTTCAAAAGTTGCGTGCCGTTTGTAATGCTATTTTTAATAAAAGCAAGAGGGTAAGACATTTTATCCCTACCCTCTGATTTTAATTCTTTATATGTAAATAATTTCCTTGTTCACAATTTCCCTAACATTAGACCTTATATTATTAAGCCTTCTGATATTGTCAATATTAGTTGACACCTTTTTCTCAAAGTTTTCTCAAAGATATCACTGACTATGCTGCCAACTTCAAAGTTTCATTATGCCATCTTCGTTTTAGCATAGGAGGAAGACCGCCATTGGCAGAGCATATCCTCCGGTTGCTCCAGTAATAATGAAATCACAAAATGAGAATATCTTAAAAACAAAATTGCACTCCTTATGCAAATGGATTCTCCGTCGGATACATCATATTCTTCGGCTGGTTAAAATTGATTTCCTCCACCGGAACGCCCACATACTTGAATACTTCGTACAAAGCCTTTCCAAAATGTCCAAATGCAACGGCTCCGTGATGGGGATAATTTTTTTCAATCAGCACATGGCGGTAAAACCTGCCCATCTCAGGAATTGCAAATACACCAATGGCGCCAAAAGAACGGGTGGCAACCGGAAGAACCTCGCCCTGCGCAATATATGCACGGATTTTGGCATCGGAAGTGCTCTGCAGGCGGTAGAACGTAATATCACCCGGTGCAATATCCCCTTCCAGCGTTCCGTTCGTCACCTCGATTGGAAGGCTTCTTGCCATAATAAGCTGATATTTCATTTCACAGAAAGATAGCTTGCTGGAGGCCGTATTTCCACAGTGGAATCCCATAAAGGTATCTTTCAGCGTATAGTCGTATTTTCCTTTGATTTCGCTTTCATACATATCTGCCGGAACAGAATTGTTGATGTCAAGAAGCGTTACCGCATCCTGGCTGATAACCGTACCGATAAACTCGCTGAGTGCGCCGTAGATATCCACTTCACACGAAACCGGGATCCCCCTCTGAGTCAGGCGGCTGTTGACATAACAGGGAACAAAGCCAAACTGCGTCTGAAATGCCGGCCAGCATTTTCCGGCGATCGTCACATACTCACGGCTTCCTTTGTGCTCTTTTACCCAGTCAAGCAGGGTAAGCTCATACTGTGCCAGTTTTGCCAGAATTTCCGGTTTCTTATTGCCTGCGCCAAGTTCCTGTTCCATCTCAGCCACAACCTGCGGAATTCTCTCGTCTCCGCCATGGTTATTAAACGCCTCAAAGAGGTCAAGCTCCGAGTTCTCCTCAATTTCCACCCCCAGGTTGTAGAGCTGCTTGATGGGCGCATTACATGCGAGAAAATTCTCCGGCCGTGGTCCAAAAGAAATAATTTTCAGACTGTTGAGGCCAATGATTGCCCTGGAAATCGGCGCGAACTCATGAATCATGTCCGCGCATTCTTCCGCCGTCCCCACCGGATACTCCGGAATATATGCTTTGAGATTGCGCAGTTTCAGATTATAGCTGGCATTCAACACGCCGCAATATGCGTCCCCTCTTCCCTGAATGAGGTTATCCCCGGTCTCCTCCGCCGCCGCAATCACCATCGCCGGACCGTCAAATTCCTTTATCAACAGGGTTTCCGGCGTCTCCGGTCCAAAGTTTCCAAGATAAACTACCAATGCGTTACAGCCTGCCTGCGTAATGTCTGCAAGCGCCTTGCGCATATCCATTTCATTCTCCACGCAAATGGGGCATTCGTAAATTTCCCCATATTTGTCCTGATATGCTTTTACGACAGCCTTCCTTCTGTTCTCGGAAAGCGTCATCGGAAAGCAGTCTCTGCTCACCGCTACAATTGCAATTTTCTCCTTTGGCATGTTATTCATAATACCTGGTTCTCCTTCCTTCTTCTGCTATATTTCTAACCCGCACAGAAAATGTCCCTGTGCAAACTATAAAAACATATCTGCCGCCCTGCTATTTTAGCTGCGCAAAAAGAGCGCGGCACGCCGGATAAATTTTTTTAAACTGCTGGTAACGTCTCTCATAACGCGCTACCAGTTCCGGCTCCGGATCTATGACCTCTTTGCGCCTGACAATCGCCTCCGCGGCCTGCTCCACCGACTCATATTCTCCATGCGCGACCGCAGCCAGCATAGCTGCGCCCATGGCCGGTCCTTCCTCATTCTCGGGCGCTTCCACACAGATATTTAAAACATTCGCCACAATCATTCGCCACAATGGGCTTTTGGCGCCCCCGCCGCAAATCTTTGTCCGCGAAATCTGAATTCCCAGGCTCCGTGCAACTTCTAAGGAATCACGCAGCCCAAACGCTACGCCCTCCAACACCGCCTGAGTCATATCCGCCCTTGTCGTATCCATCGTCAATCCGATAAACGTCCCTCTTGCGTCCGGGTCATTGTGCGGCGAACGCTCTCCCATCAGATAGGGCAGAAAATATACATGATTTTCTCCCAGCCCCTGAATCTGCCCCTGCTCTTTCGCATACTCCTGCGTACCGATGATTTCATCCATCCACCATTTATTGCAGGACGCTGCACTCAGCATACATCCCATCAGATGATAACTGCCGTCCGCATGGGCAAACGAATGAAGAGCATTATTCGCATCCACGCCGAATTCTTTTGTGGAAATAAATACCGTCCCGCTTGTTCCCAGCGAAATATTGCAGGCGCCGTCGCCGACCGTTCCTGTCCCGACTGCCGCCGCCGCATTGTCCCCGGCTCCCGCCGCAATCACCGTCTTCTCAGAAATACCCAGTTCCTCTGCTATTTCCGCTTTCAGCGTTCCTACCGCCTCATAGCTCTCATATATCCTGGGCAGCCATTCCATTTTAATCCCACAAACCTCACACATCTCTTTCGACCAGCAACGGTTCTTTACATCAAAAAACAGCGTTCCTGAGGCGTCCGACACGTCACTACAGTGGACGCCGGTCAAACGATACGCCAGATAATCCTTCGGCAGCATGATTTTATGGATTCTGGCAAAATTCTCCGGTTCCTGTTTCTTCATCCACAAAATTTTGGGCGCCGTAAAGCCTGCAAAAGAAATATTTGCCGTATAATCCGACAGTTTCTCTTTGCCAATTGCCTGATTGAGATATTCCGATTCTTCCGCCGTGCGGCCATCATTCCACAAAATTGCAGGACGGATAACCTCATCATTTTCATCCAATGCCACCAGGCCATGCATCTGCCCGCCAAAACTGATGCCTGCGACCTGAGACTTATCACTGTCTGCCAGAAGTTCTTTTAATCCCGCCACTGTTTCCTGATACCAGTCCCCGGGATTCTGTTCCGACCAGCCGGGCGCTGGAAAATAAATGGGATATTCCCGGCTCACAATCTTTAAAATCTTCCCATCCCCCTGCATAAGCAGGAGCTTAACTGCCGAAGTCCCTAAATCTATTCCGATATAATTCATGGATGCCTCCTGTTCTGTTATGCTTTTCTCTAATTATAAGTCTGAATTATAAATTTTACAATCTTTTTATATAATTTATCTTTACAAGCTCTTCCTCCCATGCTATATTAAACAAATCACAACTTATTTGTGATATCTGATTATGTCGGCGTTCTTATTCCCTGAAAGGGGGAATTTGATGTCAACCAGGAACAATTTCTTACGAACAGCCCTGGCTGTAGTCTGCATGGTATCCATGCTGTTTCTTTTCATGAACCAACCGCTTACCACATATGCGTCTTCAAATGTTGGGTTTGTCGTGTTAAATATGTACACGAAGACCATGAAAATCGGAGATGAATGCTATCTTATCGCGGTTACATCCAATGGGAAAAAGCCCACGTTCACATCCGGCAACAGCAAAGTCGCCTCTGTCAACACCTATGGTAAAATCACTGCCAAAAAATCCGGAACTGCAAAAATTACAGCCCGGATTAAAAACGGAGAGGCCAGCTGCACCGTAAAGGTAACAAAGACGACCGTCCGGCTCAATGTAAACAGCATTTCCCTGGAAAACGGCTACACTGCCAGACTGACGGCAAAAACATCCAATGGACATCCCGTAGCTTTTCGCTCCAGCAAAAGAAGCATTGCCACGGTAGACGAAACGGGGCTTATCACAGCCAAAAAGCCCGGGACGACCACGATTACCGCTAAAGCAGACCAGACAACCGCAAGCTGCCACGTCACCGTGCGAAAACCAGTCGTCAGTTTAAACAGGCGCACCGCCTCTCTCTACCGCAGACAGCAAGTACGTCTGACCGTCAAATCCACATCCAAGAGCAAACCCGTCTGGAAAAGCAACAAGAAGAGCGTCGCCACCGTAAGCGAATCGGGCACTGTGACTGCCGTCAAAAACGGCACTGCCATTATCACCGCAACTGTAGACGGGGTCAGCAAAACCTGTGAAATCACGGTAAAAAAACCGACGATAGCCTTTGAGCAAAAGGAACTCACACTTAACGTCGGGAAAAAGAAAACCGTCAAGGTATCGGTCTCATCCGGGAACAAACCAGTCTTTTCCAGCTCCAACACCTGCATTGCAACAGTCAGTGAAAATGGGCTGGTGACTGCGCACGAACCCGGAAAAGCATATATTTACGCAGCCGAGGACGGCGTAAAGAGCCGTATGCGCATTATTGTAAAATAAAAGACCACATCTATGTATATTTCAATGTAACATTTCAAGTATCAGATTAGGGGTAAGGATGCCGGCAAATCAGAAAACAGTCCAGCCGCCCCTGCACAAAATTGCGCAGAGGCGGCTGAAACATGTTACATATTTATCTGTAATTCCCCGTCAGGTCTATTTGACCTTATAATTTTTGGTTTTTGCTTTTTTCAGCAATCTATTATAGTACGATTTCTTTGACTTCTTCACGCTAAACGTAGCATTCTTCTTAATGCCCTTGAAAGCATATTTGCCAATGCTCTTGATTGCCGTTCCGCTGAATTTAACCTTCGCCAGTTTCTTATCTCCATCGAATGCGTTTGCGCCAATGCTCTTGACATTCTTGCCAACCGTAGCGCTCTTAAGCTTCGTCATCTTGCGGAATGCTTTTTTGCCAATCGTCGTTACCTTGAAGGTCATTCCGTTATATTTCACGGTTGCCGGTATGTTCAAAGAAGTCGCTTTCTTCTTAGAGGTTCCTGTCACCGAAACTTCCTTCGTTGACGCCGTACATTTCGTAACCTTGTACTTCAGGTTTTTGTAAGTAAACGTCTTCTTCGCCATATTGAACGTTGCCTTCTTATTGATGCCCTTGAAAGCATCTTTGCCTATCGTCTTAATGGCAGTTCCCTTGATCGTCACCTTCTTCAGGTTCTTTGCATTGTAGAATGCCTTCGCACCAATGGTAACAATATTCTGACCGATTGTCACGCTCTTTAAGTTCGTCTGGTTGGCAAATGCATTGTCGGCGATAGCAGTTACCTTGAAGATCTGGCCCTTATACTCTATCGTATCCGGAATCACGCAATCTGTAGCCTTGCTGTCAGCTCCGGTGAAGGTCACGCAGTTATTGCCATTGCCCAGAGAGGTTACCTTGAAGGTCTGGCCATTCGCTCCGGTAAAGGTCTCGTTCACTGCCGGCTTGTTAGTTTCAATCGGCGGGTTTGTGCTGACTTCTTTCTCCGTAAACTGATAGTAATCCACATTCATGATATTCTTTTTCGCATCTCCGCGGAATACCAGAAATACATTCTTAACGCCTGTTACATTGTCTACCTTGCAGCTTACTGCCTTATAGATATCTTCGCCGCCGGTTGCCGGCACTTCCGCTGTTCCAATCAGCGTTCCCTCCGGGCTGTCCAGACGGATTTCAATCTTGCCGCCAATTGCGGATGCCGCGTTCACCTTAAATTCAGACGCGCCGTTTTTGCCAAAGTCAAGCTGTGCCACAGCGGTCCAGTCCTTATCCTGCAAGTCTGTCAACGCCGTATTGTAACCTTTCAAAATCTTGCCCTCTTCTTTACAGGACGCTACCTTAACGCCTGCATTCCAGGCAATCGTCTCCGCATCAATCCGCTCGTAGGGATTCATCGTATGCAATTGAGCAATGCCCTCCCAGGTTCCTTTGATAGGCTTAATGCTTCCGTCCTTGTTCATCTCAATGTTATCAATATGGGTAGAACGGTAACCCTTATCTTTTCCTTCTTCCTTGGACACGGTCTGCGCATGGTAGATGAAGTAGCTCTTGCCCTCAAATACGAAGGTTGCATGGTGGTTGTTTCCACCGGTGCCAAACCAAACTTCCGGATTCGAGAAAATCTCTCCCGCATAAGTAAACGGTCCCATCGGATTATCGCTTACCATGTAGCAGATATTGCCGAATCCCGGATTACCCGGATAATGCGGTCCTGAGAAATTGGAACAGTAGGAATAGTAATACTTGCCATTGTATTCGAAAATACCGCTGTCCTCAAACATACAGGGCGCGTCAATCTTTTCAATCATCGGCTTGCCGTCTTTTTCCTCTACATGAATCATATCCGGCGCCAATTTGGCAACTCTTGCCGAATTCGGATTGTTTTTCTGGTCATCCGTAGGATTCGGATCGCCCGGTATTCCGCCGCCGAAGTAAATATATCCGTCTCCCTTGCTGTCCACAAGCACTGCCGGGTCGAAAAGCCACGGCACGCCTTCTACCGGATACGTCGTCGGGAACAGTTTCTTGCCAAGCGGATCTCTCCACGGTCCTAAGGGGCTGTCGCCCTCCAGTACGCCGATGCCGCTGCCGCCATCCGCGAAGTAGAGGAAGAACTTCTCCTTACCGTCGATCGTCTTGTGCGCAATTGCCGGAGCCCAGGAATTGTTCGCCCATTTTGCCGCTCCGTCCGGTCCTGCCACTTTAATTTCCCCGTGGTCTGTCCAGTTCATCAAATCCGCAGAGGAAACTACACGCAATGTTTTGATATACTCGTATTTGTTATCTTTCAGATTACCGTTTGCATCATACTGGTATGCATCCGCCGTCATATATACCCAGACTCTGCCGCCATACTCCATGGCATAGGGGTCTGCACCGAATGCCTGTGTGAAAATCGGGTTTCCATAGCCCAGTTTCTTGGCAACCGCCTTGGTATCAAGATATTTCAATTTGACAGTGGCGTTACAGTTATCTGTATTGTATGTATCTGTACTTCCATCCACCTGGACATAGTCTGCGCGTATCTCCACATCCTCGTCCTTGCTTGCATAATTTTTCAGTTTCAGTTTGATGGTTGCAAACAATTTGTCTGCCGCTTCAAAGGAAACATTCTCACCCGTAACGGACAGGATCAATCTGCCTTTCTTATAAGTATACTCTGCCTTGCCCTTGATAGCTGCGGTATTGAATTCCACCTTCTCCACATCCATGATATCCGGGATGGCGATGGATGCTTTCAGGCTGGAATGGTTCCCTGCCTTCAACGCATCAAGGTTCAGTTTCGCTTCACAATTAGAACCGATAATGCCGCTTACTTCTTTCGTAGCTGTCATTGCAGCGCCAAGCGCATCCCCTGTGGGCTCCTGTGCTCCGGTAATCTTATCGGATACGCGGAAGTAGTCCACATCCACATAACCGCCTGCTTTCGCCGTCGCATAGTTGAAGATTGCAAATTTGCTGCCCATGAAATGAACCAGCTCATAGCTCATCCTCATCTTACTGCCCAGCTGTGTCCAGGTTCTTCCATCAAAGCTATAGTAGAAACTTACGGTATCCTTGTCGCTGCCATCTGCATTTCCTGCATAATTGAAGTCTTCCTTCAGGTATACGATGTTTGACGTGCAGTCCACGCTTTCCTTTTCTACCGGCTTATCAATTTTCTCATTCGTATCATTCGCGGAACCGTCCATCATCACAAGCCTTGTTTTGTCTTTCTCTTTCTTCACGGCAATGTAACCGTATTTGAAAGAGAGGGATGCCAGACCTGCTACGTCTCCCACTTCCATCTTGCTGATATCCATCTTGATGCTTCCGGAACAGGTCGGTCCAAACGTCCTCTGTGTCAGCGTGTTTCTCGCATTCAGGATACTGGTTGCCTTGCTTCCCGTCTTTAATCTCAGCCAGCCGGAACGCTCGGTCAAAGACCAGTTGTTATTGTTCGGGTTATGGTTCCACTGCCAAACGAGGTCTAAGTCAGAGCCGTTGTAATCATGCTCTCCGCCCTCTGTTGTATCTTTATTTTCCACTACATCCTCTGTGATGGTCACATCATCCAGATAGTAATCCATAAAGGAAGGTCCGGCCTCGTCTGTATTCACATACAGCGTCCATGGATAAACATCCGGCGACGTATTGGCGTCCTCCGGCATCGTCCACTTGCCGGTGAATTCCGTCCATTCTCCGCTCTTTGCGGTTCCTTCCGCCATGGAGGAATAATTTGCATTATTAGAATTTGTCTCGTTTCCTTTCAGACCTTTCATCGTAAAGTAAAACTTCTGCGTTGCCGGTGTTGCCGCGTCATATTTCACCCATGCCTTAATCGTATAGGTATTGCCCGGCGTCATCTTATCGCCAAAGACAAGGCCTGCGCCGTGCCAGTTCATCGTACGTCCGCTCATCTTCAGGCATTTGTCGTCTGCGCCGCCGCGTCCGCCAGAGACAACCTCTAAGGTTCCCTGATCTTCGAATGCCGCCCAGGAGCCTGCTCCAGAATTGAAACTGCTGTCTCCCGCCATGTTTTCGTTCGGTGTTGTCATGGAGAAATCGTCCAGGTAATAATCCATCAGATCATTCTCCTCATCAATACTTGCTGCCCACGGCGTCTCCACAAATACGTGAACCTGATCCGGATCAAACGCAAATTCACCTTTATCTGCCGCTGTCCAG
>CAJUOE010000299.1 GCA_910587895.1 uncultured Lachnospiraceae bacterium
ACATAAAACCAATACGATTCGACAGCAAATGTCTACATATCTAATTCTTATCAAAAAAGATTTTTACCCATAGACACAGAATTTTTTACAGCCTCTTCTACATAGCTGTCAAGATTTGCCATTGCTCCCCAGTTCCCAATGGAACCCACTACCTGGCGCTGATTTTCCAGATTCCGAAATCCGTTTAAGGGTTCGTCAGTACCCATATATACCGGTATATCTGATCGCCCCCAAAGTTCAAGCTGGCGCAAAGCAGCATTTGTACCGACAGATACAAAGGAATTCCCACCGGTAACAGTTACTCCCACTAAATCAATCAAGCCTATGTTGTCTGCCTGCACTAAGATAGAGAGGCAGAATGCGTCATCCCCCAGAAACGTCATATCTGTATCCAATACGACTTTCGGCTTTTCTTCACTTATATTGATACTGTATGCCTGTGAAAGGTAATTCAGTGACGCAGTATTTTCTTCTTCGGTAAATTCAATTACATCTTCTGCAGGATCAGGCGATCCAACTACTGTTTCTCCGTTATTTTGGCTGTTTGATATTTCGGTATTGAAATGATTTCTTTGATCTGAGCAACCAGCTGAAAAAATTAGTAAGATTGGCACTAATAAAAGAAAGGCGGTTTTTTGTTTATTCATATTATGGTCTCCACTTACAACTGAATTTTTACTGTTCTGTTTCGTTTCCTGGCAAGTTCAAAAATTATACATTTGTATTGAACCCTGACAAAACCCTTATAGTGCTTATCCGTTGTATATAGTTGATTGATAATTGTTTTCAACAATCTTTTGTATAAAAGGTCAGCATCTTTTTGTTTCCAGAAAATAAGTGGTGTTTCTGTTTAAAATTCTCTCAACACTGTTGAGAGTTTTGGTTTTCATCAGCTGCGTCATATAATTCTTCAAGCTTTTTTTGTAAAACTTCTTTGCTGATGAGTTTAGTGCGGTATTCAGAAATCATGGTAGAACTCATATTGCGGCTTAACGCATATTCAACAACATCCTCGTCCTTGCTCTTGCAGAGGATGATGCCTACGCTGGGATTTTCATGGGGCTTTTTAATATCACGGTCCAGGGCTTCTAAGTAAAATTCCATTTTCCCAAGATATTCGGGCTTGAAATCATCAATTTTTAAATCAATGGCAACAAGACACTGTAACTCGCGATGGTAAAAGAGAAGGTCAACGAAGTAGTCGTTTTTGCCTACCTGCAAATGAAATTCTTCATCCATGAAAATAAAATCACGGCCAACTTCCAAAAGGAATTGCTTCATATTTTTCAAGATGGCCTGTTTTAAATCATATTCTTTATATGGTTCCGGCAGATTTAAAAATTCCAACATATAAAGATCCCGGATCATGCCTGTGGTCTCTGTGTGGTCAATGGCGGACGGAGCTTTTCCGTCGGAGAGCAGAAGCCGTTCATAGTAACCGCTGTCAATCTGGCGTTCCAGTTCGCGAGCCTTATATTTTTCTTTGGATGCCAGCTTTAGATAGAACTTCTTTTCGTCATCTGTTTTTGTTTTTGACATAATGTGGAGATTGTTAGACCATGTATTTGCCTTTAGCAATGCACTGAATTCCGGCTTGTCCTGGTATGTTTCAAAAAATTGCTTCATGCGCCAAATATTCTGTGCTGAATATCCGCGGATTCCTGGTTCCTTGGACAAGATATATTCGGACAATTGCTTTACTGTGGAACGGCCCCAGCCATCCTGCAAGGTTTTCTTTGAAACAAACTGGCCGATATTCCAATAAAGGCCGATGATAGTTTCGTTTACTTTATAGGCGGTTTCCTGTCTGGCCTGCTCAATAATCTGTCTTATTTTTTCAAAATCATCAAAATAGATTGATTCCAGTTCATCCATGCCGTGTCCTCCCGAGTTGCGTTTCTATTGTCTTTTATTATATCCAGAAAAGACAGACTTGTATAGTAGGAATCTGTGCTCGTCCATAGTTTATATTTTGATAATAGCGTTTCTTAAATCGAGTGTGTTGAACTATTTGCCCATACAACCTCTTGTTTTGAACTCCCAAACAAGCTCAGGATGCTGGATTTACAGCATTCCACATTCCACGCAAAACACCCACCTTGTCCAGTACGCAATGTGGGGAAGGACAACTGAAGAGAATAGTGCAGATGCTACAGGTTTACGGAGATCCTATCTGAGTCTCTGAAAATGTGAAGAAAGGTGTCTGATGACAGCGTTTTGTCTTGTAAGACATGGAGAAGGCAGGAACAAAAGCAACCTAAAAATAAAGAATTGATAAATTCTCCACAAAGTGCCTTGTCATACGAACAAAAGGGCAATATAATAATCGGGAAATCAGCCCCGGTTATTATTGTGGCAAGACGGGTAAATGCGGATAAAGTGAAGAGCATATACTGTGAAAAATGTAAGTTTATTTATGGAGGAAACGGGATATGCGGAAAACAGGGAGCGGATATGACCAGAGAGAATGACAGAGAAAACCTGACAGAGATGGAGCAGATACACAGAGGGCTGGAGGCATTTCTGGAGAAAGAGGTCTATGAGGAATATGAGGCCGGACAGGATGCTGAGCCAGAGGAATACGGACGGGATGCTGACAGGGATGGTTATGAGTATGAAGAAAATGGGGATGAAGAATATGCGGGAGGGGAATATGGGGATGGATATGAGTATGAAGGATATGGAGACGAAGAGTATGAGGACGGGGAATATGAGGATGAGGAACCGGTGAGTATAGTTACAGGCAGGCAGAGTGTGTCCCAAGCCAGGAGCAGGGAAAAGGGCCGGGGTGTACAGCCTGCGGGCAGAGAACAGAGTCGGGGCGCGCAGACTCAGAGCAGAGAAAAGGGACGGGGTGCGCAGCTCCAGAGCAGGGAAAAGGGACGGGCCGCACAGCCCGAGGGTAGAGAACAGAGTCGGGGTGCGCAGCCCCAGATTAGGAAAAAGAGCCGGGCCGTACAGCCTCAGAGCGGAGGAACAGGGAAGAGCGCGCAGGCACGGGGCAGTGAAAAAGGACGGGCTGTGCAGACCCAGGACGGAGGAAAAGGCCGGGGGAGACGCAAACAGGGTGGCGGAAAGGGCCAGGCCTCCAGGCAGCAGGGAAACGGCAGCGCACAGCCCGCCCGGAAGAAAAAGCACAGGATCCTCCGGCGTTTCCTGACCGTGGTTCTGGTGCTGCTGCTGGCGCTGACAGCGCTGTGGTATGTGTCGGTGTCCTATCTGTACGACAAGGTGGAGTACGCCCCCACGGACATTCTGGCAGACGAGCCGATGGGAGATCGACGAGTATCATGGGGCGCTTGCTCCGCTGACGGTGGCCGAGATAGAACTCGACAGCGTGGACGAGGAGGTGGATCTGCCCGCTTTCATCGGACGCGAAGTGACGGGCGATCCGTATTATTACAATTCCTCGCTCGC
>CAJUOE010000300.1 GCA_910587895.1 uncultured Lachnospiraceae bacterium
AGGGTTGTTAGGGAGATTACGGAAGAGGACAGAATTGAGCAGCGGTAGGGGAAGATGATAAGCATTGGATGTAGGTGATAAGAGAAATAAAACTTTTTTGGAGGCTGGCTCGTATTATTAGCGGATGGCAGTGAAAGGGGGTGTCTGTCCTCTTGAATTTCTTCCGCCCTCCCGGGCGGCAACTCTTTTAGAATCTTTCAAGGTTATTTCACTGTTCAGTTATCAAGGTCGTGTGCTGTTCTTTTCTGCGACAGCTTATATAGTCTATCACAGCCATTCGCATTCGTCAAGCACTTTTTGCAAAAAAATAACAACTTTATTTTTGAAAAATAAGAAACGGAGAAAGAGGGATTCGAACCCTCGCGCCGGTCACCCGACCTATACCCTTAGCAGGGGCACCTCTTCGGCCTCTTGAGTATTTCTCCGAACTGACATTTTCTTATAAAATTGTCATTTGCGCCATAGCGCATAAGTTATATTACTAAAA
Organism: uncultured Lachnospiraceae bacterium; assembly: GCA_910587895.1. GTDB lineage: Bacteria > Bacillota > Clostridia > Lachnospirales > Lachnospiraceae > Petralouisia. Next base: position 488 of record CAJUOE010000300.1, read on the forward strand.
AAATGACTGTTTGTCAATACGTTTCTTACATATTTTTATAATTTCCCTGAAATGATGTTGGCTGCTCGCAGATATATTTTTCTGCCATGACGTGAATCGCACCCCTCATACACTAAAGATTATATGCAAAACTGCCGATATAGTGTAAAAATAAGTAACCTTTTATGTTACAAATCACAAGCATTTATCAACGCGAATACATACGGTAAACGGATTTACCGATAAGGCAAAGATGACAAATGCCTGCATCAAGGAGGATGAGAGCATGAGCATGATGATTGGCGGAAGTAGTTCCGCAAATAAAGTAACCAGAATAAAAGACCTAAATGGAAACACGGTTGCAACTATCAGCGTTTCTTCACCTAAAAAGGGTAAGAAAAAACGCCTCCAATACAGTTTTAAATCCATTTCCAACCAGATCATGCAGGCGAAAACGCCGAACACTGCAAAAATGGTTGCAACAAAGGCGCGCGGCAAAGTTGCCATGCTGCAGAGAAATATTGACAATGATGATTATGACGAGACCGAATTGCGGCACGCAATTACCCATGCCAAGAAAATGCTGCGGATTGCCAAGAAAAAAATGCGCCATTTAGAAGAAGAACAGGAAGCAAAGCAACAAAAAACAACTCAGATAGAGGACGACGGCGACGGTGTACCGGAACTTCCAGACGAAGAAGAACGCGAACAGGAACAACAGGAAGAGGAATTAAACCAGATGATGGACGAATATCAGGACCTGATGAGCGATCTTATGGCGGAATTTACACAACAGACGATGGAACAGATGATGGAAGAAGCCCAATTGCAGGAATTGGCAGATGCATTTATGGGAGATGTCCAACAGGCAGATTTGTCGCCGGAAGATCTTGACAAATTAAAGAAGAAACACCGTTCTGATGAGCTGCGTGAAATCATGGAAGCAGATATGAAATACCTAAAGGCCATGATCAGCAAACTGGAACGCGAACGCCAGGAAATTTCTACCGAAAGTTTTACGAATCCCTCCGTCACCCTGGAAATCTCAGGTATTGAGATGCCGGTTGCCGCTATGGAAGCTGCGCCTGTCACTCCTGAGGGTGAAGTAATTGACGTTTCTCTGTAAACGCCCAGCAACGGAAACATTTTTCATAATTTATACATCTTTTATACTCCAAAAAGCATCCGGATGCCTCATAGATTTTTGTCAGACAGACAAGAATCACACAAACCATCCGGATGCTTTTATTTCTGCTGAAATTCCTTTACCGCAGTCTCATAAAGATTATTTCCCTTGCAATCAATTACCACAATCACCGGAAAATCCTCTACTTCCAGTTTCAGAACCGCCTCCGCGCCCAAATCTTCATAACAGACGGTCTCCGACTTTTTGATGCATTTGGAAAGAAGAGCTCCGGCGCCGCCTACCGCCGCAAAATAGACCGCCTGATTGCGGATAATTGCATCCACCACTTCCTGCGTCCGCTTTCCTTTCCCAATCATCGCCCTCTGCCCAAGGTCGAGCAGGCGTGGCGCATATTTATCCATACGGCTTGCCGTAGTAGGCCCCGCAGAGCCAATGGGACGCCCCTCCCTTGCCGGAGAAGGACCCATATAATATATTGCGGCATCCTCTATCGGAAACGGCAGCTCCTCCCCTCTGTCGAGAACTTCCATAAACCGCTTATGAGCCGCATCTCTCGCAACATAGACGGTTCCCGATATATATACATAATCTCCCGCATGAAGGTTCCTGGCTGCTTCAGCGGTAATTGGCGCAGTAACATGCTTATCCATATTGCAATCCTCCCTTTTCTATATTTCCCGCACCACATGTCGGTTTACATGACAGCAGATATTAATGGCAACCGGAAGTCCCGCAATATGGGTCGCATATGTATTGATATTGACTGCGAGCGCCGTCGTCGTACCGCCCAGCCCACCGGGGCCAATGCCAAGCCCATTTACCTTCGTCAGCATTTCCTCTTCCAGTTTCTTTATATAAGGTATCTTTGAGCGCTCATCTACCGGGCGAATCAATGCCTGTTTCGCAAGAAGGGCGCATTTCTCGAACGTGCCCCCGATACCCACGCCAACAACCATCGGCGGACAGGCATTGGGCCCCGCATCCCTCACCGCCGTCAATATCGCCTGCTTTACCCCCTCTATGCCATCCGCTGGTTTGAGCATAAAAATGCGGCTCATATTCTCACTGCCAAATCCTTTTGGCGCCAGCGCAAGCCTCACCTTATCACCCGCAACAATGGAACAATGGATAACCGCCGGCGTATTGTCTTTCGTATTCTCCCGCAGCAACGGGTCGCCTACCACAGACTTGCGCAGAAATCCTTCCACATACCCCTGGCGGACGCCCTCGTTAATTGCCTCTTCCAGCAACATTCCTTCCAGATGAACATCCTGGCCTATCTCTGCAAAAACGACAGCCATCCCGGTATCCTGACAAATCGGAATCATCTCTTCATCTGCAATTGCAAGGTTTTCCTGAAGCTGATGCAAGATTTTCTTTCCCAGAGGCGCCTTTTCCGTATCGACCGCATTTTTTAAAGCTCTTTTCATATCCTCAGACAAATAATGGTTTGCCTCAATACACATTTCACGGATATTTCTCGTAATTTCTTCTGTTGATATTGTACGAATCATGTCTGCCTCCTCAAATTTAATGTTTCAAACTTAAAATTCCCGATCCCAGAATACGCGGTTTCTGCCGGTTTCTTTTGCATGATAGAGTGCGTGGTCTGCCGCGCTTATGGATTTTTGGAAATTACCATTATAGGCCACCACGCCTGCCGAAATATGAAATTTAACCGGACATTCCTCCGACGAGGCGATTTTCCTTCGTATCTGCTCCGCCTTCTCATAGGCTTTCTCCGCCGCCCAGCCGGGCAGAATAATGATAAACTCCTCGCCGCCAAAACGAATGACGGTTCCATTTTTTGGGATTTCCCGCATGAGCGTGGTTCCCAGAAAATGCAGAACCTGATCCCCGGCATAATGACCGTAAGTATCATTGACGCTCTTAAAGAAATCAATGTCAAGCATAATAATTGAAATTTGCGCCTCGTCGCTGATCAGTTGGTTATCTTTGATTAGCTGATTCATCCTGTGGCGGTTATAGACCGTTGTCAGCGGATCCGTAATCAACGCATTTTCCAGTTTCCTGGCCGTCAGGTAATGCTCAAATTCTCCCAGATTCAAAAGATAATGAGCAACCGTAATCGCCACAAAGCACGGAATATTAAGCGATAATATCACATCGAGGTTTTCATAATGATTAAACTGATGTGAAATCAATATTTGTGCAAAAAAGGCGCAATAGCCCACAAATCCGGAACACGGACTTGCCCCCAGACAGCAGATCAGGAAAATAAGGTTCATGATCGTAGCTCCCTCGCTGAAATGCGTCTTAATCTCAAGATGGTATACAGACCAGATCGTCGCAAACACTATCATGTTGAGAAGCAGGTAATTCAAAAGCTCTTTTATCCTGTAGTTTTTCACCTTTGGTTCCAGAAACGCATACAAAAACATCGGTATTAATATTGATGTGCGGGGAATCAGCGTCGGCATAATCGTATTCCCGTTCAGCTGATAATCCGATACCAGATAAGAAAGCGACGCCAGACTCGCCAATATCAGTATCATTTTCACAAAAAACTGATAGTAATCACTCTTGTGCTGATAAAAATCACGTTTTTCCTGTACACCTGTTCCTTTATATGTGTGGTACAATTCAATAATATGTATAAAACTGTAATTCTTCACGGTCAATTCCTCTTGCCGTCTGAGGTTCTTTATTGCAACTGATATCATGGCGTCAAAAGGTCATGTACAAAAAGCGGGGCTGTCGCACGAAGAAATCTCTGTATAGATATAACTTGTTCAAAAGGCGCTCATTGCCACGCAATGAGCATACTTTGCACATAAAAGCGCTATGGAAAGCCAGCTTTCCAGACGCTTTTATGTGCAAAATGTCTTTGCTGCCTTTGGCAGCAAGACCTTTTGAACTTTATCACTCCGCTTATTTTCCTTCGTGCGGCAGCAAGACCTATTGGTACTATATATTGATACTACAAACAAAAGAATCCCAAACTCCTGTTTCAAATAATTAATCCGCTGTTTATTATATAAAGGTTTTCGATTGATGTCAAGAAACTGCAAATGCTAAAAATGCCACAAAAAATGCTATTTTTTCCCAGGCGCAAAATACATTTCCGCCGTTTCACGCGCCAGATACTTCGACACATGGAACGTGCGCAGCGTCATGCCCTCCGTGTGCTCCATCACACGATGGAAGGTCTTGTTCAACAGGCAGCGCCGGCATCCTTTTTTCAGGACGGATCTGCCCGTATCAATATCATAATCCCAGATTCCCGCAGGCGTATAATAATCGTATTCCTCCACGTAGGTTCCTTGACGGATACAGTTTTCATGCGCAAAATCATATTCGCCCAAAACCGGTACGACATCCATGGACAGGGACGTAAGGTATTTCAGGTCTTCATAACTAATGTTTTCCCCCATCTGCGCCACATTGTATTTTGCGACAAGCACATCCACCTTTCCAAAGGAGAACACCAGATAAAATGCTGCAACCACCGCCATGCAATAACGAAACAGCCCAAACTCCCTGCGCAGCACTGCCAGCGCAACACCCACCATCAGCACTGCCAAAAGGGCAAGAAACCACAATACCAGCACCCGCAGAAAGCTCAGATGATAGGTGCGGATATAGAGAATCATGCGAAATGCACTCGATGCAATCATCACATACGTGCAGCCGGAAAACAGCAGCAGCAAAATGTTCAATATGCGGTTCCTGTCAAATACCGCCATACACGAAACCACCAGAACCAGGTTAAAGATGCACACAAATAGCAACTGGAAAAATCCCTGATGCGCATATTCCGCATACGTATATCCTTCCGGCAGCAGCATTCCCCCGGTAAACAAAAACACAATCTGGATTACACAGAAAATCACATAGATAAACGTCACCATGGACAGGAAGGTAATCGCCGTCAAAGGATTGCGTTTCTTCGCATCACCCTTAGTTTGCGGCATATTGTTGAGAGACAGTGCTGAAAGAAAACTGTAGATGCCGAAAAATCCCAGAATCATCAGCAAAACCACGAAAACCACATTTGGAGAGAACAAAATCTCACAAAACAGCTTATAAAATGCCTCTCCGACTATTTTGGAAAATACCTGGTCTGCGCTGCTTAAGAGAAGAATCACAAAAATAAGCATTGGCAATCCAAGCAAAACGCCAAGCAGGATGTATTTCATCCCTTTCTTCCCTTCTTCTTTTCCATCTTCTTTTCTGCGCGCTTTCAGATACCGCATGAGATGCAGAATAGGCGCAGCCACCTCCGGAATCATGTTAAGATACAGAAATAACATGTTTACCAGGTACTGCCCAAAATTCCACTCCCTGTCATCGTATAGCTGACGCAGCATAACCACGGTAATCAGCAAAAGTATTCCTACCGTATTAAAAAAGACCACGAAAAAACTGGTTGTGAGGACTGTGCTGACGCCCAGCAAAAGACATGCCCCAACATACAGCCAGCTTGACTTTTTCCAGACGACCTCCATTTTCTTCATATATAAAGCACAGACGAACAGCGTAAGCGCCGTTATCAACGGAAATGTAAGTCCAACATAATTTTTGTAAAATGCGACTGCAAAACAGAACGCATAAATGACTGCCATTCCCAGAAAATATGGGGTATGTCCTTCCATTCTATTCTTCATGTTCTTCCTCCTCCCTCCACTCCAGAATATCTCCGGGCTGGCATTCCAGCGCCCGGCAGATTTTATCAAGTGTATCTACTTTGATTGCCTTTGCCTTACCATTCTTAAGAATGGAAATATTTGCCATCGTAATGCCGACGCGCTCCGATAACTGCGTCACGCTCATCTTCCGTTTTGCCAGCATTACGTCTATATTGGTGATAATTGCCATATACAGCCTCCTTTTTAAATTGTAAGCCGGTTTTCCTGTTGAATTTCCGCCGCCTTAAGTACCAGATGCGATAATGCTGCCGCGATCACCGCTACCACAACGCCTGCAAAATCCACAAACAGGGACACCAGAAATACGCTCGGATGCGACATATTGAGAAACAAAAACACTAAGTTCGAGACAAAGAAATAAACGCTGTCCGCAAGCGCAAGCACACCGATATGCTTGAGATGACGCGCATTCTCATAGGAAAAGGAATTATCCCCCGCTATCTCCACCGTAATCTTCCACCCACGATAAAGCACAAGATAACAGGGAATCGCACAAATCCATAACATCACCAGCCAGGGATAGTAACAATGTGAAAATTCGGGATTCTCAAGCGCCAGTTCCCTCCCAAACATTGGAATCAGAAA
>CAJUOE010000301.1 GCA_910587895.1 uncultured Lachnospiraceae bacterium
TGCCATTTCTTATACTTCCTTTCCTGATTTTGGGTACAAAAAAACTGCTGTAAATTGTCCGGTTTACAACAGTCTGGTTTCGTGTCTGTTCAGTTGTTTTTGGATAGAATTATCCATGTGTTATTGTAGCAAATCTGCTAGGAAAGGTCAGATGATTATGGGGCTTCAGGAGGAAAAGGAAAGATATTTTGTGGAACAGCAACAGGTCCATGCCATACAGGAGCGGATGGTGGAGGTGGATCAGTTCTATGACGGTATCCGCCGGATGAAGCATGAGATGAAAAACCATCTGACCAATATCAAAGGGCTGCTTGAAAGCGGGGACTATGGCGGCATGGGGCAGTACATCTCCAGAATGGATGAGAGCATGGATGCCTTTGAATTTTCTATAAAGACAGGGAATGCCGTTACAGATGTGATCGTGAACGACAGGCAGAAAGCTACGGAAAAGCAGGGCATACAGTTCCGGTCAGAGTTTAACTACCCGGAATCGGAAAGGTATGATGCCTATGACATCGGCATCATTGTAAACAACCTGTTGCAGAACGCCCTGGAAGCCTGCGGGAAGATGCGGCAGGGCGACAGGTACATTTTCATTTCCAGCAGGCAGAAGAGAAAGTTCTTTCTGATCGAAGTTAGGAACCCGTTTCAAGGGGAGATCATCATGGACGCGGATATGAACCTCCCAATCTCCACAAAGGAAAAGGAGCTTTTCGGAAGGCAGGGTTCCATGCACGAGATCGGGCTTTCCAATGTAAAAAGGGAAGCGGAGAAATATATGGGGGACGTGGATATCAGGGTAAAGTAAAGCGGCAAGCTGGAAAACCTGCGCAGGCTCATGGGGCAGTTCACCATGCCGGAGGACGGGGAATTTTCAGAAGAACAGATGGATAAATATGTGTCAGGGGTGAGGGTTTACGAGGACCGCTTTGAGTGGCTCTTAAACTTAAGCCCCGATGCAGGCGGGGGACTGGATGATGCCGGTTCCCCTGTTTATTTTAAGAAGATAACGGTCACGCCGGATGACGAGAGGGCGTGGTTCAAGAAACACCCACAGTGGTCGAAATCAAACAGGTATGCGGAACTGGAGGTGTGGATATTCATTTAAAACGAAAGAGAGACAGGGCGGAAGGGCTGTGGCGCAGCCTTTCCGTCCTGTCCGGCTTTTTTGCAGTTACAATTCAGCATTCATTTCTTTTACTTCTGTCGGCAGACCTTTCCCTAAAAACATGGCCTTGCAGTCGGAAAATCCCAACAGGTAGGCGAGCATCCCATACCGGGAGCCGAGCGCGTTCTGCTCGCTGACGTAGCGGTCAATCAACTGGCGGACTTCCCTCGGCAATTTCATCCCATCCAGTTGGCCGGAATATTCATCTGACTTGCGGCTGATTGCCTGGTATTCCTCGTCACCGCTTACAATGCCGTTCATGACGCCGTTCATGCGGACAATCATGAGCTGGTACAATGCAGAATTCTTTTCCAATCCAATCCCTCCTTCCGTGGTGTCGTAGCTTACCTCTGTTTTGGCTTATATCTTTTGCCACCAGACTTACTCCAATCGATCTTCTTTTCACCTTCTTTCGATAAATACAAATTCGCTTTTCACTGTCATGAGTTTTCTGCTCATAAGCTGTTCTCTAATCTTCACACATGCGAAATGGCGTTCTCCCAAAATCGCTTCTTCATCTGATATATTGTGCAAAAACCAATCTAACACCCCATAGTGATTCTGATTTTCATTTTCTACTGTATATGCTATTTCTTTCTCAAACAAGTCCTTAAATTCTTCAACTGTCATATCTCTTGTCCTCCTTCTCTCTTTCTATTCGTTCTCACTTTCCTTTGAAAGTAGAATTTTTTCTTTCGATGAACATACAATAGCACATATGTGTTATGATGTCAACACTTTTATTCGCATTTTTCCCTTGAGGTAGAATATTTTATATGTTATACTAGCCACATGAAAGGAGAATGCCTATGTATTTCCTAGATACTTACCCTAGATATTACCTTGTGAGTGCCGATTTTCAGGCACA
>CAJUOE010000302.1 GCA_910587895.1 uncultured Lachnospiraceae bacterium
TCTACTATGCTATCGCCAGCCTTAAGCATCTTTTCTATTGTCCGTCTGTCCTCATAGCGTAATCTTTTATACTTCCTTGCCACTGTCCCCGCTCCTTTCTGCTTAATGGTAAAAAAATAAGCGTGTCAGAGTTTCTACACTCTGCACGCTCTCCTTTTTCTCTGCTATTCCAATAAAAAAAGAAATTCGGCAGAGGCTTAAAACCTCTTGTCGAATTTCATTCTAAAACTTATCGGAAATTATTTCTTTTTTCGTTTTTGGGATAACTTCCATTTTCCACCTAGGATGCCGCCTCCGCGTTTCTGTTTCCCTGGTTTCTCCTTTGAAGGTTCCTCGTCCTGATAGCAGAGCAGGGTCCGATTCTCAACATCCAGCCTCTCTACCTGAATATAATGTGTACTGCTTTCGGGAAGATGCTTTCTCCTTAATATATAGTTAATCGTCTTGCGAAGCACATAGAACATTACTGCAAACGCCGGTACGCCGATAATCATGCCCAGAATGCCGAACAGCCCGCCGCCTACGAGAATCGCAAACACAACCCAGAACGAAGAGAGACCGGTAGATTCCCCTAAAATTGCCGGGCCGATGATATTACCATCCACCTGCTGCAAGATTAAGATAAAGATAATGAAATACACGCCCTGGAGCGGGTTTGCCAGCATAATGAGGATTGCGCTTGGCACCGCGCCCAGATACGGCCCGAAAAATGGAATCACATTGGTAACGCCCACAATCACGCTGACAAGCAAGGCGTAGGGCATCTTCATAAAATACAGGCAGATAAAGCATAAAATACCGATAATCAGGGAATCTATAATTTTACCGGAAATAAATCCGCCGAAAATTTCATTGCTCTTGTGTACGGTATGGATCACTGCATTTGCAGATTTCCCCGGCAGCAGCGCATAGACCAGTTTCTTGCTCTGTCCGATAAACTCTTCCTTGCTCATGAGCACATAAATGGAAATAATAATGCCAATCGCAACATTAAATACGATCTTAACGGCATTGATGACCCCGGTGGTAACGCCTGCCATAATGTTCTTCGCCTGCGGTAGGAAATCAGATTTCGCCCAGTTCTCGAAAAATTCCGTCCCGTTCTTGAGCCCGATTTCCAGATATCCTGAAATTTTACTGTCACTGCTGACATACGCGTTCAGCCAGTCCATAAAGCTGTTGACCTGCTTCGGAAGCGTAATGATCAGGCCGTTAATGCTCTTATAAAGCTCCGGGATTACCATAAGCAGCAAAATGCCGATAAACAGCACGAAAAAGAGCAGCGCCCCGAACACGCTGACCACCCTTACCAGCTTATCCGCTTTATCCGGATTTTTCATTTTCTTCTTCGCCAGCGGCAAAAGGTGGCGTTCTTCAAAATTTACAATCGGCGTCATCAGATAAGCGATTACCAGACCAATCGTAATCGGCCGCAAAATCATGGTAATCTGGCCTATAAATTTCGTAACCCCGGTATAACGGTACATTAAGAAGTAAAACGCGATTGCCCCCGTGATAACTAAAAAAGCGGTAAGCCCTATCGCTAAATAGGGCCTGATATTCCAATTTGTCTTTTCTCTTGTATTTTTCTGTTCTTCCACTGCAAATACATCCTCCCGTTACGAAGTCAGGGTATTGTTATCCACAATACCCTGCCATTAATTTCCTATTGTTACTCAGACTTATAGTAATTGATGAGGCAGCCTTTGAGAATGATCGTACGCTCATCTTCCGTCAGTTCACCCATGCCAAGCGCAAACTCCTTCAACGCGCCGTCTTTTACCACATAGGCGGTAATCTCTGTCTTGCGTTCCTCCACGGCCATGCGGATATCGGGCACAAAGATATAGTCACCGTTGGCAAACGGCAAATCCCCTGCCGGAATCAAAAACGGCAGCATACCCCAGTTAATCAGGTTGGAACGATAACGTTTCGTTGCATACTCATTGGCAATGTTCGCCCAGCCGCCCAGCACTTTCTGGCAGGAGGCAGCCTGTTCCCTCGCGGAACCGTCTCCCGGTTTCACTGCAAATATTGTACTTCCAAATCCAATCACGCCCGGCTTCGCATCTGCAAATGATTTCTCCGGGAAAGATTTATGAATCGCTTCCATCACGGGTTTCAGCTCTTCCACTGCATCCAGCGGGCAGGTTCCTGCTTCCACTGCCTTCTGCGCTTTCTGGATCTCCTTTGCGCGTCCCACATACGCCGGGTCTTTCCGGGACAATGTAAATTCTGCAAGTCCCAGAGGATTGGAACGGTAGGAAGAAGTCTCGCCGGACGGAATCAGCTCGTCCGTCGTGGTTACCGGATCGTGAATCTCGGAGACAACCTTCAATACCATATTCTCCGGCAATGCGCTCATCGCCGGCCAGTCCTTGATATTGGGGCCAAATTTAATCTCCTGCGCGGAGTCTGCCACGCCCTTGCTGTCGAATACGCGGTTCGCATAAATCTTGCTGTCAAAGTAATATTTCGGATTGGAGAAATATACGTCCATATCCGTAGCAGGCGTCAGATATCCCTTGTTTGCCGCGGTTGCCGCAATGGAACGGGCATCCATCAGCGCAACGGACGCAATCTGTCCGCTCTGAAGCTTGCTTCCCTCACGGTTGGGGAAATTTCTGGTAGAATGGCGGATGGAGAATCCATTATTGCTCGGCGTATCGCCCGCACCAAAGCAGGGGCCGCAGAATGCCGTCTTTAAGATAGCCCCCGTCTCCATCAGCGTCTCTGCCGCGCCATTTCTTAACAGTTCCATATAAACCGGCATACTTGCCGGATATACGCTCAATGTAAATTCATCTGCGCCAATGCTGGCGCCTTCCATAATGTCCGCCGCCGCACAGATATTCTCAAATCCGCCTCCGGCGCAGCCTGCGATAATTCCCTGATCCACATAGAGCCTGCCGTCACGAACCTTGTCCTTCAATGTAAAATCAACCGCGCCATCCAGGCTTACCAGCGCCTTCTTCTCACAGTCGTCAAGGATGTCCATCAGATTCGCATTCAGCTCTTCAATCGTATAGGTGTTGCTCGGATGGAACGGCATGGCAATCATTGGCTTTACCTTGGCCAAATCAACCTCAATCATGCCGTCATAATATGCGGTCTGTCCCGGATTGAGCTCTTTGTAATCCTCCGGCCTCTTGTGTGTCTCATAGAATTCCCGTATCGTATCATCCGTCCTCCAGATGGATGACAGACAGGTCGTCTCGGTCGTCATAACGTCAACGCCGATCCTGAAATCCGCACTCAGGTTCGATACGCCCGGCCCTACGAATTCCATGACCTTGTTATTCACATAGCCGTTGGCAAACACAGCCCCGATAATCGCCAGAGCCACGTCCTGCGGCCCTACGCCTTTCTCCGGTTTCCCGGTCAGGTAAACGCCTACCACCTTCGGCATATTGATATCATAAGTCTTGTTCAAAAGCTGCTTTACCAGCTCCGGTCCGCCCTCGCCCATTGCCATCGTACCCAGCGCGCCATAACGTGTATGCGAATCCGAACCGAGAATCATCTTCCCGCCGCCCGCAAGCATTTCACGCGCATACTGATGGATAACCGCCTGATGCGGCGGTACATAGACGCCGCCATACTTCTTCGCACAGGTCAAACCAAACATATGGTCATCCTCGTTGATGGTTCCGCCCACCGCGCAAAGCGAATTATGACAGTTCGTCAGCACATAGGGAACCGGGAACTTCTCAAGCCCCGACGCCCGCGCCGTCTGAATGATGCCCACAAAGGTAATGTCGTGGGACGTCAACTTGTCAAACTTAATTTTTAATTTGTCCATATTCCCGGATGTATTGTGCTCGGAAAGAATTCCGTACGCAATCGTATTACGCGCGGCCTCCTCTTTCGTCACGGCTTTCCCGGTCTTAGCCTCAATGGCTGCGGATGATTGTCCATCCTCAGGAATCAATGTCTGTCCATTTATCAGATATACTCCACCGTCGTGTAATTTAATCATGTTTTGCCTCCTCTGATTTCAGTCTCACAAAGATGTTTACAGCTTTCATTATAATGTGCTTACCGGTGAAATACAAGGCTAAATTTCTGTTACTCCTGCCGAAACTCTATCATTACCTTAAACAAATCTCCATCCAGGTAAATCCGGAAGGTTCCCCCCATCAAAGTAGTGAGGTTCTGCGCAATGGACAGCCCCAGGCCGCTGCCTTCCGTGCTGCGGGAAATATCCCCGCGGATAAAACGTTCCGTCAGTTCATCCGCCTCGATATTCAGGGGATTTTCTGAAATATTTTTAATCGAAAACGAGACTTTCTCTCCATCCGCCTGCAAATCCATATATACCCTGGTTTTTTCCATGGCATATTTTGCCACGTTTGCATAGAGGTTTTCCAGTACGCGCCAGATTCTTCTGCCATCCGCAAGAATCACCACCGATTCTGTGGGAAGGTTGGAGACCACCTGCAGGTCCCGCTGCGCAAACCGCTCCGCAAATTCTCCGTCCGTCTGGTGTACCAGCTCCACAAGATTGATGCGCTCCATATTGAGGCTGATGTTGCCGGAGCTGATTTTCGACGCTTCCACAAGATCCTCCGCAAGCTGTTTCAGCCGCTGGGATTTGCTGTCGAGCACTGCGATGTAGTTTTGTGCGCGCTCATTCTGCAGCTCCTCACGTTTCAGCAAGTCCACGTAATTGATAATCGACGTCAGCGGCGTCTTGATATCATGGGAAACATTGGTAATCAAATCCGACTGCAGCCGCTCGTTTTTCATGCTCTCATCCACCGCATGATGCAGCCCTTCCCCTATCGTATTGACCGCCTGCGCCAGTTTTTTATTATCGCCTTTTAACTCTTCTACCTCAATCTTATACTCCAAATCACCGTCAGAAATCTTGCTGATTCCCTCCATCACCTCGTTGCGCTGTACGCCCTCGCGGATAATCAGAACCGCTTCCACGCCACAGAGCACGGCAAAGAGGAATACGCCCATCACACAGGCTCCCCTATCATAGGATGCGCTGATCATAGGCAGGATGAACAGGCAAGCCAAAAGGTGCATTCCAAACCAGACCAGCATTTTCGTACAGGATTTCCTTCTGGTAAACAACTGCCCGATCCCATGGGCAAACCAGCGCAAAATACTGTGATGCCACAGGACGCCCGCGCGAATCCGCCGGATGAAACTCAGGTAAAAGATCAACAGCAACGCCGTTCCAAAAAACGTGATGCCGCAGGACAACAGGATCGGAATCAGAAAGTTTCCGCCATCGTACACCGTCCACACGTTCGCAAGCCCGAATATAAATGCAACAATCGTTACGGCTGCCGGCACAAACAATATCTCCGTGGGAATGCGGTCAAAGAAATTCAGGTATATCTCTCCCGAATCATCGCGTTTGCCCGCCACAACGCTCAGATAAATCAGGCAGATCACTTCCAGAAGGAAACACATCACGGCTCCCCACAGACAGATTTTTATCCACGGATACATCCGGTCATATTCCTGCCTCGCCTCCCAAAAAGCATCCTCATATGGGAAATTCAAATCCACACCGATGAACAGCACGCTCTTCTTGCCAACATACAAAGGTTCCATCCGGTTATAAAAATACTCATTCATATCCTTTACGTTTGTTTCCAGATATGTATCCTTTTCCCGAAACAGCACGTACCTTCCAAGTTTTTTCCCAAACGCAGGCAAATCCATGCCCTTGCTGTCTTCAATGTTCGTATAAGCATCCTCTTCCCTGTCCCGAATGACCCAGTAATACACATTTGACGGATGCCCCTGCTGATTATAAGTATTGATTCCTTTGCGGTAACGGCTGATTTCCTCGTTGATGTTATCAAGCGTAAATGCCAGCGCCTGATATGCATTCTGCATATATTCCAGGGAACAGTCCCCATGCAAAAACATATCCCAGATTGACACGCCCTTAACAGGCAGATAATCCTCCATCACAGATTCACAGGTAGAAGAACTTGAACTATAGCCCATGTCCAGCTCATTTAACAGCCATTCCAGCTCTTCTCCCTTCAAATCATACAGCTTTCCTGCTATGACCTTCTGGACAATCTTCTGCTCCCGCTCATCCAGATCCTCTTGCCCTTCTTCTGCTTCCGTAACGGAAGCCGCCATGCCTTCTTCCAATACGCTGCCTGCGATATATCCTTCCAGTGCAGAGGTATCCGAATATGGCTCCTGGCCATGGGGCTCTGTACCCGATGCATCCGCATCCGGGTCCTCCGTGTTGCGGACGACTGCCCAGGTTTCGTCTATCGAGGACATGCGATAGGAGCCGCCATAATGATATTCGACGCTTTTAATAATCTCATCCCTGAGTTCCGGCGTCAAATCCTTCAGGCTGTCGAGCGTATTCTCCTGACTGAATACAGATTCCCCATCCCGGTAAATGTTTATTTTCTGGTGAAGGCCGTCATCAAGATAACATTCAGCCACAATCTCAAGCTGCTGCGTGCTGTAACTTCCGGACCACTCTACCAGATCTCCCAACCGGTACGTCAGCTTGTCTGCGTCTTTCCTTCGCACCGCACGCTCCAGACCCTCCTGATTCTGGTAATACTGCCAGATATTGAACTTTTTCTCCGCGTCATAGAGACCGTTAGTCTCAAACTTTCTCCGCAAATCTACGAAATCCAGGATATCCATTGCCGTGTTCTCGAACTGATTCGTAAAATAATCCGTATCTTGATAGGGAATGTTTCTCTTTTCGCCAAAATTTAACACATTTCCCATAAATAACAGAATCAGCAACGTCATACACAACGCCAGGATCGTTGCCAGACATTGGTGCGCTGCCAGAACCGCTGCCTTCATGCCGAAAGAGTACCGCCTTTTTTTCATGTAATCACCGCCTTTATCATTCGGAGAAATGCCTTTCTCCTATTTTTCTGATTTCTCTACTTTGTAGCCCACGCCCCAAACCACTTTCAGGTACCGCGGTTCTTTGGGGTTGATTTCAATTTTTTCCCGGATATGGCGGATATGCACTGCTACCGTATTATCCGCTCCAATTGCATCCTCGTTCCAGATACGCTCGTAAATCTGGTTGATGGAGAATACTTTTCCCTGATTTTTTACCAGAAGCAATAAGATGTTATATTCAATCGGCGTCAGTTTCACCACAACATCATCTACCACCACTTCTTTCAATTCATCATTGATGATAAGGCCCCCCACCTGGTAAATATGGCTGTTGTTCTCCACCACATTCCCCAGCTGCGTATAGCGTCTGAGCTGAGATTTTACCCGCGCCACCAGCTCCAGCGGATTGAACGGTTTTGTGACATAATCGTCCGCCCCGATATTCAAACCCAGAATCTTGTCCGCATCTTCAGATTTCGCCGACAAAATAATAATCGGAATACTGCTCTCCTCGCGAATTTTCAGCGTTGCGCGTATCCCATCCAGCTTCGGCATCATCACGTCGATAATCAGAAGATGGATCTCCTGCTCGTCCAACATCCGAATCGCCTGTTCTCCATCGTAAGCCTTGAAGATTTGATAGCCCTCTTGCTGCAGGTATATCTCTATCGCATCCACAATTTCTTTGTCATCATCACAAACTAAAATATTTTTCATCTCTTCACCTCATCTTACCAGCTCTTGGTATTTGTTATTGTAACAATCCTTTTTTAAGTAACAGTCATGATTTTTATTAATATTTTATAAATAATATCCCGCCGCAGGAACATTGCGGCGGGCGTTAGGCTCATCTCCCTATGATCATTACGTTTTTCTGCCAAACAGGGATTTCAGTCCCCGTTTCTCCGGCTCTGCAGACGGTTCTGCGCCATCTGCCCTTTCATTCTCTTCTCTCCATTTAAAATATTCCGCATCCAGATCCACGCGAATCTCCGGTTCTTCCTCCGGCGGAAGCGTTACCTCGTCAAACATCAGCTCCTGCGGCAGGGGGGAAGTATTCTCAGACATATCTTCAATCTGCAGAGAACTCTGCACATCGCG
This sequence comes from uncultured Lachnospiraceae bacterium, assembly GCA_910587895.1. Classification (GTDB taxonomy): domain Bacteria; phylum Bacillota; class Clostridia; order Lachnospirales; family Lachnospiraceae; genus Petralouisia. Next base: position 7,966 of record CAJUOE010000302.1, read on the forward strand.
GTTCTTGGCGGCTCTGCGGCGGAGGCTTTCTGCAAATTCCTTGCCGGTCACGCGCGAAAGGCTCTCCTCCTCCTCTTTGCGGACATTGATTTCTAAAGGCGTCAGCTCATAATGCCTCTCCCTGCGCTCCAGGTATTCTTCATTTACACGAATCTCAGGCTGAACGTCAGAATATGTTTTTCCTTCGTTCTGGATACGTTTCTCCTTGCGCGCCTGCGCCTCTTCCATACGCTCGCGCTCCAGTTTCTTATTGATTTCCTCAATGAGCTTAATATATTTATTGGTATCTGCAAAATCCTGAAGCTGGCTTGTAAGCTCCAGCTGGTTATGACGAACCCGTTCCCGTTCACGCTCCATCTCATTGTTGAGCCCGCGGAAAATTTTCTGGACGGAATCGTTGGCGTCCTCCATAATGTGGCAAATCCGGTTGATAGCGTCATCCGTATACATAATGGACGCCGCATAGATATCATCTGCATGGCTGCTCGCCTTGCGAATAATCTCTTCGCCGCGCTTCTCACAGCGGCGCTGTGCAAGCTGATGCTTCTGGTTCGTCATCTCGTACGTATCCATCATCTCATAGACAGCCAGGTTCAACTGCTCCAACTGCTCAAAGATTTTCTCTTTCTCTACTATAATCCACGTCCCATCCTCATCGTATGGCTTGCTTTCCGAAAAAAGCAGATGAATGTTTTTTAAAATCTGCTCCATCTTGTCCTGTATGCTCATGACACACTCCTCAAATCCGCTCTGTTATCCTCTATTATATCCAAACATATCGGACATATCAAGGGCATTTGTCAGGACTTTGTGTGATTAAAACCGGAAATCCCGCTCTCCATTGTGGATATTTGCAAGGTAATCCCGGACTTTTTCTTTGACCTTCGGATTGGTGATGACGTCCATCTCTTTTTCAATCAGTTTATCACCGATAACCCTCGTCTCCTCAGAGGCATAATCCTCCAGATATTCTTTCAAGGTCATCAATGCATTGGGATGACAGCAGTTTACAATCTGCCCGCTCTTTAAAAGCGTCATGAAACGGTCTCCCGTCCTGCCTTCCCGGTAACATGCCGTACAGAAACTTGGCACATAGTCCATCTCCATCAGCCACCTTACCACTTCATCCAGCGTCCGGTTATCGCTCACGTCGAACTGCGCGGAATTCTCCTCCTCAGGTTCCGGCTCGGCATAGCCGCCAACGCTGGTTCTTGACGCCCCGCTAATCTGGGAAATCCCCAAATGCAGCACCTTTTCCCTGCACTTCTGGCTCTCCCTGGTGGATACAATCATGCCGGTGTATGGCACCGCAATACGGATACATGCGACAATCTTTGCAAAAATCTCATCGGAAATTCCATTGTCAAAGACATCCGGGTCAATATCGTCCGCACGGCGCAGGCGCGGTACGCTAATGGTGTGGGGGCCTACGCCCTTATATGCCTCCAGATGCTCCGCGTGCATGAGGATGCCGGTAAAGTCATACCGGTAATTATTGAGTCCATAAAGCACGCCCAGGCCTACATCGTCAATGCCGCCATCCATCGCGCGGTCCATCGCCTCCGTATGATAGGCATAATCGTGCTTGGGGCCTGTGGGATGCAATTTCTCATAAGATTCCTTATGGTATGTCTCCTGAAACAAAATATAAGTGCCGATGCCCGCATCCTTCAATTTCCGGTAATTTTCTACCGTAGTCGCCGCGATATTGACATTCACGCGGCGAATCGCTCCGTTTTTGTGCTTGATCCCGTATATCGTTTTGATGCACTCCAGAATATATTCAATCGGGTTATTCACCGGATCTTCGCCAGCCTCCAGCGCAAGGCGTTTATGCCCCATATCCTGCAATGCCGTAACCTCTTTTACAATTTCTTCCTGCGTGAGTTTCTTGCGTGCAATATGCTTGTTTTTCACATGGTAAGGACAATACTCACAGCCGTTCACACAGTAATTGGACAAATACAACGGCGCGAACATGACAATCCTGTTTCCGTAGAAATCCTTCTTAATTTGCTCCGCAAGTGCATAGATTTCCTGATTCTTATCTTCCAGCTCACAGTCCAGGAGCACGGCTGCCTCACGGTGGGAAAGCCCTTTTCTCTCCCGCGCCTTTGTCAAAATTTCGTCAATCAGCTTGCGGTTATTCTTATTTTTCTCAGCATATGCCAGTGATTCCAGAATCTCCTCATGACTGATAAATTCCTCTGCTTTTGGTGACATTACATTATACATTTTCTTATCCTCCTGATTTCTATTATCTGGCTTTGATACAAAACATCAAAACCTTTTAAGTTCCATAGTCTCCCCGGCTGACACAAAGCCGATAGCCAATGCTTTCCACTCTGCGGCTTAAGCAGTTACGACATTCCGCCGCCTCATCGCCGGTACAGATTTTATTATCATAAAGTTCATATTTCCTGCGGACAGATGTCGGCGAAAGGTTCGGCATAACCACATTTGCCCCCGCCAGAATGCCTTTCTCCCTGCCCCTTTTATCTATCGTCCCCAGGGCAGTTGTCGCGGGCAAAAGCAATTTTGGCAGCATGACCCGCAAAAGCCCAATCATAAATAATGTTAATTCCACCGTTCCCCCGGTCTCATTCGCAAACGGCGTATCATGGTGCGGCACAAAAGGCCCGATGCCCACCATATGCGGCTCAAGCTCCCGGATAAACATCATATCCTCCGCCAGATGCTCCGCCCCCTGCCCGGGACTTCCGACCATGAACCCGGTTCCAGTCTGGTATCCGATTTCCTTTAAATCATAAAGGCATCTCTTTCTGTTCGCTGCGGACAGCTCCGGTGGATGAAGGCTTTTGTAATGCTCCTCGTCTGCTGTCTCGTGCCGCAGCAGATAACGATCCGCACCCGCCTCAAACAACCTGCGGTAGCTCTCTTTTGTGCGCTCTCCCAGGGAAAGCGTGATGGCGCAATCCGGATAGCCCGATTTTATCGCATATACCATGCGCTCCAGTTTCTCCTGCGTAAACCATCCGTCCTCGCCGCCCTGAAGCACAAACGTCCGAAATCCCAGCTCATACCCGCTCCGGCAGCATTCCATAATCTGTTCTTCTGTCAGGCGGTAACGCTCTGCACTGCGGTTGCTCCTGCGGATACCGCAGTAATAACAGTCATTTTTACAGTAATTCGTAAATTCTATCAGCCCTCTGGTGTAAATCTGATTGCCATAATATCTGTGCTGCCACATCCTCGCCTTCTCAAACAGATATTCCGCCGATTCCTCATTGCGGTTTTCGATAAGCGTTATCCACTCCTCTTTCGTAAGACGTGAATCTGTCTCTAATTTATCTATCAGCTGTTTCCACAAATCCATATTGCCTCCAATAAAAAACCTCCCGCGCCAAAGGCATGGAGGTTTGCATACGCTTATGACAGAGGTCTTTTCGGACCTCTCCTGCGATTTCTCTTACATAATGTTTCTTTGTGCAATCCCCATTCCCTTCAGGTTCCCCTTGTGGTCTGGTTTTTTCATATAGCGACATTATACTGTACAATCCGTGAGATTACAAGATGATTTTTTTCATAATCTTTTTCATAAATTCTTTCGAAATCTTTATCTTTCTTTTAGAAATTGTCCACACTTTGCACACAATTATCTTTTATACTTGGTTTATCAAATGAAGTTGATGGCATAAACATAAGCGCGCACCGTTATCAGCTTCGACTAAAAATTACGAACTTTATACTATATAAAGTTGTTTTACATATATTTAATTGGTGCCACCGCCCAAGATGTGGCACCCCATGAAACATTTCATAAATTTACTCCCCCAAAAAGCGTTGCCGCAAGGCAGCGCTTTCCTTCCGTTTATCCATATTGCCCCATCCACATAAGCTATTACCTCAAATTGCTCTTTCCACATAACCCATAGTTCCTAACTGCCTTATCCGCGCATTCAACACTCTGAATTAGAATATACAATTTTTCCGTCTATGATAACATATTTCATCTTTGTATCTGATACCATAGGATTGCCCGCAGCTATTACAATATCTGCGTCCTTACCAGTTTCCAGAGAGCCGACCCGCTCCTCGACCCCGATATGACAGGCGGCATTGATGGTGATTGCCTGTAAGGCGTCAAACTCGTCCATACCGGATTTTACCGCAAGCCCGGCGCACAGAGCCAGATACTGCTGTGGGATCACCGGAGAATCCGTGATAATCGACACCTGGCATCCAGCGCGGGCAAGGTCGCCGGGCGTCTCAAAACTTTTATTTTTTAACTCGAATTTTGTCGCATGTCCCAGCGTAGGTCCGACCGCCACCGGATAACCCTCCCGCGCCAGGTCGTCGGCAATCAGCGAACCGTCCGTACAGTGGTCAAGGGCAAGCCTGAGATGAAATTCCTTTGCAATCCGTATCGCTGTATAAATGTCATTTGCCTGATGGACATGTGCTTTCAGCGGCAGCAAGCCCTCGATGACGGGAATCATTGCTTCCAGCCTTGCGTCAAAAGGCGGACATTTCAATATGTCATCCCCCGCCGCCCGTTTCCTTGCCAGATAATCCTGCGTCTGCTGCAAAATTACCCGCAGCTTTGATGCCGTGCTCATGCGGGAATAATTATCTTTATCCTTATAACATGCCTTGGGGTTCTCACCAAAAGCGCATTTCATGGCAATTTTGTCCTTAACCACCATATCATCTATCCGTTTTCCCGCAGTCTTAAAGGCTGTAAAGGTACCGCCAAGAACATTGGAACTGCCCGGGCCCGCCGCCACGCAGGTAACGCCTCCTTCCACGGCAAGGCGAAGGCTTTCGTCCTGCGGATTAATCCCATCTATCGCCGACAACTGCGGTGTCAGTGCGTTTGTTACCTCATTGTAATCCGCTCCTTCAAATCCGACGCCATACCCATCCAGCCCCAGATGGCAATGCGCTTCCACAAATCCGGGATAAATTTGCGCTCCTGCGGCGTCCAGTGTCTTTGCGCGCTTAATGTTCCTGCTCTTTAACACCGGCGCAATTTCTGTAATTTTGCCATCCTCGACCAGGATATCCGCCACATACGGTTCCCGGTGAATGGCATCATGTATCCATCCGTGTTGAATTACCAGTTTTTCTTTCATGCCTTCCTCCTATTTGCCTTCCTCCTATTAGTATGGCGGATTTTATGGAAAATCATTCTTTTCTACACAACAAGCTGCCGCATCAAACCGGTTTCCCGGCCGATGCGGCAGTTTACGTTTATGCCATCACCTTATTTCTTAGCGGTTTTTATTTTACCGTAAGTGTGAATGTCATTTTCTTCTTGTTGAAGGTCTTAACCGTGATCGTGGTCTTGCCTTTCTTCTTCGCCTTAATCTTACCCTTGGCGTCTACCGTAGCAATCTTCTTCTTGGAAGACGTATACGTAATCTTATAGCTTGCCGTTCCCTTCGGCAGCGTTACCTTCAGGGTTGCGGATTTGCCTTTCTTTAAGGTTGCCTTCTTATTCTTAATTGCCTTCTTATTGAAGGTCACCTTGGAAATCTTCTTCGGCGCTTTCTTAACGGTAATCGTGTACTCTGTTATCTTTCCGGTTGTGTTGTTCGTTGCCTTTACAACTGCTTTACCGGTCTTCATACCCTTTACCTGGCCTGTTTTGGCATTCGTTATCTTTACTACACTGGACTTGGATGTCGTATAAGTGCTGCCATTGCTCTTTACGGAAAAGCTTTCCTTCAAACCAATGGTTGCTTTCTTCTTCGTCGTGGTGTAAGCCACAAGCTCTCTTACCGCATTATCCAGATCCGCCTTCGCTTTATCTACCTGCGCCTGTGTTGCTGTACTGTTGGCTGCTACCGCCTCTGCTGCCCGCAGCGCTGTCTGCATCTTCGTCCAGCTTGCCGGCGTGTAAGCCGCCTGTACTTTCGCCTTTGCTGCCGCAATAGAGGCATTTAAGGCCGTTTTGTTCACGTCCTCGGTTGATCCGCCATTCTTTTGCAGCTTGCTCTCTGCTGTCGCCAAGGCTTCCGTTGCAGCATTTACCTCTGCCTGTGTTATGTCTTTGGCATTTAAGACTTTCTGTGCGTTTTTAATCGCTGTGGCATATGCATCCCACACTTCTGCCGTATACTGGTTCTTGTCGTAAGTTCCTTCCCTTTCAACTGCCGCTTTCAGGTTATTATAAGAAGCCACGGTAACCAGTTTCTTAGCAGCATCCGTCAACAATTTATTGGTAGCCTCTATGGTGCTTGCACTCGCATCTTCTGCAACTTCATCCGCCCTTTTCAGCACACTGGCTAAGGCTGCATAGCCTGCAGGCAGATAATCACTCTCTTTGTATGCTTTGTACGTTGCAAGGCCGTTTTTAAAGGCCTCTACCTCAGCTGCCGTTGCCTTTTTCTTCAAAGCGTCTTTTGCATTGTCAAGAGATGCGTTCAACGCTTCAATCTGGGACTGGCTTGCATTTGCTGCTGACTGCTTGATGTCATTCAGTACCCGGGTGAAATCTGCCCAGCTCTCCTTTGTATATTCTGTCTGGTTGACAGATGCCAGGACACTTTCTACGCTCGTCGTCAATGCAGTAACTGCTGATGAACTTGCCTTCTTCTCCAGCTTATCTTTTGCCGTATCCAGAGAAATTTTAGCTGCCGCTACCTGGTTTGCGCCCGGATCTGTACTTTCTGCAACTGCCTTTACTTCCGCCAGCGTATATGCAAAACGTTTCCAGCTGTCCGCCGTATATTCACTTTCTACATATTTTGCAACTTCTGTTGCCAGGCCATTGACTGCCGCTGCCCCGGCTTTCTTATCCAGCTTTGAAATCACGTTCTCCAGCGCGCTCTTTGCTGCCGCTACCGCTGCCTCGCCCGGCTCCGTGCTGTTGGCAACGGTGTTCGCCTGTGTATAAGCTGCCCTCACCTTTGCCCAGCTTGCCGCGGTATATTCACTCTCTGTATACTTAGCCAACTCTGCTTTGAGGTCATTGACTTGAGCCGCTGTTGCCTTCTTATCCAGGCTTTCTGCCGCTGCCGCCAGTTTCTTTCTTGCCGCGTTGATTGCTGACTTGCCGGAATTTGCTTCTAACACTTCCTTTGCTTCTGCCAAAGTCTTTTCAAACTCTGTCCAGCTTGCAGTTGAATACAATTCCTTATCGGTCTCATATTTTGTAACCATATTCTGCAAAGTTGCTACCACTGCAGCATCAGCTTTCTTATCCAGTTTTGCATTTGCAACCAACAATGCCTTCTCAGCCTCTGTCAGTGCAATTATGCCGATATTTGCATTTTCTACGGCCGCTTTTGCTGCTGTAAGCGCTGTCTGCAACGCATCCCAGCTTTCGGTCGTATAGTCGCTCTGGTTCAGTTTCTTAACGGCTGCGTCTATCTCTGATACCTTACCGGACAATTCTGTCTTCTGTGCATCTGTTGCTGTGATATCGCCTATCAGTTTCCAGTCATAAACACAAACTGGCTTGTTGTTATCATGCACCATGGTTACGCGAATTGCAGTAGTTGTAACAGGCTGCTCAAATTCATATGAGTTTATTGTATCTTTTGGATATGTCCACGTTCCTTTCCTTGTAACTTCCTTCCATGCTGCGCCATCCTTATATTCCACTTTTATGTTTGTCGGCGGCAAGCAGTTCGCATCCCCAAAGAATTTGATTGTCATGCCACTAATTTGTACGCTCTTATCGCCAAAATCATACATCATCCATTGAGGCGACGTTGCAATATTGGGATCCGAATGTCCATTCCAGTACGTATCCATACTATCATCTGCAAATAAATCCGCGCCCATACCCCATCCTGTAAAGCTTACGGATGGCGTTGCATAATTGCGAAGCTGTGGTATGGGGATAACCGGAATCTCCGGTTCTGCATCATCCGGTGAAACATCCGTGCCTCCGCTGGAACTTGCATTTGCTGCATTTGTCCAGATTAACATCTTGGAAGAATTATTCTTCGGATTCTCCTGTCCTGCTACAAATTCCGCATCATCCCCACGGTTATTCCATGCATAGTACGGAATTGCCTGTAATTTGGCATCAACCTGATTGCTGCCGTCCTGATATTTGACATTACCTGTAATCTCTACGACGCCATTTAACAGATCTTCATTATAGGTTGCTGTCAGCTGCACATCTCTCGGAATCACGAAATTCAGCGGATTAAAATCTGAAATCTCCGGATTAAGCTGTGCATTTCCGGCTTTCTCCATACAATATACAATCGGCCCTCTCTGGATAGCAATTCTTCCCTGTGTCGCTACAATATTCGGGTCTGCCTCCGTCAGGCGGATTTCCATCGGTATGCTGATTTCTACTTTATCATTCTTATTCCATGTTCTGTTAATTGCAATATAGCCTTTCTCCGGCGTAGCTGTAACCGCCTGATTATTTACCTTAATCGTTACAGTTTTATTCTTCTGCTGATTTACCCAGCCTGGTACACGGATGTTCATTGTAAATGCTTTTGCAGCATCTGGATTGACGGTCATAACCACATTTCCGTCCCATGGGTACTGTGTCTCCTGTTTCAAACCAACCTGCGTACCGCCTACGTTGACCTTGCCATCGCTTCCGGCATACATATTAACAAATACATCGTCCTTATGTACGGTGTACATATAACCGCTGGCTGCTGCAATCGTACGCATCAGGTTCGGCGGGCAGCATGCACATCCAAACCATGGGGAACGGGCATTTCCATTGGATGCCTGTAACAATGTACTGTAATAGAAACGGTTTCCATCCAGGTTTGTTCCTACCAGAATTGAATTGTAGAGATTGGTCTCTATCATGTCTGCATATTTTCCATCCTCATGCAGCAGGTTCATTCTCTGGTTCCAGTTTGCAACGGCAATCGCTGCACAAATTTCCGCATAAGACTGTGCCGGCGGTAAATCGTAATCTGCACCGAATCCTTCCGACGAACTTGTAGCGGTAGCCGCTCCAACTGCACCAGTAATGTAAGTCTTCTTTGCTGTTACGGACTCCCAGATGGTATCCAGGCTGTTCAGGTAATCATCCCTGTCCGTATTTCCATTCGGCAGCATCGTTGCAATATCCGTAACGCCTGTATAGAAATATCCTGCACGTACGGAATGCCCGACTGCACTGGTCTCATCCTTAAATGGCGTTCTATCCTGCGAATATTCGTCTCCTTTATAACCACTTTCCCGCAAGCTGGCGCTTTCGCCACGCCTGTCGATCAATACCTTAACTGTATCATAGTAATCCTGTCCGGCTCCCTTGCCTTCATATTCTTCTGCCAGTTTGCCAAATTTGACCAATGCGAGTTCAATCTCTTCATGTCCGGGAACCTCATGCCTGGTTCCTGCCGGTCCAAAGGTTGCCACAATATGGTCTGCAAATCTCTTACCAGCTACATAGAGCCTGTAGTCCGGTTTCCCGATTCCCTCACGGTAACGGGTATAGGCAACCACGCCCTCTAAGAAATGGCCTGCATTATACATCTCATGGTTCCAAAGGCTCAACCAGCGATGCGTACCTGCAGAACCTCCGCCGCTGGAACTCTGGCTGCGCAGGGTAAAGAACGTATCAATATAACCGTCTGCGTACTGCACTTTCTCAATCTTCTGAATCCAGCTCTCAATCTTATCCTCTAAGAACTTCCTGGTTGCGACCATCTCTTCATCTGTCTCATTCTGGGTCGCAGAAAGCGTATAGGAAATCGCTTCGATACTCTTATAAATATCCGAATCCTGGAATACATATCCGTTAAATGCATCGTAGTCCTTTTCGCCATTTAATTTCTTGATGGCATTGTCATAGTTTGGCTCTCCGCCGGACGCTTTTTCAATCTCTTCAATTGCCTTTTTCAGGGAAGCCTTTGCATTCACTTCCTGTTTCGGCGCCCAGAAAACATCATTCAACTGTACGTTTTCAAAAGTAACGCTGCTGTTGCTTTCTGCGGAAACAACCGCATCCTTCACCGTTACCACTGCGGTAGCCACGTATTCTTTGTAGCCATAAACAGCCGTACCTTTGACCGTAAATGATTTCCCAACCTGGCTCTTAGCATATTTCGCAGGATCCACAGTTTCCCATGTCACAGGAATCAAACGTGAATTAAATTCTTCTGCAAAATCAAACGTCGGTTTTGTCTGACTCTTCAGAGATGGCGTCGGGTCGTCAAACTCCAGCCCGTTTGCCACTACGGAATCCGGCAGAATCGGAGCAACTCCAGCCGCTGTTGACGTCTTATAGAGATCTATGCTCTTAACCTCTTCTGAACGCACCCGGATTGCAAATTCTGTCTCCTTGCTTTCACCTTCGTAGGTAGCTTTAAGTTTCAGCGTAGCCTGACCTTCCTTCAACCCCTTTAAGGTGACGCTGCTTTTATTAGCATCTCCTTCAATTGCTGCTACATCCGCAGGAGCAACTGACCATTCATAAGATGCGTTCTTTGCCAGCGTTTCCGGTATGGTACGCCCATCGTATGTCTGCCTGTCCCCTGTTAGCAGTTTGCTGCTGCCATTGATGGCTGCACTTTTAATCTGCTCCTTAATTTTCTTTCCGTATACTTCCCATTCACTGATGCCGATTCCGGATGTTCCCTGGACATTACGGCCTACCAGCATACGAATTGCTGTCGTTGTTACCGGATTTTCAAAATTGACGATATTCCAGACTCCGCTGGCACCGTTATATCCTCCATGTTCCGTACCTGCATCCGTAATATCTTTCCATTGTCCATTATCCTGGTACTGCACCTTTGCATTTGAGGGCCATACGACGCCACCGCCATCAGACCACCACATAACGCGCATGGACGCCACCGTCTGCGGCTGCCCCCAGGTAAGCGTAACCGGCATCGGATAAGCAGATTCCGCTGCGTTCCAGCTGTTCCAGCTTGTACTTGCAACTCCCGTAGCCAGTTTCCCGTCATTGACATTTTTCACCGGCGTATTCTCACGCGGCGCTGAAGCTGTAGCGCTACGCGCAAGATTACCTTCTGCCACCGGCGTATCAGCCAGTTCAAGGTCACCTGCCGCCGCCTGCAATGACGTTGCCGGAAGCATTGTGAATACCATGGCCAGGCTCAATGCCATGGCCAATAATCTTCGTTTCATCCTTTTTCCTCCTTCTTTTTCATAATGATACTTCATTATATCAATTTTTCTGACTGTAAAAAATAATACTTTTTTAAGGTAGGGGTAGATATTTAATGTTGCATGGTGGGACTTACTACCAGTCCACATTCATCCTGCCATGGTGGTTGTAGCCAAAAAATCATTTACAAATTCATATATCCATGCTATCATAACGAAAAGCATATTTTCTTGCAGCATATCTTGCAACATCTAATCAGAATCTGAGAGTTCAGGAAATCCATGCTTTAAACCTTAGTAACTAATTCTTATCAAACCAAACAAGCTGGAGGTTCTGAGCAAGTCCTCCGGCGCTTGTCATATGTCCCTTTCGGGAACCCTTCTAACAATCAAGGAGGATACCAGATGAATGATGGAAATGTAAAAAACAACTACAAAGACACGATTTTCCGGATGCTGTTTTCGGAAAAGGAATCTCTGTTGAGCCTGTACAACGCGCTCAATGGTACAGGCGGGAAGGCAAATGCGCAGCATTTCTGGAATGCCTTCCGCCGACTTGGCAGGTGACGCGTAGCGGCGCGTGCCGATAGCGCTATGGATACGGAGGGGCTTAAGATTACCACACTGGAGAACACAGTCTACATGAATTACAAAAACGATGTCTCCTTCGTCTTCAGTTCGGAGCTTATGCTTTACGAACACCAGTCCACATTCAACCCGAACATGCCCCTGCGCAGCCTGATCTATGTGACACGAATTCTACAGGGGATGATAAAGGACCGGGACTTGTACAGCTCCGTCTTAATCAAGATCCCTGCGCCAAGGTTTGTCATATTTTATAATGGGACGACTCCCCAGCCGGAACGCAGGGTACTGAGACTTTCCGATGCCTTTGAGGAAGGCTCCTTCCCAGATACAAAAATGAAGGGGGAACCAACACAGCCGGAATTAGAACTAATCGTGACGGCATACAACATAAACGCCGGGTGCAACCCGGAACTGATGGAGGCCTGCCAGCTGCTAAAGGAATATGCACTGTATGTGGAACAGGTCAGGAAACATGCCAGGACAGCAGATTTGCCGCAGGCAGTGGAGAAGGCGGTGGACTACTGCATACGAAATGGGATTCTGGCTGATTTCCTGTCAAAGAACCGAGCGGAGGCGATTGCAATGAGCATCTTTGAGTATGACGAAGAAAAACATATCAAAAATGAAAAAGAAATTTCCTACAAAGAAGGACATAAATCCGGCTTGGAAGAAGGGCACAAATCCGGCCTGGAAGAAGGACATAAATCCGGCCTGGAAGAAGGTGAAGAACGCCTGAATCTGCTCAACATGAAATTAGTGGATGATAACCGTATAGATGATCTGCATAAAATCATGAAAGACAAGAACTACCGACAAAAGCTTTACGCAGAGTATGGTATCTGATGATAATCTGTTTTATTGCTTGTATAATACCATATATTGTTACCATAAACTTTAAAAGGAGCGTAATTATGTGCAAAGTAATCATTGATAGACCAGAAGAAAAAGCGGGATTTATCATTTTTAACCATCTGTATTCCCGCAAGGACGAAGATTTTACATTGCAGGATTTATTACCGGAACTGCAACCCTACGGCTTAAATTTGTCTGAAGAAAATCTACAGCGGGAAATTAATATGTTAATCGAGGATGGAGCTGTTTCCCAACGAGTAGGACATTACACACGCGTTGCTATGTTGTAATGATTTCTCTTTATAATATGTGAATATTTGAACTGACGCAAAATTGTTGGAGCAAGCCTGTATGGCAATGACAGATTTGCTCCAAATTTTTCTCTCAAAAAATTAAAATGACAGTGCCTTTTATAGCAATCCAATAAATTATTGCACATAATTGCACGAACGAAACCATCCCAGACAATCCGTGGAATTGACAGTTGAAAATGCCTTTTCGACTGCATCCGGCAATCTTGACGCTATACGGACTTTCTCTTTCCTTAAATTTGCCTTGATTTTTGACCACATTTTTTCTATTGGGTTTAAGTCCGGGCTGTAAGGCGGCAGATAAAGGTATCTGATCCCCGATGAGTCCAGCAGCTGCCTTACCGCTTTCGCATGGTGGGAGCGCATATTGTCCATAATGATGATGTCATCCTTTGACAAGGTCGGCAGCAAAGTGTCCTCCAGGTATTCTGCAAAGCGCCCCGCAGTTGTCCCTCCCTGATATACGGTATGGGCTGTCCTTCCGTCCAAACGTATGGATGACAGGATTGTGGTATTGCATGGCGTATTCAACGGAGTGCTGTCCACTGCCCGCTCGTTTGTCTTTGAACGGGCGTAATGCCTTGTCATATTGATGTTGATGCCGCTTTCGTCCAGAAATACAAGGTTATTTATGTTGCTCCCCGGCATATGCTTTTTCCATTCCTCCCTCTTGCCCCTGACATCGGGGACGCTCCTGTTCCGAAACGTGGAGGGACTTCTTTTTATAAATATATCCGAGTTTCAGGACGGCTTTGCGGACGGTCTCGTCGCTTACTGGCAGCTTTAGCCGATCCCGTATTTCATGGATTGTAATATCCGGCTGCGCCTGTATTAACTGGTCAATAGCCAGGATGTCTGCCTGGCTGAGGGCAGGCCTGCGCCCACGCTGGGAGACCCTTGTTTCCACAGAGCCGGTCTCGTGCATCCTTTTTTCCAAGCGGTAGACAGTGCTGATACTCACGGAAAAGCATTCTGCAACTTCCTTTGCATTGTGTGTTTTGTTCCAGGCATCGATGAGCAGCCTTCGCGTTTCATTATGTAACATAATAATCACCTCTTGATTCTATCATAAACCTTATATCAAGTAGGTGCGGTATTATCTTGGATTGCTATAGTTTTCTCTATCTGTAGCCTCTTAATATAATATAGCAAATTTTATCTCTATTTTATATTATTTTTTGAAATTCTCATTTGATTGATGCCAGATAAAGATATTTATCTGTGACAAGCATATTGAAAAAGGTTTCTGCATATGCTATAATGCCAATAGGCAAAAAGAGAATACAAGTCCATTTGGACAAAAGAACGAATATCAGACAGAGGATTATCTGTATTGGAGATTGTAGGATTGAAAAAGAAATCA
>CAJUOE010000303.1 GCA_910587895.1 uncultured Lachnospiraceae bacterium
ATGTGTTGCCAAAATATTTCCGAGTAATAGTATAATCGCTCTGCCCGGAAAATGCAAATATAATAGTTCTATTGATATAAAAACGTGAAAATCTTAAAATAATGTTAAATAAGAATGGGACTGATTGAAATTTCAAGGTATAGATGATATGATTGTGAACATGGCGAGAGCCATTAGGAGAGTGCCCATGACAGGGTGGCAGCCTCCCGAGCCAGTTGACCCGGCTTGCCGGGAATACATAGGAAGGGAGGTGCGCGATATGACGATTGCGGATACTATTTTGATATTTATAGGAATAATCAGTCTTCTGATTTCCTTTGGCAGTTTGATTGTTGCGTTTTTGACCTTTCTCAATAAGAGAAACGGTAAGAAGAAATAAAAATGCCTATCCTGTCCAGCACACAGGATAGGCGTTGTCCGTAAGGACAAAAACCTTGACTCGGAGCATCCACCTTTGGAGTGGGTGCTTCTCCTATGTTCAATATAACACAGCGTATTGGGAATTTCAACAACTTTTTTCCGACCATGCTTTACAAGAATTTTTCTTGTATAATTGCCGCTATAAGTGTAAAATAGAAAGGTAACTATTCTTTGAAGATACGAAGGAGAAATTTTATGAAGTTTATTCATATAGCCGATATACATTTGGGAGCGAAACCCGACAGAGACACAAAATGGGCAAAAGAGCGGGAACTTCATAGCTGGCAGGCCTTTACGGAGGTAATTGACAAGGCGAAGGAAGACCAGGTGCAGCTCCTCCTGATTGCGGGAGATTTGTTCCATGGCCAGCCGCTGGTGCGGGAACTGAAAGAAGTCAATTACCAGTTTTCCAGAATTCCGCAGACGCAGGTGGTAATGATAGCCGGCAATCATGATTATCTTTTGCCTTCTTCCAGCTACCGGACATTCCGGTGGGAGGAGAACGTACATTTTCTCAGGTCTGAGGAAATGGATTATGTTGAGCTGGAGGGCCTGGATACGAGAGTCTATGGATTCAGCTATTGGCACAGGGAGATTCCGGAACCGTTGTATGACAGCGTTAAGGCCAAAAAAGGCGATTTTTGCAATATTTTGCTGGCACACGGCGGAGATGAGAAACACATTCCCTTCCATAGCAGCAGTTTTGCGGATGCGGGCTTTGATTACGTGGCGTTTGGACATATCCATAAGCCCATGCAGATTTTGCAGGATAAAGTGGTGATGGCGGGAGCCTTGCAGCCGATTGACTGCAATGATGTGGGAGAACACGGATATTTCCAGGGGGAAATTAAGGAGCACGTATGCCATGTGAGGTTTGTGCCCTTGCATTACTGTGAATATGTTTCCCTCAAGTTAAAGGTCAGCCCGGAAATTACACAGGGCGCCATTCAGGAGTATGTGAACAAGCATATCCTTGCTGCGCCAGCATATCAGAAATTTAAGATAACGCTCAGTGGATTTTGCGATAAGGAAAATCCTGTTGATACCGAGTGGATGAAATCTATCGACCGGGTGGTGAAAGTCGTCAATCTCTGTCAGGCGGATTATGATTTTGAGAAATTGAAACTGAAATACGGACAGCAGATATTAGGACGATACATCCGGGCTTTGGAAGAGATGCCCCAGAATAAAATTACAAAGAAAGCATTATACTATGGTGTGGAGGCATTGATGGAAGAATGAAAATAACAGAGATTCAGATTAAAAATTTTGGAAAACTCCATAATATAAATATGCGCCCCCTTCCGGGACTGAACGTGATTTATGGAGAGAATGAGGCCGGAAAATCTACCATGCAGAAGTTTATTACGAGCATGTTGTTTGGTCTGGAGAAACAACGGGGAAAACCGGGGAAAAATGACAATTATCAGAAGTACGAGCCGTGGAACAGCAATTCTTATTTTGCAGGAGGATTGAAATTTACGGTGGGAGACAAACCGTTTTATCTGGAGCGGAACTTTTACCATAAAGAGAAATCTGCAAGGCTTACAAATGAGATGGACGGAGAGGAATTGTCCGTGGAACACGGAGATTTGGAGATGCTTCTTGGCGGCATGAAGAAGGCGTCTTACGAGAATACATATTGCATCCATCAGGCAGAGGTAGAGACAAAGAAAGAGTTTGCAGAGATTCTGCAGAACTATTTTGTAAATATGTCCATGGGCGGCGAGGGCGACGTGGACTTGACGGGCGCGCGTAAGCGCCTGAAGGACAGAAAGAAACAGTCCGAGCAATATCTGGAGGAGCGAAAAGCGCTCCGCATGGAGGCAATAGAAAAGCTCCAGGTAGAGGAGGGGCTGCTTAAGAGAGATATCGAGCAGCTTCAGGAGCAGCAAAAGGAAAGCCATGAAACGATTGCAAAGCAGCAGTCGGGCATGGTTGCGCCGGAACATGATGGAAACCAGATGGCGGAATATTTACGGGACCTCCGGCAGAAAAAGGAGCAAAACGGATATGAGGTGCGGCTTGCCGGATCCCTGCTGATTACCCTGCTCAGTCTGATAGCAGGAATTGTAGTTGTCGCCATGCATCCGTTATCAAAAGGATGGAACTGGGGTTATATTATTTTGGCTCTGATTCTTTTGTTTGGATTTCTGGGAGCGGGTGGCAGTGCGTGCCATTGGTTCCAGAAAATCAGGCAGTTAAAGAAACTAATCCGGCAGCAGGAAGAAGATAAGAGAGAGCGCGACATTTCGGTTTCAAAAGATATGGAGTGGAAGAAGGTGCATGAGCGCAAGGAGACGAATGCAAAGCATCAGGCAGTAGAAGCGCTTTTACAGGAGCAGCTTGCAGAAAAACAGGCGTTGCTGATAAACCTTCAGGAGGAGATGGAGGAAATGATCAAACCTTCTGAGGAAGAAGAGGAGCTGGAATTGCAGGTTCAGGCATACGAACTGGCTTACCAGACGCTGCACGATTTGTCCCAGAATGTTTACCAAGACTCCCGTAATCAGATGGAAGAAGAGATGTCCGGGATTTTGAAAGAGATGACGCAGGGAAAATATGACAGGATAGGACTGGATGAGCAGATGAATCTGGTGGTTGAAAAGGACAACCGCAAATTATACCCTTGGCAGCTTAGTCAGGGCGTGATGGAACAGATGTACGTAGCGCTCAGGATGGGGGCCGGAAGTATATTTACCAAAGAGGAATCCATGCCGATTATCCTGGACGAGGCGTTCGCATCCTTCGACGAGAAACGCCTGGAGTCCGCACTGAAATGGCTGGGCAGGCAGGAAGGACAGATTTTCCTCTTTACGTGCCAGCGCAGGGAAATGGAGATTCTTGAGCGGAATAACATTCCTTATGGGAAGATTTTACTTAGCAGGTAGGAACAGGTATGAGTGAAAAGAAAAAGCAAAAACAGAAGAAGAAAAAGAAATATCGTGTATTCTGGTTTTTGGCTAAATTTCAGATTTTTTTGCTGCTTTTGGTAGCGGTTGCGCTGGGGTGGTATTTCTTTGGCGGATATGCCAACACAGTCAGCAAGCTTCAGAAGGAGGCAAAGGAGCTGGTGCGTAAATCGGATGAGAGTACGTTCCGCTCTGTAGAGACAAGCCTGGTGTATGACGCAAACGGTACGCTGGTTTCTACGCTGAAGGGTGAAAAAGACGTGTATTATATTGATTACGACCATATACCGGCTTATGCGCCGGCTGCCATGGTGAGCATTGAGGATAAGAAATTTTATAACCACAATGGCATTGACGTCAAGGCGATCTTACGTGCCGCCAAGGCGATGATTCAAAACGGCAAGGTTACGCAGGGCGGAAGTACGATTACGCAGCAGCTTGCCAGAAACATCTTCCTCAACCAGGACGTCAAATGGGAGCGTAAGATAGAGGAAATGTTCATTGCTGTGGAGCTGGAAAAGATCTACAGCAAGAACAAGATCATGGAGTTTTATCTGAATAACATTTATTTTGGAAATGGTTATTATGGCATACAGGCGGCAAGCAAGGGATATTTTGATACGGATGTGAATAACCTCGATTTGTCCCAGATTGCCTTTTTGTGTGCGATTCCAAATAATCCTACGCTGTATGACCCGGTGCAGAATCTGGAAAATACCATCAAGCGCCGGGATCGGATTTTAAACCAGATGCGGGACGACGGCAAGATTAAAGAGGATACCTGCGAGGACGCAAAGATGGAAGAGATTGTCTTAAACCGTCCGCAGAAGACCAAGAGCGACTATGTCGAGACCTACACTTATAACTGTGCGATCCGTGCCTTGATGAAACAGCAGGGATTTGAATTCCAATATGAGTTTGATTCGGTGGAAGAGCGTACTTCTTATGAGGAGGAATATGACCTTTTGTATGATGAGTGCCAGAAGAGCCTGTATACGCAGGGCTACCGGATTTATACGTCGATAGACTTAAATATGCAGCAATTATTGCAGGATTCGGTGAACAATGGGCTTGCGGAGTTTACGGAGCAGAATGAGGAGGGGGTTTTCACCCTTCAGGGCTCTGCGGTATGCATTGACAATCACACAGGATACGTAAAGGCAATCGTGGGCGGCAGGAACCAGGATCTTCCGGGTTACACGCTAAACCGTGCGTATCAGAGTTTCCGCCAGCCGGGAAGTGCGATTAAGCCGTTGATCGTCTATACGCCGGCGTTGGAACGGAATTATACGCCGGATTCCGTGGTACAGGATGCAAAGACGGAAGAAGGTCCTTCGAATTCCAGCGGCAGTTATGAGGGAGGTATTTCCCTGCGCTATGCCGTGCAGACTTCAAAAAATACGGTCGCATGGAATCTGCTTGAAGAATTGACGCCCAAGGTTGGGCTTTCCTATCTCAAAGAGATGAATTTTTCCAGGCTGGATGCCCAGGATGAACGTCCGACCAGCGCTCTGGGTGGTTTCACGAACGGCGTATCAGCCGTGGAGATGGCGTCCGCATACGCGGCGATTCAAAATGACGGAAAATACCGGGAACCCACCTGCATTATGAAAATTACGGATTCCGAAGATAATGTGCTCCTGGAGACAGAGCAGACGGAAAAGGAAGTATATAAACCGAATGCCGCGCGGATGATGACGGATATGATGGTGTCCGTGGTTCAGTCTGGAACCGGGCGTGGCCTTGCCCTTGACAATATGCCCTGCGCAGGCAAGACAGGAACAACCAATGACAACAAGGATGGGTGGTTTGTAGGCTATACGGATTACTTTACCACCAGCGTATGGGTGGGATATGATATGCCGAGGGAACTTCCGGGATTGTCCGGTGCGAGCTATCCGGGAAATATCTGGAAGAACTTTATGAGTTCGATTCACTGGCAGCTTGAGCCGGTAGATTTCCTGCCCTATATTGATGAAAACAATTATGATTACAATGTGGTCACCCCCGAAGAGGGGGCGCCACAGGGTGAGCCGGCGCAGTAAGAATTTAGCATTTTTTGTTTATTATTACCATTGACATAATTTTTATTTTTGCATATACTCGTATTAGGAAAATAGATATTTTTCCAGGAGAGATGCCTGAAGTTTTTTCAAAGTAAAAGTGAAAGAGATGGCTCACTTTCTCTATTGGGGGACCATAAACTACCATAGAATAGCCTGAATAAACAGGACGCCGTCTATAAAAGTCAATATGAATGGTTAAAAGCGTTCATTTTATGGACGCTTTTAATTTTTAGAGGATAGTATGATTACAAGGGATGATTTACTGACATTAGATACACTTCCACATATTAATGATATATCTTTGAAATTGTATAAAGAATTTTGCGTAGATGTCTTGTTTGGAAGGCGGTTTTACTATTATTTTACCGATGGGACAAACATTGTTGTTGAGTTCAGGGAATGGGGTGTATATCATATGCTGTCAATTCAGCATATAGATTATACGATACCCAAAAATGATTTTTTTAATCGCATTGATTCTGGCTTGGATTTGGTTGATTTTACGGCAAACAGGAGTATAAAACAGCGTTTTAAAAGCGAAAAAGAGCGTATTACAATGTTTGCCTGCGTTTATGGCACATTGCGTTATGGTCGTGTATTTTATATTCCTGATAAAAATGTTCCAAATACCAAAAAGGTGAAGGCGGATTATATTATTCAAAGGATGGTAGGCAATAAAGGCTTAAATTTGGGCGTTCGTTTCGAAGATGGCAGATTTATTCCGTTGACAATTCTGATTTCCAAAGCGTCAAATCCTGATAAGTATATTACTTCTAACAAAAAGATTGTATCAAAATTATTGATTACAGATATAGATAATGGACAAATAATAGAGAGTATTCTATACACGGATGATTTTATATTATTTAAGTAATTACATAAATACAGCAAAACCTGAAAAAGTTTTGGCTTTTTCAGGTTTTGGAGAGTTACAGGTTTTCATTCCGCAGCGTATCAATTGTGTTTTCCCTGCGGATTTTGCGCATGGAGTACAGCATGGTGATAAATACGACCAGAAACACGCTGCCGATAGAAATGGCAATGCTGTACCAGGGGATGAAGAAGTTGATTTCCAGCCCCTGCCCGATGGCGTTGTAGATCATCCAGGTCATGGCAAAGGAGACCGGAAGGCCATACAACAGCCCCTTGAAACCGTAAAGGAGGCATTCAAAGTCCATCATTTTTGAGAAGGCTTTTGGCGTCATGCCGATGGATTTCAGCATGGCAAATTCCCTCCGCCGCAGATTGATGTTGGTGGAAATCGTATTAAATACGTTTGCCGCCGCAATCAGGGAGATCAGTATGATGAACCCGTAGGAAAAAATATTGATTACGGTAACCATTGCACGGCTGCTTTCTACAGAAGCGGCGTAATCGGTAAGGTTTGAGGTGCTAAACCCTTTATCCATCAGCAGTTTCGACATAAAAGCGAAGCTTTCAGCAGTATGGTGGTTTTTGCATTGAAACAATAACTCTGTGGAAGTATTTTCACTGAGCGGCATTTCGTTAATCTGATAATAATTCGTATCTTTTTCCAATCCGCTAAAAACGTAATCCATCATGCTGTAGGGATAAAACAGCAGTACCGTGTCATGGTCGGTGGCGAAGAAATCCGGCGTCTCTTGTGTGACCGCTCCAATTGGGAGTGAAAGCCGCAGGCAGGATTCTTCCCGGGTGAAGGTTTTGATTTCATCATCGGCGGCCAGATGATAAAAGTCGCAGACCGCAGTCCCGTCATCATCACGGTGAGTGCCGGCATAATCATAATTTTCCCGTTCCCTGGTAAGGTAGATATTCAGCGCATCCACGCTGTCCGTAAATGCAGGAAAACTGTAATATTTCTGTGCAGAACCGGAATACAGGCGCAGGGAGTCGGAGACGACAGCTTTCGGGCTTTCCCTGTTGAAATATTCGTCTTCCTTCAGGTTCAGTTTCTTCAGGTAAGCGCGGAATGCATTGTCTTCCAGAAAAATCAGGGATGCATCCACATCCGTTTCTTCATATTCCACATATGTTTCCCCGCGTTCTTCCAGTTCCATTTTTCGGTAATCCAGCAGCCTGGGATTGAGACTTTCCGTTTTCGCCGGGCAATCAAAAAACAATTGCATAATATAGGTAGAATCTGTGATGTCCTCATGTTTTGATAACTCGGCAAGCAGGGAATCCGGGCTTTCCTCTTCTTCTGATGCATGGAGCATATATGCCAGATCGTAATCATTGTCGTTTAAGACGGTTCTGGCGGCCTGTGAGAGGTATGCACAGAAACTGCTGGCCGAGATAAACAGCACAACGCTTAAAAACAGGGAAATAACAGTTGCCCGGTATTTTCTGCGGTTGCGCTTGTAGTTTTTAGTGGCGAGCATACCCTCCAGGCCGAAAAGTTTCTGTGTCAGCCATGAGGTTTTTATTTTCCTGGCGCGGATGGAGATGTCATTGGTCTGTCGGATTGCGTCGATAGCAGATTTCTTCATGGCTCTCCGTGCCGGAATATAGGCGGAGATAACTACTGTCAACAGGGATACGGCAATTGCAATGGCAAGTGCGCCAAAAGAGGGGTGCAGATGCAAGGCGACATTTTTTGCAGGCCCAAAGATCATACTAAGCCGCATCATCTGATAGTTGCCGGTAAAAGCAATTCCCAAAACATTTGCCATCATATCCTGCACAAAATAGAAAGTGACTGCAATGCCAAGAAGTCCTGATAAAATACCGAGCGGGATGCCGATGATGCCCAGGAACAATGATTCAAAGATTACGCTTTTTGTCAGCTGGCGTCTTGTTGCGCCGATGGAGGCCAGCAGGCCGAACTGCCTGGTTCGTTCACTGACGGAGATGGAAAAGGCATTGTATATCAGTGAGATGGATCCGAACATAATAATGAGGATTAATATGGCGCCCAGGTTGTTCAGTACCCGGTTGTAGGAGGATTCGCCGGAATAGCCGTAAATTCTCAGCAAATCGTAATTCAGCTGCCATCCCGCGTCTTCGTATTCCTCGAACATCCGCTCGATTGTGTACGCTACATGGCGTCCAGGAGCTGTGCGCAGATAGAGGCTGTAGGTATGTTTCGGGCTGTTTTCCCCGATGGTAATCGCAGTATATCCGGGGGCTTGAAAGGCCTCATAGTAGGGACGCTCATAGATGCCGACTACGGTATAACGTTTCGTTTCTTTGGGAAACAATTGTTCTGTTAAGGGGGCCACTGGTTTGCCATCCGTATAAGAGGCGTCCCTTCCGTTATTGTATGCATCTTCGTTTGTCAGGGTATCACCCAGGCTGGTTACGCGCGTGCCCAGATTCAGAGAAAGGCTGTCTCCTACTTTCCAGTCGATGCCGCCATTGCTCTTTAAGTGTTCCGGCAGCAGGATTTCCTTGCTGTTTTTTGGAAACCGGCCTTCCAGAAGGTGTATGGGCATCATCTCTGTAAAATCCGGCTGGATGCCAGAGACACAGAGATAAGGTTTGGCGTCGTTTTTGGATTCCTTTAAATCTGCGAAACCGTAAAGCTCCATGGAAACTGCCTGTTTTGTGCGGGAATCAGAAATCAGCTGCGTGGCATCCTTCGCGGACAGGCCGTAGATTGCGCCATACCAGTTGCCATTTTCGTAAATGGTGGAGTTGATTAAGTAATTTCGCAGAGAGGAAATGCTGGTGGTTACGGCGGTGAACATTGCCGCGGATAGGATAATGCCCACAATGGTTACCAGCGTCCGTGTATGGTTTTCTTTCAAATATCGGAGCGTGACTTTGTGAAAAATATTCATGAACGGATCACCTCGTCTCTTACAATCTTTCCATCCTCAAGGGCAAGAATGCGGTTTGCCTGAAGGGCGACATTTTCATCATGGGTGATGACAATTAACGTCTGTTTGTATTTTTCATTCGAATATTTGAGAAGTTCCACGATTTCCTGGCTGTTTTTGGAATCCAGGTTCCCGGTAGGCTCATCGGCAAGCACCACGGCGGGGGCGTTCATCAAGGCCCTGCCAATGGAGACGCGCTGCTGCTGGCCGCCGGAGAGCTGGTTCGGCAAATGTCCTTCCCTGCCGTGCAGCGAGAGAATATTAATCAGTTCGTGGAGGCGTTCTTCGTTGACCGGCCTTCCATCCATAAGAACCGGGAGCGTCATGTTTTCGGTGACATTTAAGACAGGAATCAGGTTATAGAACTGGTAAATCAATCCCACCTGCCGCCTGCGGAAAATGGCAAGCTGGCTTTCGTTCTGTGCATAGACGTCTGTGCCTTCCATATAGACCTTGCCGGAAGTCGGGGTGTCTACGCCGCCCAATACGTGCAGGAGGGTAGACTTGCCGGAACCGGAGGGTCCGATGATGGCAAGAAACTCCCCTTTCTCTACGGTGAAGGAGACGTCATCCAGCGCCCGGACCTGATTTTCGCCGGCGCCATAGGTTTTCGTCAAGTGTTCTGCTCTTAAAATTTCCATAAGAATAACTCCTTTTTCTGATGATGGTTTCAGTATACCCATCCATAGTGACGCTTTGGTGACTGGAAAGTGACAGTTTTGTCATAAAAGATTCATGTCCTGTCAGTATCTATGTTATAACACATGGAAAAGGAAAAATTCAAGTTGAGCCTTTCTTGCTAAAAAGAGGGGCGCATGATATCATTAAAAAATAGAAAGCGAAATTTATTTTGTGAGCATGGTAAGATTTGGCGTAAAGCCTGTTTTGTGGTAACGCCACCATGGAAAGGAGCTTTGGGGAATGAGAAAAAGGAATTTATTTGTACGGATTCTGGCAGTTACGCTCGTAGCAGCGATACTGCCGCAGCCACAGGCATTTGCGTCTGCCGGGGAGGCAGTTGCTGAAGAAAGCGGCAAAGCGGCGACAGTATCAGAGAACGCCCTGCCACAGCCCGCATATTTCTGGGATTTTGAGGATGCGGGGGGCAGTAGCTTGAACAATCAGGGAACCGCAGGCGGCGCTGCCGTCCTGCATGGCGCGGATATGGCGAAGTCGGCGATTGCCATAGGCAGCAATAGCTATGCAGGGGACAACAATTCTGTCCTGTCGTTGAAAGGCGGGGAGAAAGGAACCTCTTATGTGGAGCTTCCCGGTAATTTGTACAAGGGTGTTTCCGCAGATACGGGGCTTACCTGGGCATTCTGGATGAAACCGGATGCGGGGATTGTCAGTTATTCCAGACTGTTTAGTTCCATAGGCAGCAGCAACAGGGGAGAGTTTGCATACGCGCCTTTTGCCCAGGACAAGCAGTGGAATCTGATTTTTGATGATGACAGCATTTACAGGCAGATTTACGGCAAAGAACCGGAGAAAGGCGTATGGAGCTATATCACGGTGACCGTATCCAAAAACGGGGCGGAATTTTACATAAACGGAGAAAAATGCAGCTCCAGCATTATTGCAGGAAATGCTTCTTTTCTGGCAAATAAATTGAATGACCTTGCATCGTTTAACAGCCATGCCCTTGGCAAGACCACTTCGCGGTGGACGGACAAGGACTGTGCGGTACAGTTGGACGACGTTGCGCTTTATCATACTGCGCTGACAGCAGTGCAGGCAGCAGACCTGGCAAGGAGCCATGGCTTGCAGCCGGAAGGCCCCCGTGTTCCCCAGGATGCCCAGGAGGGACTTTATGGCACGCAGAAAAAACAGCTTTTCCAGGAGAGGGAGCTTACGGCGACATCTCCGGAGGGTAACAACCAGGTCAAAATCTGGAAGGATGATGAGGACAAATATTATTATTCCGTATCCAGAAATGGGAAAACGGTGATTGAATGTTCCGCGCTTGGCATTACGACAAAGGATGCAGACCTGGTATCCGGTATGGAATTGGATGCATCCTCTGTGTCGGAGCGGACAGGGACGGAAGAATATGAGATTTTGCAGGGAAGCTCATCAAAAGTAAATAAAAAATATACGGAAGAATCATTTGACCTGACAAAGGATAACAGTCGTGTCACCGTTTATTTCCGTATTTTTGAGGATGGCATTGCTTATCGCTATGAGGTGGATGCAGACACGACAAGCCATACGGAAATGACGAAGGTTACCGGGGAGGCAAGTGAGTTTGTGCTGCCGGATAAAGGAGATATCTGGACAATTCCGGTAAGTCCGACTTACGAGGGAACCGAGTACACGAAACGAACCATGGATGAGCAGTATGATTCTGAGCAGAAGTATTCTACGCCAATTCTTGCCTCCTTAAGCGAAGACAGCGGCAATGCCTGGGTATTGCTGACAGAATCTAATGTTTATAATGAGGAAAAACCTTATTGCGGCTCCGTATTCCAGACCATGGAGGGCGATAAGGCGATGAAGGTCGTTTTTGGTTCCTATTTGAAACAGGAGACGGATGAATCGCTGGATGGAAACACGTATTCAGCAAGTTATGGTGATATTGCGGAAGTTTCCATGCAGGATGTGTTCCATACGCCCTGGAGGACGGCGGTAATTGCCTCTGATTTGGAGGGGATCGCTAACAGCAGCCTGATAACGGATTTGAATCCTTCGCCGGAAGGTGATTTCAGCTGGGTGGAACCCGGGGCCTCCGTATGGTCCTGGTGGTCTTCTTCTTATGATGCCATCGAGTACAAGACGATGCAGGACTATATTGATTTTGCAGCGGAGATCGGGATGAAATACTGTCTTGTGGATTACGGCTGGGAGCTTTGGGAAGACTATCAGACTAAAATTGCCAATTTGGTGGAATATGCAGAAGAAAAAAATGTGTCCATTCTGGTCTGGTACGGCGTAAACAAATTTGATGGCAAACATATTTTTGACCTGGACAGCAGGGAGTCCATTGAGGAGCAGTTTGCATGGTGTGAAGAAGTTGGCGTCAAAGGCGTCAAGGTGGATTATATCAACAGCGCCAGCCCCTTTGCCATGCGGGTCATGTATGACCTTGCGGACATAGCTGCGAAGCATCATTTGGTTTTGAACTATCATGGGTGCATCAATCCCGGTGGTGAGAACCGGACGTATCCGAATATCATATCCAGCGAGGCAGTTGCCGGGATGGAGAATTTTAAGTGGAACAACGGCCCCAGCGCAGCCTGTATGCTGACGCTTCCCTACACGAGGAATGTGTTGGGATCCATGGAATTTACGCCTACGGCATACCGCGAGAAGAATTCCAATGTTACTTCCGGTTTTATGCTTGCCCAGGCTGTGGCGTATGAGTCCGCGCTCCAGAGCTTTGCACACTCTGCATATGTCTATCAGGGATATGACGGGTTGTCATTGATTTCAGAAGTGCCCACGACCTGGGACGAAAGCAGGCTCCTGCAGGGATATCCTGGGGAAAGCGTCGTCCGCGCAAGGCGGAAAGGGAAGAACTGGTATCTGGGCGCAATGACGCTTCAGGCAAAGACTTACGATGTGCCCCTGGATTTTCTGGATAAAGGGGCGACCTACCATGCCTATATTTACAAAGACAATGCAGCAGGGGATAATATTGAGATTGAGAGCCTGGACGTGACGTCAGAGACCGTCCTGAAACTGCCGCTTTTGGCAAATGGCGGATGCAGCGTGAAATTTTCCCAGACGGATATTCTCAGGAGGACGCCTTATGACAATTATAATTATTATGAGGCGGAGGATAGTGAATATGCAGAACTTGACGGCCCCGCTGTGATAGAGGAGAATCAGTATGTCTCCAATTGGAAGGTTGTAGGGTATATTGGCAAAACAGGTATCTTAACGTTCCAGAATATCAGGGTAAGATCAGCAGGAGAGTACGAATTAAAAGTTTATTATGTGACGGGGGAGAACCGGGATTTATCCATCTGCGTCAATGAGTGGGACGTCATAGAACAGAAGGCATTATTGGGATATGCCAAAGACTGGAAGGCAGTTGCTGCAATAACGGTTCCAGTGCAGCTGCGGGCAGGCAATAACACCATTCGTTTTTATAATGATTCGGGAGTGGCTCCCAGTATTGACAGAATAGCGGTATCGAAATGGAGCAGTGGCAGCAAGGATCTCTCAGGAGCGCAGGTTAGGTTGTCTCAGGAAACATATACGCACAACGGCCAGGAGTGCAGGCCGGGGGTGCAGGTATTCTGGGATGGCGAAGAGCTTATGCAGGGAGTGGATTTTACGCTGTCTTATGAAAACAATATCAATGAGGGAACGGCATATGCAGTCATAACCGGAACAGGCTATTTCAGCGGAACTGTTCGCAAGCCGTTCCAGATCAGAAAACCGGAAGTATCCGGGAAAAAGCAGGCGTCCATCACAGGAACATCAAAATACAACAAGGCATATGGCGCAAAACCGTTTTCGTTAAAAGTATCTTCTACGGCAGGCAATGCAGGTACGCTGACGTATTCTACAGATAATGGGAAGGTCGCACAGGTGTCTGCCAACGGAAGGGTAACCATAAAGTCTACGGGCATAGCGGTAATCACGGTGCAGCTTGTTTCAAACGAATATGAAGCGCAGGATTACAAAGTTAAAATCGAGGTGAAACCCTCTAAGGTTACGTTGTCCAGGGTGAAGAGCAATAAGAAGAAACAGGTATCTGCAACATGGAAGAAACTTTCTTCCAAACAGGGGATTACCGGGTATCGGATTGCTTATGCCACGAACCGGAAGTTTAAATCTTATAAGAAGATGGATGTGAAGAAGAACAAGAAATCTGCGGTTTTGAAGAAATTGAAATCCAGGAAGAAGTATTATGTCAGGGTATGTGCCTATAAGAGCGTTGGTAAGACAAAGTTGTATGGCGCCTGGAGTAAAGTGAAACAGGTAAAAGTAAAATAATCATCCATCAGGGATTGTTATGTTAAGCGGGAAACAGGGTTTCAATCAGGTTTCCCGCTTATATTTTCCGGATAAAAACGTAAGATAAACCTTGCGCCACCTTTGATATGATACCTTTAAAGTAGACAGATTAAATATAAAAATCTGTTACTTTGGAGGTATTTTTCATGTCCAGAAAAATAAGGTTTACACCAGAAGAAAAGGCACAAGCTGTCATAGATTACCTTGATAAAAATAAATCCCTGATGGATGATTATTTTA
>CAJUOE010000304.1 GCA_910587895.1 uncultured Lachnospiraceae bacterium
AAAAAAACCCCGGACAAAGATGTCCGGGGCCGTATTCCGTAATTTTGCCGCCTTATGCGGTATAGGTGTTTGCTGTAATAGCCCCCTGCTGGGAAGAAAGGGGGTGAGAGAAAATGAGATATTCTGAACAGTTCATGGAGCATATTGAATATGCTTTCCATGCGTTCTGCAAGGTTGTCCTGCGCCATGAAGCAATCAACGCATGGAGGGATTTGAAGCGGAAAATGGAACGGGAAATATCCCTTGACTATCTGATGTCAGAACGATATTTTGAACCGTCTGCTATGGACAGCTACTTTGAAAAGCAGGACAAGCCGACCGTATTTCTTGTGTTGGGAAAGGAAGTTATCGTTGATGATGAACGGTTAGCGACGACATTAGCAAAGTTGCCGGAGTTAAGGCAAGAAGTTTTGTTGCTATATTACTTCATCGGTTATCGTGATGAAGCAATCGGCAGACTGTATGGGCGTTGTAGAAGGACGATAAATCACAGAAGAAATGTCGCGCTGAAACAGTTGCGGAAAGAATGGGAGAGATTGGAACATGAGGAACAAAAAGCTGATACCTTTTGAAGTAATCGAAAAAGCCGTTGCCGGAGAGCCGGAAGCGGTAGACGCAGTATTGCAGCACTACACCGCACACATCAAATACCTGTCTATGTATAAGGGGCATATCAATGACGACACACAGGACAGATTAAAGGCAAAACTGGTTGAAGCCATATTGAAATTCCGCTTCGACCGATAGGAAGTAGCAAAGACGTGAAAAGCTGTCAAGGGTAAACTTCGCGCTACGCGCCCTTGACAGCTTTTCCCGCCTTTGCTTTTGGGTAATCAAGAGGGTGCAATCGGATAGACCGCTTGCGCCCTCAATCCAGTATGGAATGTTTGTTACACGATAGAGGGTGTTTCTCGCTTGATTTAAGCGCATTACAGCGGCGATAAGGGTTTTATACTCCTACCCTTAAAAACGGTGTCCTATTGCGTAACATAGTAAACAATATTTCTTTGTACTGCCGTTTCCATTTCATTCTTTTCCATTCCTGCGGCTCTGTCGCTATATCGTGCTTCAAAGGAAAGGGGTTAGGGGAAAGGATAGGAAAGAAATAGATATTTGATTAAATCCGTATTTGGTTTTTCTTTAGTTATCTTGTTTTTTGGATCATACATAAAATGCAGTGCGTTGTCAACCGTGAATTTATATGCCAACGGACATGCAGACAGGCACGTTTAAACCAACGGAGACAAAAATGAGAAGTTAAGAGAATTTTAAACGACAAATCATAAAAAATGAATTATAATAGAAAAAAAGAAACAACAATAGGAGAGGCTATGGAAAAGAAAGCGCATTTAAGCCGGGTACTGGCATTGATAGAGGAACGGGGATGGAGCTATACTTATAACGAGGAGGACGGCTTGGGGAGTATCGACTTTGATTACCGGGGCGTTCCCTACCACATCTGGGAGTTTGAAGACGGAGAGAGGGGCGTAGAGACGAATCTGAGAAGCGGCGGACGGCAGGAGGAGCTGCTGGGAGATTACGAGACGACGCTTCTGGAACTGATGAAAGACTGGAATTAGAAAGAAGAAATTGGAAAACAGCAGCGCTGCATTTGATAAGCAGCTG
>CAJUOE010000305.1 GCA_910587895.1 uncultured Lachnospiraceae bacterium
ACGAGGGTCACGGTTGGCGGCGACGCCTGCCGCTCCTCCATTGTCCTTTCCATGGTTTCTTCCGGTTTCTGTTCCTGCTGCCCGGCCTTGCCTCCGTCTGCTTTCGGGGGCTCTGCCTTTCTGGCTTCTGGCTGCTTTTTTTCCTTGCTTTCCTCTTTCCGGGAGGCAGGCTGCCCCTGCTTTTCCTTCTCTTCTTTTGTTGCCTGTTCCCCCTGCCCGGTTGCATCAGGCGTTCCCTGCTCCTGCTGCCCTCCATTCCCGGCAGTTTCGGGCTCCTGTTCTTCAGACTCTTTTTCCCTGCAAATCTCTGTATTTTCTTCTTTTACGCTTTCGTCCTGAACGTTTTCTTTCCTGAACGTCCCTTCTTCCTGTTGCACGTCTGTTTCCTGTTCTGCTTCTTTTGCCTCTTTCGTTACCAGCTCCGGGCTGGTACACGCCAAATTCTGTGGCGACACCGGCAATCCCGCCAACAGGAGGCTCAAAGAAAGCAGTACACCCACAATCAATTTCATTTCATCCCTCCTAACAAATATGCTGTGAAAAAGCTAAAATTACATCAAATACCTGCCCGGTTGCCAAAAAAGCTGCTGCAAATCCAATCAGCATCAAAGAAGATACTGATGCAACCACTACCTTCCCATATTCTTCAAATACCTCTCTCATCTTTTTCTCCTTCCATTACAACCCTAACAACTGCTCCAGTAAATATACAAAAATACCTAACATACTTCCCCCTGCAAGGGCATAAATAACAGCCCCTCCAAATTCCTCAATTACACCTTTCATTTTGTCTTCCTCCCAATTCATCCTGCCAAATTTACTTTGCAAATCCCCGAACCTGATGATCTGTCACCAGATCCAACACAGGAATGGCATATTCATAATCAAGAATAACCTCTGCTATCTTCGCATGTCCCCGTGCATCATAAGCCATTGTCTTCACCTGCAGGTCATACCCTGCCTCTTTTGCCTGCCGGCAGCAGGCAGAAACCACGGCATCATTAAAGTTGCTGCACTCAATTTCACTGATTACATCCGCATGGTAATTCCTGGCATTGGCAGACTGTATACCGGCCGTCACCACGCCAATTCCGACCATCCCGGTTACTAAAAGGAAAAATATTCCCAGGTATGTCTTCATAATCTGTCCCATAAACTGCACCTTCCTTCTACAATTTCATCTGCCCCAGAAACATCAGCATAAATACCACCATATTTGCCACGGTCTGCAAAGACACGGTCACCTGTGGCAGATAAAAAATCCCATTGATTCCGGCAAGGCTTTTCTCATTGGACAACTTTTCCGCCTTATCCATCATCTTGCTGTTGCGCTGTACGAGAATGCGGATTTGCGACTGCGCATCCCCATTGCCGGATTCCGAGATGGCATAGAGCATCTTCATCGAAGAAAGCACTGCGGACAGCTCAAACATTCCCAGAAATTCCAGGTAAGGCTCAATTGCATCCGGCGTCCGTTTGAGATTATCCGAAAGACGCTGCAAGTCCCACCTTAAAACTGCCGGCGCGTGGTCAATGGTTTTCTCAATCGAAACCTGCACGTTATTTCCCTGCAAAAGCAGCGCCATCTCCATCAGCCAACCCGGAAATACGCGGTTAATTTCCCGTACTACCTTGTCATATGCAATCCGATATCCAATTTTGTGCTGGTTCAACAAGAGAATTCCTGCGGCTACCGCAACTGCCGCAACAACAGGAAATTTCACCAGGAACGCAAGCAGTGCGATTCCAAAAGCTACGGCTGCAAAAACAAAACTCTTTAACGCCTCTTTTTTCCCATTGAAACCACAAATCATCCGGTAATACCCCAACAGTTTTTCTTCGTCTTCCTCTTCGGGCTCAATCCAGCTTTTGGCAATCTGCCTGTTTGCCTTACGAAAGATTCCAATATTTAAAATCAAATACAGCATTGTCACAATCTGGGTAACCGGATGATAGATAATCGTGTACTGCTCCGGCATGGAACGGTATACCATATGAAAGATTACCGCAAGCATCATTGTCACGAGAATGGAAAAAACTGCCCGCATACGCGCCGCTTTCTTATCTTCCTGTAACAGCATTACATTATCCGCCCAGACTGCCTTGTCCTCAATCAATAAATCAATTCCTTCCTCACAGGCTCCGCCGTTGCCCTCCACCGTGCGGAGATATTCATGTATTTTGCACAGGCGTTTTGCCGGATACGCACGCTCTATAATCTCCAGTGCCTCTTTGTACAGCTCCTTCTCGTAACAGCCGGTTTCGATATAACAGATTGCCTCCCCCAACACTTCAGACATCCGTCCCTCATGGAACAGCGTGCGGGTATCCTTCAAAGACAGAAGGATTTTCTGGTTCAGGCGGAAGGAATACAGAATCTGCTCCATGTAATCCGATACATCCAGAAACTGCTTATGCTCATACATCTGTTTATACCCGTCCAGGATCAGAAACGGCAGCGACACAGCGCAGGCGACCACGACCGGTAATATCAGATACCAGCGCAGGCTGAACAACATGCCACAGCCTATGGCAACCATCACCGCTGCTGCCAGAAAGGCTCCGTACTTTCCCATGGAAAAACTGTAACCATAGCTGTCAATCTTCCTTTGCAGATTCCCCGGATAGAACAGGCCAAATTTCTCCTTTTTGATTTTCAATTTCCTATCATCTGTTTCTTTTTCTTTCATACTGCCTCCTGTTCTGCCCTTTCGGACGCCTTCACCAATGCAATGTCCAGCGGTTCATATGCACAGGTCTGCGGACAGTGAAACGGCTCTTCAATTCCCGCCCGCTGCAGCCGTCTTAAGATATCCGACGGAATCACATCTGAAACCTGCTTTCCGTCCTCTACCAGCATATAAATTGCGTTTTTCCCATCATTCCGGTCGAAGAAACACATCTGGTCGATATAGCGCTCCACCATGCCGTTTTCATCCTGATACTGGCGCAGCAGCACGCCTACGCTGATAAATTCATAAATATAATTCTCAAGCCGGTCCGCGTCCCTGGAACGCCCGATCATATTCATGATACGATCCGGCAGATTCCGCAGGTCATCCAAATGCAGCGTGGTAAATCCATATACCCCGGTAGACCACTGCTCCAAAAGATACTGTACCTCCGTAGAGCGTGCTTCCGACAGGATGATCCATTTGGGATTCTGCCTGAGGCAGAGCTTAATCGCCTCCGTATAGCTTAAATCCCTGCTGACCTGAAGTTCCACACAGTCATTCTCCGGATTGATCTCATGGAAGTGCATCTCCAGATTATCCTCAATCGTAATCGCCCGCTGGTTTGGCGGAATAAACCTTGAGAAAAACTTCGCGCACTCTGTTTTTCCCACGCCAGGTTCCCCGCAGAAAGCAAAATTCATTTTCGCCTTCACGCAATTGATTAAGAGACTCAAAATTTCTATCGAACAGTAGCCGCTGTCCAACATGCTCTCTACGGTCTGCCGGACTTTGGGAAGTGATTTGCGGATGCAGATGCTGCGCCCGGAAACCGCTGCCGACTCATGGATAATGCTAATTCTGAGTTCATTTGTTTCCGCTTCAAGTACGTTGTGTGTACGGTTAAACGGTTTATTGACCCGGTTGGCAATCCGATGTGTAAAACGCTCGACAAACTCTTCTTCGAGCAAAATATCAGCCCGGTACCGCCCCCGTTTCAAATCTGCGACCCAAAGCGTTTTTCCATTGTAGTCAATATCTGTCACGTTTTTATCACAGATATAGGGATACAGGGGCCCAAACTCCTCCTCTGTTAATTCCCAGTCATATTTCATGTTACCTCCAATCCCCGGGCAGCCTGCAAGATACAGACCGCCCGGCCTGCCTCAGGATACCTTTGTCTTGCTGAACAGATTATTAATCAAATCTACAAATGCCGTATGCACCGGTCCATTTGTAGCAAGCAGCAAACCCACAACCGCAATCAACGCGATAATTGCAACCGCTGTAATGATAATGCCGCTGTATTCCTCAAAAATAACCTTCATTCAATCCCTCCTTTCTGCGGAGTGGAATTTTGCAGAATACATAATTCCATACAACTTATTTTTCTTTCATTCATGCATTGGTAACTGGCGAATAAAGCTGGACTACTATGCAGAAATAAAAAGAACTTTTGTGTTGGCACAGAGAATGCCAACGGCTGGATAGTACACGGAAACTTTTTCCGTATGGGTATTGTAATACCGCGTAATGAAAAAAACAATTAGGAATAACTCACAAAAAAATCCGCAAAAAATTGGCCTTACAGAAAGCAAATCCACTTCCTGCAAGGCCTTGCGCTGTCAAAAGACATTTTATTTTGTGTTATAAATTTTCGATCTTATCTATGGCATCCTTCAGATAAGGATTCTCAATCTCAGAGAACTTCCCTTCATCCACCAGTCTGGCAAACTCAGGGTCTAACGGCATCCTGCCCAACACCGGAACGTCAATCTCCTTCGATACTTCCTCAATTTTACTGTCCCCAAACAGCTTGATCTCTTTGCCGCAGTCGGGACATTTTAAGTAACTGTAATTTTCAACGAGCCCCAGAACCGGGATCTTCATCATAGATGCCATATTAATTGCTTTCTTTACAATCAATTGCACCAGCTCCTGAGGCGAAGTCACAATCACAATCCCGTCTACCGGCAGCGACTGGAATACCGTAAGCGGTACGTCTCCGGTTCCCGGAGGCATATCCACAAAAAGATAATCCAAATCTCCCCAGTATACGTCATGCCAGAACTGTGTCACTGTAGAGGCAATCACCGGCCCACGCCATATGACCGGCGCCTCCTCATCCTCCATCAAAAGGTTCAGGGACATCACCTTCGTCCCATCCGCAGTCACAACGGGGAACAGACCCATATCATTGCCCTCCGCCGGACCATGTACGCCATACATTTTCGGAATGGACGGACCTGTGATATCCGCGTCCATAATTCCTGTTTCATACCCTTTCCCGCGCATTGCCGCTGCCAGGGACGCTGTCACAAACGACTTGCCTACGCCACCCTTGCCGCTGACTACTCCGATTACTTTTTTCACACTGGAAAACGGGTTCATCTCCTGTATCAGGCTCTGAGGCGCGCCACTTTTACTGGGGCATCCCTCACAGCTCTCCCTTGAACATGTCCCTGCACTGCTGCAGTTTGCATTTTCAGCCATAGTATTTCCTCCAGTCTCCGCCTGTTCGTATTTACTGTCCCAGACCAGATGCCTCTTCCAAATCGAACAATGCGTACTCCAGTGCCTCAACATCATCCTGATTCGGACTGTAAACTTTATCCTTAAGCTCTATCCTGACAGTCGTAGACGCCTCATCTTCAAACTCTGCATTTGCAGCAGCTTCTTTGATGGCATCCTTCAACATAGTATATACCTGTTCGCTGATTTCATCCTCAGAAGGATATTCGCCGCCATTTTGCACCTGCTCGGAAAGCTCATCCGTATATGCCTGCTGTTCCGCCTGGAATTTCTCCATCGCCGGTGCAAATACTTTCATTTTCTGATATTTTACCTCTACCACATAGGAATCATCGTCCTGTTTTTCCGCCTCACCAACGGTATATTTCACGCTCTTATAAACATCCTGCAAGGTGGTCGTAAACTCATTTTTCAGCTCATCCGAAATCGTTACGCCGGAAATCAGGCTGTTTAACTCCGTCTCAATTCCCAGATCATACAGTTCCTTTGCCTGTTCTGCCGTGCCAACCTTTTGATCCACAAATGCAGTAGAATCATTTTTATAGGAATTGTCCAGCAACGCCTTCATGTACCCACTGGCGTCAAAACTACCACACCCAACTAACATTGTCGCTGCCACAACTGCTGCCAGCAATATACTCATTTTCTTCATTTTCTTCATAATACCATACTCCTTTGTACTAAATTATCACAACATATCTATTATAAATTGCTTTGACTTTTCCGTCAATCATTTTTGCATAGGTTCTTCAAAATCGGGTATATTAATTCCATGAAAAAGAATTTTATACTATGTGGACTCACCGGCTGGTGTATGGAAATTGTGTTCACCGCCCTTGATTCCTATCGAAAACGTGAATTACAACTGATAGGGCAGACATCCCTGTGGATGTTTCCCATATACGGTATGGCATCCTTCTTAAAACCATTCTGCCGTCTTTTTAAGAATTTTCCGACCGCAATACGCGCATTTTTTTACAGTATACTCATTTTCCTGGGCGAATATGTCAGTGGATGCATCCTTAAGAAATATGACATCTGTCCCTGGGATTACAGTAAAGCGCGCACAAACATAAAGGGGGTCGTCCGACTGGATTTCGCCCCATTCTGGATGGTTGCAGGCCTTATTTTTGAAACTCTGCTGGTTGAATCCGACCGTTGAGAGCCTTAGTCCATATCGTCGCTGTCTGCCGTGCCAATATCAAGCGTATTCATCGTACGCCTCTTACGCCTCGCCGTCTCAGACGCCTCAAGGATAAACCCTTTGATTTCTTTTGCATTTTTGATATGTGTAAGGGAAATCTGCGGGTCTGTGGTGTCCCCGGTATAACAGATGACTGTAGAAAGCCCAAATATACGCTCAAACAGGGTGGTCGTCATTTTAACGTCCTGAACTTTATACATATAACAATCGTCTTCTTCTGTCTTCAGGAGTCCCTTTTTTACCGTCAAAAGCTCTCCGGTTATGATGTACTTTGTAAATGTCCACGGCAATCCAAAAAATAAAATTCTCTTTCTTTCATAATATTCTTTTTTTTCGTTTTCCATTGTGCGTTTCCTCCTCATGCCATATTGTACAATATTTTTTCTTTCACCGCAATTCTTTTTCCTCTTGAAATTTGCCCCTTTCTGAGATATGATAATTAAAATACAGAATTAGGAGGCAAAATATGCAACATCTAATGAGCCCGCTGGATTTGTCCGTGGAAGAATTGGACAAACTGCTTACTCTGGCAAATGATATCGAAAACAATCCTCAGAAATATGCCCATGCGTGTGAGGGGAAAAAGCTTGCAACCTGTTTTTATGAACCCAGCACCCGCACGCGCCTGAGTTTTGAGGCCGCCATGCTGAACCTGGGAGGCAGTGTTCTTGGTTTTTCCAGCGCGGACAGCAGTTCTGCCGCCAAAGGCGAAAGTGTTTCCGATACCATCCGCGTGATATCCTGTTACGCAGATATCTGCGCCATGCGCCACCCCAAGGAAGGCGCGCCGCTGGTTGCATCCGAGAAGTCGGGAATTCCTGTCATCAATGCAGGCGACGGCGGACATCAGCACCCGACGCAGACCTTAACCGATTTGCTCACCATCCGTTCCCTCAAGGGACGCCTCGATAATCTCAACATCGGGCTTTGCGGCGATTTAAAGTTCGGCCGCACCGTTCACTCACTCATCCATGCACTCATCCGTTACCCCAATATCAGATTTACCTTGATATCCCCGGAGGAACTGCGTGTTCCCAGCTATATCCGCGAGGATGTTCTGCACAAGAACAACATATCGTTCCAGGAAGTGGAACGCCTGGAAGACGCCATGGCTGACCTGGACATCCTCTACATGACAAGAGTGCAGAAAGAACGTTTCTTTAATGAGGACGACTATGTACGGATGAAGGATTTCTATATCCTGAATAAGAAAAAAATGTCCCTCGCCAGAGAGGACATGATTGTCATGCATCCGCTTCCCAGGGTCAATGAAATCTCTGTAGAGGTTGACGACGACCCCAGAGCCGCTTATTTCAGGCAGGTGCAATACGGCGTTTATGTACGGATGGCGCTTATTCTTACATTACTGGAGGTAGAAGTATGTTAAATGT
Source organism: uncultured Lachnospiraceae bacterium (assembly GCA_910587895.1). Lineage (GTDB taxonomy): Bacteria > Bacillota > Clostridia > Lachnospirales > Lachnospiraceae > Petralouisia. The sequence goes on from CAJUOE010000305.1 coordinate 7,800, forward strand.
AGGCTTAATCACAGAAGGTTTCGTGCTAGACCATATCCAGGCTGGAAGCAGCCTCTCACTCTACTATGACCTCAAATTAGACGAGCTCGACTGCTGTGTCGCCATCATCAAAAATGCACGCAGCAATAAGATGGGCAAAAAAGACATTTTGAAAGTGGAATGCGATATTGACAACCTGGATTTGGATGTGCTGGGCTTTATCGACCATAATATTACGGTCAATATCATCAAGGGCGAACAGATTGTGGAGAAACGCGAGCTCCATCTCCCCAAAGAAATCAAGAACGTCATGCACTGCAAGAATCCCCGCTGCATCACTTCCATTGAGCAGGAACTGGATCAGATCTTCCTGCTGACGGATGAGGAAACAGCGACTTATCGCTGCAAATACTGCGAAGAAAAATTCAAAGGACAGAAAAACCGCCTGCGCAGCCACGCACGCGGCTCCTTTGCAAGATAAATCCTCTGATTACAATGGGACATTATCTGTATTTACAGCTGACAGGCAAATAAATACAGGCAATGTCCCGATAATTAGTCATATAGCTGCCACGCCGGGCAGTGTAAACCAGAATTCCACACCTTCCGGGAGATTCTTGACCCCACACGTTCCATTCTGCATTGCAACTACGTTCTGCACAATATACAGTCCAAGTCCCACATTGGAAAATGACTTTGCACTTTTTTCCTTCGTCGTGTAAAAACCACTCCAGATACGTTCCATATCTTCCTGCGGAATCTGCCTTCCCGTATTGTAGACGCCTACCCGAATCTCGTCTTTTTGTTTCTTTAACGTTACCCGCAGCCTCCCGCCAAGCTCAATATGCTCCATGGCGTTCATCATATAATTGTTGACCGCCTGCTCGATATATTCCTGGTCGCCATATACAAAGCAGTCCTCTTCCAGAAATGTTTCCAGGTGCAGGTGTTTCTTTTTCACCAGCCCCTCATATTTCATGACAATATATTCCATGACTTCTTTCATATCCAATGTCTTCTGCACTATGCCATCCATATGATGCTCCATGGCAGAGACGTCCAAAAGCCCGCCAACCATGCCTGATATCTTATCCACCTCTTCCCGGATGGACGACAGATAATACGCCTTCTTTTCCCCCTCGGCGTATTCAAGCATCTCCGACTGGCTGGAAATCACGGCAAGCGGCGTCTTCAATTCATGCGATATATTCGCCATGAACTCCTTGTGCATTTTATCTGCACGCTCCTGATTCATGTTCTGGCGCAGCTGCTGGTTCCTGCTCTCCTCGATTTCCATCTTATTCCGGCGCAGCTTTTCCGCCATTATACCGATATTATCCGCAAGCCTTGCCACTTCCTCCTGCTTCTCTTCCGGTTCCACACACGTCTCAAGCCTTCCAGCGGCAATTTTATCCGTAACATCCACGAGACGCTCCACTGGCGCGGACAAACTTTTAGCAAACCTCCAGATAACCAGGCTGCCCAAAATAGCCATAATCGTTGCCGCAGCCGCAAAAAAACGTTCGGAGACGCCTGCCGCTCCCACTTTCTGAATCGTATCCTTAATCACAACATAATAATCTATATTATTCTGGGTAATGATTCCCCGCAGTTTCGTGGTCTCCTTTAACTTACTGTTCCGCGCCATCACCTCAGGCGTCTTTGAAAACAAATCCTTTTTCATCTCGATATTCTTGTACACGAGATATTTTCTATTATTCCTGGTCGTGTAAACCGGTTTTAAATCCTCGTTTGCTATAGTAAAACTGAGGTTCTCATCCTCGTACTTGGCAAACAGCGATTTATCATCCTTATTGAGGCGCGCCAAGTCAAGATCTTCAATATCCATATACGCCTCCCGGATCTGCCGGTCTTTTACCATATCATAATACAGCGGAAAAAATACTTTATAACACAGGGCACAACCGCCTGCGATTATAAATACGAGCAGCCAGTATGTCATAAAAATCCGTGTGCTAATTTTTCTTTTCATTTCCCTCTACCTCAAAACAATAACCTACACCATATACGGTTCGTATATAAGATGCGCCGCCCAGCTTCTTTCGAAGCTGTTTCACAATGGTATCAATCGTACGCACATCCCCTACATAATAATCTCCCCATATTGTGTCCAGAATATAATCCCGGGTAAGGACAGTTCCCTGATTCCGAATCAGGAGGTGAAGCAATTCAAATTCCTTCGGCGTCGTTTCCACGAACACATCCTTCACATAGATTTTCTTTGCTTTTACCTCTATCTTGACGTCGCCCGCATAGAGAAAATCCTCCCCATGCCCAAAACGTTTCAATACCGCCTCAATATGTAATTTTATAATTGATAAAGAATACGGCTTGATAATGTAATCATCCGCACCATAAGAAAAACCTTTTATCTGATCTTCCACTTCTTCCTTTGCCGTCAACAAGATTACCGGTACATTGGAGCACAAACGTATTTGTTTTAATACCTCATAGCCATCCGTAAAAGGCAGCATGACATCCAGCAGAACAATGTCTATCTCCGAACGGTGTGCATGGAATTTCTGAATGCCATCCAAACCGTCCGTAGCCTGTATTACATTATAGTGGTTTATCTCAAGAAAATCTGATAAGGTTTCCAGCAGCTTGGTTTCATCTTCCACCAACAATACTGTTGCCTTGTCCATAAACATTCCCTTCTCTCCTGGTAATAATTTATTTTATGAAAAATTCCGGAACAATTTTTCCTAATATGTATATTTTCCTCAATTCTCCCCAGTATACTATTTTACACACATATTATAATTGATAATTATGATAGAAATTTGAGATTGGAAATTTATCCCTGTTTTTCCAGATGTATTTTAGAATTTCCTTTATATAGTAAATGCAAGATTTGCCCGCTTTCATGCAAAAACTGTAAATCATTTCAAAACGGGCATCAGAAAGAGCAGGATATGCGTTTCAACATACACTGCTCTTAAGACAATCCCTGTTAAATATTGCTAAAATATTGCCTAGCTCTTCCTGATAAACTCTGTCCTGCATTTCGGACAGGTAATGCAAATCTTTCCTTTTCCCTTCGGCACGCGCACCTTCTGCTTGCAGGAAGGGCATTTATAAAAGTGATAGATTTTACGTTGCCTGAAATGCTCTTTTTCGCGGTTCCACTTTACTGCCAGCTGGTAGCGCCAGTTCAGGAACTTCTGGTTCTCTGCATACCTTTTTTCAATCTGCCTGGACATCATGCGGTAATACTCGTACACCAACAGAGCCAACGCCAGAATGTAAAAAAAGTCTCGTCTCGTAAATATGGAAATCAGGCACAGCACGACGGAAGTCCCCAGCAAAAGCTGTCCAAGCTGGTCTGCCCCATACCTCCCCATCATGAATTTCTGCATTTTCTGTCTCATACAATCACTCCTGTCAACAATACAGACAATTCCCCCTTCATCCTTCCTAACTATGATAAGCAGGGCTGTAAGCCGGGTTATGTCGTGGATAATCATCTATCTAGCCTGACTGTTGCCAGCCAGATCCTGCAACCTACCTGAAGCTGGCGGGCCGCGTCAACGCTTCTGTTCGGTCTTGCTTCGGATGGGGTTTACATGTGCCCTGCCTGTTACCAGACAGGCGGTAGTCTCTTACACTGCCCTTCCACCCTTACTACACATGGTAGCGGTACATTTCTGTTGCACTGTCCTTGGAGTCGCCTCCACCGGCCGTTAACCGGCATCCTGCCCTGTGAAGCCCGGACTTTCCTCACCTGCGGTCTTTCGACGCCTGCAGCTGCGATTATCCGCCCTGCTTATCTCCCTATCTTAGCACAAGCCGCCTGTGAATACAAGCCTGACTCTGATTTTCACCTTATCCTTGTATTTCCTGCCCTTACCTCCATCCCTGCAGCACTTTTGTGGAATCCCCCACATATCCCCTGCGGGCATTGGAATTCAGCCTCCACTGTTTGGGGGATTTCCCCACAATCTTCTTAAAATTGCGCTCAAATGTGGAAACAGAGGAATAACCAACCTTCCACGCAAGCTCATTCACCGGATAATCCTTCTTGAGGAGATAATCACATGCTTTCTGGATGCGCACCGTATTGATATATTCCAGGGGTGAAATTTTCATGCAGTTGCGGAATAACTTGCGAAAATAAGGCTCGCTGATGCTGCAGCATTCCGCCAACGCCTGAATCTTGATTTCTTCCTGGTAATGCATCTCTATATATACCAGGGCGGGACGGATTTTCTCAATATGCAGCGATTCCTTTTCATCAACTCTGGATATAAACTGATTCAGACGCACCAGTTCCTGAATCAGCACGTAGATATAACCGTTTACCGCCTCCTGATTAAACGCTTTCTGTTCCCGGTTCTCCTCCAAAATCGCACGCACCACTCCGGAAAGCCCGGGATAATCCTTCGATTCTATCAGAATCGGGAACTGGGTAATCTGCTCGAGGATTTTTGCCCCCTGATATTCCTGCCCCTGATAACAACGCTCTATAAATCCCGCAAAGTCAAGATATAAAAATTCCCAACTGCAGATTCCACCCTCCCTGCTATGTATGCCATGTGGAAAATTACTGGGAATCAGGGAAATCGTACCATCTTTATACGGCTCAGACGTTTCTCCCAGAAATACCACGCCCTCGCCAAAATAGCAGTAGCTGATTTCAAAAAAATTATGAAAATGCTGTTCTCCGGTTCGATAATTGGTAATCCATTTATCGCCAAGAAGGGCCAGATCGTATCTGCCCATAGGCATCTCATAATAACGAAATTCTTCTATTTTTCTGCCCTCCATAGGCGGTCCCTCCTCATGCTAGTTTACTTTATTGGCTGTTCCACAAGACCTCAGGACTCTCCCCAATGTAATTCATTGGCTCCGACAAAAGGCATCAGGGCTCCTCCCAGCTGCGCTGGGTCCCTCCTCATGCCATATGGTCCCCCCTCAGGTCAAACGTTGAAACAACTTCCTCCAATGAATTCCCGCAAAATGGAATTCCTGCCGATATCATCGCTCGGCACCGGAAGAAAATAATCCAAAAATTTGAGCAGGCGCTTGGCCTCCACATATTCCGGACTGCTCTTGTCAATCTGAAACAGCAGCGGCTCCGCATACTGTTTGAGCACGGCAAGCTCATAAATCAACGCCGAATTGAACATGATATCGGCTTCTTCCTGGAATGGGAAAATATACTGTTCCTCGCCCTTGCGCACAGAACCCCACATGGCAATCGTATCCTTCGCCGAGAGATTCCTGGTGCGGGCGTCACGTACCATGCGCCGTATCATTCTGCCATCGGTAGTCGGCAGGCTGTTGTGCTCGTCAATATTTAACTGCGTCAGGGCGCTGATATAAATCTTCAGCTTGCTCGATTTGGGAAGGGAATAGGATAATTTGTCATTTAACCCGTGAATTCCTTCCAAAACCAGGATATCATTCTTCCCCAACTGTTTATACCGTCCCTTGTACTCACGTTTGCCGGTGCGGAAATTATAGTACGGAAGCTCTACGCGCTCACCTGCCAGCAAGGCGGACATATCACGGTTGAACAGCTCAATATCCAGCGCCTCCAGACATTCAAAATTATAGGTTCCGTCCGGATGCTTGGGCGTATCCACGCGGTCAACATAGTAATCGTCAAGTGCAATCGGATGCGGTTTTAAGCCCTGCGCCATCATCTGAATGGAAAGGCGGTGCGAAAACGTGGTCTTTCCGGAAGAAGACGGCCCTGCAATCATCACAAATTTCTTATCCGGCATAGCGGCAATCTCTTCTGCCATTCTGCCGATTTTGCGCTCCATCAGCGCCTCCGATACAAGAATCACATCCCGGATGCGCCCCTGGGCAATCGCATCATTTAACGCGCCAATCGTTCCGATGTCAAGCTTTTCCCCCCACTCTGCCGACTCGCGCAGCACATGGAACAACTTGTGGGACGGCATGAACTTTGACGGCGTTTTCGTATCCTTATCCGGAAACAGCAGCACAAATCCGCCCGCATACAATTCCAGCTCAAAATATTTGAGATACCCGGTATCCGGCACCATATAGCCGTAAAAATAATCCTCATACCTGCCAATGCTGTAAATATTTACCTTGGAACTGCGCCGGTATGCAAACAGACGCTCCTTATCGCGCATTCCCAGCTCCCGGAACAAAGCAACCGCCTCATCCGTAGAGATGCTTTTTTTCTGAATCGGAATCTCCTCCGCTGCCAGCCTTTCCATCTCTTTCTTTAAGCGGGCAATATAAGCCTCATCCGGCGCCACTCCCGTCAATTCACAGTAATATCCCTGGCTGATGGAGTGTTCCACGCGCACGGATACAGATATGTTGTCTTCCTCGGAAAGATTGTGAATCGCGCGCTGCATCATGAATGTAACGCTGCGCCGGTACGCCTTCCTTCCCGCCCGATCCCTGGTCGTCACAAATGTCAGCTCCCCATCTGCCTTCAACGTCTTATGTAACTCCTTCAACCGGTTATTGAACATCACCAGCACAATATCATCTTCATACTGCGGCTGGTATTCCCTGGCAAGCTCCATAAAGGATGTGCCTGCCGGATACTGTTTTTCCTCCCCATTGACCCTGATTTGATACGTCGATTTTTTCATCGTCTCCTCCGCTTTACAGTATTATTTTCGATAATTAAAAACCCCATGGAAATCCTTACAGGTAACGAAACGGCTGTTTTACCGGCTGTCCCAATACCTCAATGCCTTTTGTCCTGCTCTTCAGGTACTGCGCCATGTAGGAAATAAACAATTTCTCTACCCCATAATGCCCCGCGTCAATAATCGCAAGCCCCTGATCTGCGGCGTCTATTCCTTCGTGATGGTCGATATCGCCGGTAACAAGCACCTCAGCGCTTGCCCGAAGCGCGCACGAAATGACGCTCTTGCCGGAACCCGGACATATGGCGGCTCTTTTCACGCACTGCTTTAAATCGCCAAACACCTTTACCGTGTCCACATCATACGCCCGCTTCACCCGCTCCACGCAGGTCTTTAGCGTCATTTCCTCCGGCAATTTGCCAACCCTTCCGATTCCCTCACAGACATCTCCCCGCTCACAGGTAACGTCCAGAACTGCACAATCCGTAAGCCCCATCCGCTCTGCGGCAAGCTCTGCCATGCCCCGCACGTCAAAATTCGTATGCATGGCGTAACAGGATATGTTGTTCTGAATCAGTTTTACCACGCGTTTTCCGGTGAAATCCTGCGTATTGACTTTTTTCAGCCCTTTAAAAATCAGGGGATGATGCGTCAGCAGTAAATCCGCCTTCTGCTCTGCCGCCTCTGCAATCGTCTCCTCCGTCGCATCCAGCGCTATGTAAACTTTACTGATTACCTGTTCAAAATCTCCTACCAAAAGCCCCACATTGTCCCAGTCACAGGCGAACTCTTCCGGCGACTGCTCCTGTAACAATGCTATGATTTCACGGCACGTCATAATACCTGCTCCTTCCCTGAATATCATGCGGGGGCAGAAAAAACTCTGCCCCATACAAATTATGAATCATGTTCCAGTATTTCCTCTATCTCTGCCAGCTCCTTTGTAAGCTGCATTTTTCGTTCCGATGCGTCCTGCCTGGCATTTTTCCTAAGGTTTTCCAATATTTTCTGTTTCTGTTCCCTCTGGCGCAGAAGATATTGCTTAAGCACGGGATGATTACCGGCAAGCAGCAACGGTCCATACGCAAGCTCCGTATCCGTCATTTCTCCCATATTGGCCTGCATCCCGGGCGAAACAGTTTCCACAGCCATCATGCTGTAAAACTTTCCATCCTCATATACCATATCCTCCTCGACAATCCGATATCCCTCCTCGAGCAGGAAACGCCGGAAAAAATACAATTCCGACTGCGGCTGTAATACGAGACGTTTTGCTGTGCGTGCAACCTTTCGCCCATCCGCAAGGATCCGTGCCATCAATGCGCCGCCCATGCCTGCAATCACAATGGCCTGCGCCTCCTTCGGCTGCAGCGCGGCAAGTCCATCCGAAAGCCGGGCCTCAATCTGCGCCTGTAATCCGGACTGCCGGATATGCTCTTTTGCCCTTGCCAGCGGGCCCTCATTTACATCCATTGCAATTGCCCGTTTGGCCTTCCCCGATGAAACGAGAAAGACAGGTATGTATCCATGATCCGTCCCTACATCCGCCACAACCCAGGTTTCCCCCACCAGGTCTGCAACAGCCTGTAATCTCTGTGACAGCACGATAAGCCTCCTTCCAACTTTGCATTTAAAGCTTACGACCAGACGTCAGCGCCTCCATGCTGTCAGTCCAGATAATCTTTCAGTTTGCGGCTGCGGCTGGGATGACGCAGCTTACGCAGCGCCTTGGCCTCAATCTGGCGAATCCGCTCCCTTGTCACATTAAATTCTTTGCCAACTTCCTCCAGTGTTCTGGCTCGTCCGTCATCCAATCCAAAACGCAGGCGCAGTACCTTCTGCTCCCGCTCTGTCAGAGTGCTCAAAACCTCTACCAGCTGCTCTTTTAACAGCGTAAACGCCGCCGCCTCTGCCGGCACCGGTACATTGTCATCCTGAATAAAGTCGCCCAGGTGGCTGTCTTCTTCCTCGCCAATCGGCGTCTCCAGAGAAACCGGCTCCTGAGAAATCTTCAGTATCTCCCGCACACGCTCCACCGGCATGTTCATCTCTTCCGCAATCTCCTCCGGGGTCGGTTCCCGTCCCAACTCCTGCAGCAGCTGTCTCGACACGCGAATCAGCTTGTTGATGGTCTCCACCATATGCACCGGGATCCGGATGGTACGCGCCTGATCCGCAATGGCTCTTGTGATGGCCTGGCGAATCCACCAGGTCGCATAGGTGGAAAACTTGTATCCCTTGCGGTAATCGAACTTTTCGACTGCTTTAATAAGCCCCAGGTTGCCCTCCTGGATCAGATCAAGAAACAACATGCCGCGGCCCACATAACGCTTGGCAATGGAGACAACCAGACGCAGATTTGCCTCCGCCAGGCGTTTCTTAGCCTCCTGGTCACCAAGCTCCATGCGTTTTGCCAGGTCTATTTCCTCTTCCGCGCTTAAGAGCGCTACCTTTCCAATCTCTTTCAAATACATACGAACAGGATCTTCAATGGAAATACCATCCGGAACGGAAAGGTCGATATTCTCAACTTCAACCTCTTCGTCCTCGTCAATGAGAATATCCTCCTCTTCTTCATCCTCCGAAATCCGCAGCACATCAATATTGTTGGTCTCCAAAAAATCTAAAATCTTCTCAAACTGTTCCGCATCCAGGTCCATGTCGTGAAAGAAATCATTGATCTCCCGATATTCCAGAACATTTTTTTTCTTTTTTGCTATCGCTAACAATTCCTGTAGTTTCTCAACAAATTTAGCACTTTTTTCTTCCATTTCGTTTTTTCCTTCCATTCGTTGTTTATATTTTGTCCTTAAATAGTAACATTATACCGATTGCTTTTTTAACCTTTCCAACTCTTTCTTATCCGCGATAAGTTTCTGCAGCCCCTCCATGTCGGTCGGCTCTAAATGTCTGGAACGATCGTTGATGCTGTTTTCCTTCAAACGGATGACCGTCTCCCACAGGGCCTTCTCCTTCTCAGCGGGCGTGGTAACCTCCTTGAGCCTGGCGTGAAACAGCCCCGCGATCTCTCTTTGCTGCTCTTCCTCCACAAACATGCTGATAATTGCGGCAGGAGAAATCTCTCCCTCCTGATGCTGGGAAAACACAAGCTTTGCCGCTTTCTGGTATAATTCCTCTGTAAAATCCTCCGGTCCCAGATAGGGACTTACCTGTTCAAAGAGTTCTGGCTCCTCAATCAGCCATGTGAGCATCAGTTTCTGAGACTGTTTCATGCCGTCTTCTTTCTTTTTCTTCTCACTGATTCCTGATTTCAGAGGTTTTCTCTCCCTGGTAAGCCCTGCGCGCGTTCCCTGGTGTGCAACCAGTTTGCGCAGGTTTTCAAATCCTGTCTGATATTTCTCTGCAACCGCCTCTATGTAATTATTGCGCTCCAACTCCTCCTCAAACGTTAAAATTTTCCTTGCAACTGCATGGAAAAAGGCAGTTTTGCTCTCAGGGTCATTCAAATCATACTCATGCTCTAATACTTCCACCTCAAACAAAAAGCTGTTCTGCGCCTCCTCAATCCGTTTCTGATATGCATCCGCCCCCTCGGCCTTGATGAATTCATCCGGATCCTTGTAAGGTTTCATGCGCACAATGCGCGCGGTAATGCCCGCCTCCTTCAGCATCGGAATTGCGCGCAGGGCAGCCTTAATCCCGGCCCCATCGCTGTCAAACGTGCAGTAAACCTCTTTGGTATACCGTTTCAGCAGATTCGCATGTCCCTCCGTAAAGGAGGTTCCAAGCGACGCCACCGCATTGTCAAATCCCGCCTGATGCAGCGCAATCACATCCATATATCCCTCGCACAGCAAAATAAAATGTTTCCTTGATTTCCTTGCAATATTCAACCCGTAAAGATTACGGCTCTTGTCAAAAATCATCGTCTCAGGGGAATTTAAGTATTTGGGTTCCCCATCTCCCATCACGCGCCCGCCAAACCCAATCACGCGGCTGTTGACGTCCATAATGGGAAACATGACGCGGTTCCAGAATTTGTCGCGCCCTCCACGCTTTTCATCAATCGTGACAAGACCGGAATCCTTAAGCAGCTCGTCCTCATACCCCTGCTGGCGAAGGTATTTGTATAAATCATCACTGTATTTATTGGAATACCCCAGGCCAAAATTTTTCAGAGTCTCAGACTCCAGGCCGCGTCTCTTCAAATACTGCATTCCTCCCTGCCCCTGCTCCATCCGAAGCTGGGCGTAAAAATATTTTGCCGCCGTCTTATTGACCTCTAATATCCGCGCACGCTTATCTGCCTCCTGTTTCGCCCTGCTGCTCATCTCCTGTCTGGGAAGCGTAATTCCCGCTCTCTGCGCAAGCGCCTGCAATGCTTCCGGAAACGTATAATTCTCGTACTGCATCAGGAAGGTAATGACATTTCCGCCTGCTCCACACCCGAAACAGTGATAAATCTGCTTATTCTGGCTCACGGAAAACGAAGGCGTCTTCTCATTATGAAAAGGACAGAGTCCAAAATGGGTACTGCCCTTCTTCTGCAACCGCACATAATCAGAAATTACATTCACAATATCGTTAGCGGAACGAACCTCTTCGATCAGTTCATCAGAATAATACGGCATTGATTTCTCCTTTCAATTTACCTGCCATGCCTTCGGCATAAAATATTCTTCAAACTTGGCTATCGCATACTGATCCGTCATGCCTGCAATATAATCACAGACGACGCGTTCCTTCGTCTGTCCCTGATCCATCATTGCCAGATACCATGCTGGAAGTATATCTATATGCTCTATGTAATATTGATACAATCGACTAAGCAGGCCCTCTGCCCGCTCTTCTTCTCTTTTTGCCACAGGATTGCGGTATACCTTCTCGAACATGAACCTGCGCAAATTGCGCATTGCGTGTTCAACTTCCTGCGACATACAGATATCATTCGTTCCCAGACTGTTGGTGATAATGTTATGAATCAGATTGTCCAGGCGTTTCCTGGTCGTCTCTCCGAGAATCTCCCGGTATTCCACCGGAATATCCTCTTCTGCCAACACGCGCGCCCGAATCGCATCGTCAATATCATGGTTGATGTACGCAATCTTGTCGGACAGACGGACAATCTTTCCTTCCAGGGTGGAGGGCATGAGGCTCGTCTGATGGTTTAATATTCCATCCCGTACCTCCCAGGTAAGGTTCAGCCCCATTCCATCTTTCTCCAATCGCTCCACGATTCGGACACTCTGCTCATTATGCCGAAACCCGCCCTCACAGATGGTATTCAGAATGCGTTCCCCTGCATGTCCAAAAGGCGTATGCCCCAGGTCATGCCCCAGTGCAATCGCCTCCACCAAATCCTCATTCAGGCGCAGCGCCTTGGCAATCGTGCGGGCATTCTGCGAAACTTCCAGCGTGTGGGTGAGCCTGGTGCGGTAATGATCTCCCTTCGGCGTCAGGAAAACCTGTGTCTTATGTTTCAGGCGGCGAAACGATTTACAGTGTAAAATCCTGTCACGGTCTCTCTGGAACACCGGCCGGATATCACACTGCGCCTCTTGCCTGTCACGCCCCCTGGAATTCTCGCTCAACGTTGCAAAAGGGCTTAAATATGTCCGCTCCAAAAGTTCTATATTTTCTCGAATGAGCAATCCACATCACCTCTACATGATATATTCCGCATAAATCTTTCATTTCCTTTATTTTTTCTTAAAAATCCGCAGTTTTTTACATTCTCTTAATATTTTCTTTTTTTCAGGATGGCTTTGGCAATATGGTAAATTGGCGTTTCCATATGTTTCTTCACCTGCGCCAGCTCTTTGCGAATCGAAATGCCCTGCGGACAGTGCTGCTCGCATTTGCCGCATTTCACACATTTCGAGGCATTGCAAAGCTCTGTGCGAAAGGTCGTACACATCATATATGCTTTCATCCCCTGGAACCAGCTGTCCGTATATCTTGTATTATATGCCGCAAAACATGCCGGTATATCCACGCCTGCCGAACATGGCATACAGTAGCCGCAGCCGGTGCAGGGAACCCTGATGGCACGGTTAATCTCCGTCCTGACCTTTTCAATGACCTCCATATCATGCTCCGTCATGCAGCCAACTTCCGCGTCCTGGGCGATCCTGACATTTTCTTCTACCTGCGCAATATCGTTCATGCCCGAAAGCACTACCGTCACCTCCGGCTGGTTCCACAGCCAGCGCAGCCCCCATTCCGCCGGACTCCGCCTGGGCTTTTCCGCCTCAAAAAGTTTCTCCGCATCCCTGGGAAGGCCGTTTACGAGGCGTCCTCCTCTGAGCGGCTCCATAATAATGACAGGCAAGCCCTTCTCATGCGCATACTGAAGCCCTCTCCTTCCCGCCTGGGAGTGTTCATCCATATAATTATACTGAATCTGGCAGAAATCCCAGTCATACGCATCCAGAACCTTCTTGAAATTATCCGTGCCGCCGTGAAAAGAAAAACCGATATTCTCAATCTGCCCTCTGGCCTTCTTCTCCTCAATCCATTCCCTGATTCCAAGTGACTGCAGGTATTCCCATCTTTCCACATCATTGAGCATATGCATCAGGTAATACTCCACATGGTCTGTCTGCAGCCGTTTCAGTTCTTCCAGGAAATAACGCTCCATATCCCCTTCCTTCTTAATAAAATAATGGGGCAGCTTTGTTGCAATATTTACTTTATCACGATAGCCCTTTGCCAGAAATTTTCCCAGGCAGACTTCACTTCCTCCATAAGTATATGCCGTATCAAAATAATTTACACCACGCTCTATGGCGGCGCGCATCTCCTCTTCTGCCTTCTCCTGATCAATCGCCGTTCCTTTTTTGGAAAAACGCAGGCATCCATAACCTAAAATCGAGAGTTCTTTCTGGTTGACCGGATTCTTTCTATATAACATCTTTTTCCTCCTTTTTGCTTATGCGCATTTGCCTTCCTCCTATATTGCGCATTTGCCTTCCTCCTATAACAATGTAGCGGCACGCGTCGCAACGCGACACCTGCCAGTTCGTTCGGAAGGCATTCCCAGAAATGCTGCGCATTTGCCTTCCTCACTAACAAAAAGCTGTTGCATCAGCAACAGCTTATGATTCATGCAGGAGATGGGACTTGAACCCACACGATATTGCTACCACAGGCACCTGAAGCCTGCGCGTCTGCCAATTCCGCCA
>CAJUOE010000306.1 GCA_910587895.1 uncultured Lachnospiraceae bacterium
GCGGTTAAGGCGGGAGGAATAACAAAAAAGGTAAATGCGATTGAGTTGACAGAATAGGACCAACAACAATCCTTTGATTCAGACAGATAAGATTCTGGCTTACACACAGATGGACGGCCAGGAGGTATACAAATTTGCGGTATCTTATGTGCCTGCTTCAATTCAGAAAGTACTGGACGAGGCCGGACTGTCACCGGAAGATGTGAAATATTATTTGTTGCACCAGGCCAATTTACGGATTATTCAATCTGTGGCAAAACGTCTGAAACTGAGTTTGGATAAATTTCCCATCAGTTTGGATCACTGCGGCAATGTATCCGCAGCCAGCGTACCGATTTTGCTGGATGAAGTGAATCGGAAAGGTATGTTGCAAAAGGGAGATAAGATTATTATGTCCGGCTTTGGCGGCGGACTTACCTGGGGGACCTGTCTGCTGGAATGGTAGGGGTGGCAGGACCGGCTATGGATAGAACAGAGAGACGGCTTTGGAACGAAGGTTCCGAGGCCGTTTTTGACGAAGGGGAGTATTATGTACAAAGAAAAAAAGCACCACTGGCGGATCAGGATTGCCGGCTGCATATTGCTTTTAGGAGGCGCTGCCATATGTGTCGGGGAACCGGATCGGGTTTTGGAACCCATGCAGGGGATTACGATGGATGTGGCGTGCCAGAGGCAGAAGGAACAGGAACAGAATGCATTTGAAGCGGCGTTACAGGAAAATCTGCAGGAGGCGCCTTCTCTGAGTTACAGCAGTGCAACCATGCATGGCGGCGGAGATTATGCATGTTATAAGGATCTGTTGCTCCTGGGGGAGAGCGTTTACAGAAGAAAGAACGGATGCTTTGAAAAAACGGCAGAGTCTGTCTGTGATTTGTTCGGACTGTCCGGGGAGAAGGAAAGCATAAGCGGGGGCGTGCGACAATATGGGAATCTGCTGGTACTGAAAAAGGACAATACATTTTATCTGTATGATATGGATACCGGGAAGACGAAACAATATACCTGTGGAACAATCCGGGAAGATGCCGGGATAACAGAATCGGGGCAGGACTGGTATATATATGACGGAATGCTGTATTATATCGTATCAACAGCAGGGAAGACACCGATGAGAACCATATGCCGTATGGGACTTATGGATGGGGCAGAAGAGGAATTTTACAGACCGGAAAACGGCGCATGGGAAATGCTGGATCGCTTTATGATCAGAGGAGACGGTTCACTGATAACGGAATTCTTTTTGACAGAGGATCCATGGCGGGCGGAATACCGGCGGATAGACAATCAGGGCGAGGTTGCAGAGCGGACGGAGGCAGAGCGGACGGTATCGGAACTCGATCTGTATACCGAGGATTATAGCTTTGAGAACTGGCTGGCATATAATGAACGGGGACTGTTTGGACAGAACAAATTCCACCGGGAGGGAAGCAGTGGTGTGTTTTGTCAGCAGGACGGCGGTGTCCGAACCGATATTGGTATGCAAAGTGAAGCGGGGGTGATTTTCACCGAACAGGGATACTTTGTATGCAGCGATGGTTCCTTTCATGATTTTCAGGGAAACAGGCTGGATGAAGCTTTTACCGGAAGGGACTGCCCGGAGGCACCTTTTGCGCTGAAAACGGTGATTTATGAACAGGGTATGTTGACCGCTTTCTATGAAAACCGGGAAACCGGCAGAGTGTCGGTGCGTCAGAAAAAACTGCCGGAAACAGATCCGGAGATTGCAGAGGGGGATCTGTGGCATTGGATACGGGAGCGGGAGGCTGACCGGGTTTCGCTGACCTTTGGCCAGGAAGCCGGAAATATCACAGGCTACCGGTTTCAGATGGGTGAGACAGAGATCGCATATTGCAAAAGACCGGATTTTCTGACAGAACCGGATGTATTGGGAAAAGGGATTTTCGTATCGGAGCGCAGGGAAGACGTGGAAATTTTTCTGGCAGGTATTTTGCTGGATACGCTGGAAAACCGGGGAAACGTGTCGCCTGAGAATGAAATATATTTTTCGGATTGGGCCATGAAACAGTTTGCAGAGGCACCCTGCACATGGCTGGAGGATTGGAAGGGGGATCCGTACCGGTATGACTGCAGTGTGGAGCCAAACAGAATGTATGCAGGTATCGGGACAGACTTTGTCTATGTGTTTCATGAAGATAAGGCAGATGAAAATCAGTCTGACAAAAGGGATGAACAAGACGACTGGCTGACAGAAGTATGGGTGAGAGTGACAGTGGATTCAGGAGGTATCATACGGGGCGGACAGATGGAACTGCACAGAGGATATGAAAAGCAGACATGCAGTTATGGACGTCCTGAGAATGGGCTGGCGGAGTATGATTACAGTATACAGGTGATCCGGCAGGGGGAATGCGTGAATCAGGCTGTACTGCCCGATTTTGAAAAGTACTGGCGCAAATATATGGACGGTTATGCCGTACTGGAAAAGCTTGCAATGGACAATGCATCTTGATGCTCCTGTTCAAATGAACGGTGTGCTTGGTGTAGAATATTCTGATGGTTCCTCTGAGGCAGGTAGTAGCGTGTTTATAGGCAGGAATAGAGTGGAATTAGTTTGTCAGACAGACAC
>CAJUOE010000307.1 GCA_910587895.1 uncultured Lachnospiraceae bacterium
AACGGAACTTGACCTATATTCTGAAGAGGAAGGAACAAAGAGCTTTATACTAAATTATTGAAAAGGTGGTAATGTCATAAATCAGAACGTGGAATCATCACACTGACCAGCTTGGAGTGCAGAGCATTTCAGGCTTTTCTATTGTCAAACTATTTTATCACAAAGGCGCTTGTAAATGTAAGCCTATATTATGAAAGGACAGTTGGGAGGATGATATGGCGCAAATACAATACCAGTTTAATAAAAACGATGAATATTTCACGCCGGCATATGCGGTTTATCCAATCGTGAAACGGCTGAAATCCGGTTCCAGGGTGTGGTGCCCGTTTGACACAAAGGACAGTGAGTTTGTCAGAGTGCTTGTCCGGCATAGGTTCCAGGTGGTTTATGGGCATATTCGGACAGGGCAGGATTTCTTCCAGTCCGATGTTCCGGAATGTGATTATATCGTCAGCAACCCGCCTTACAGCTTAAAAAATGAAGTGTTGAAGCGGCTGTATGAAATCGGCAGGCCGTTCGCCATGCTGATTAATTTTCAGGGGATATTTGACAGCCGGGAACGCTTTCAAATGTTCAAAGAACATAAGGTGGAAATGCTCTGGCTCAGCCCAAGGGTGAACTATATGACGGAGGGCAAGGATTCCCTCCAGGGTGTGCCGTTCCAGAGTGGTTATCTCTGCAGCGGTGTTTGTGAAAGACAATTGGAATTTGAATACCTGGTAAAACAGTGAATTAGGCAATAGAAGAAATGAGGTGGTGGATATGAATAAAAAGCTGCACCGTGTCCTGGATGAAATCCAGAAAACGGAGGAAAAGATTGCCGCATGGCAGGAGCATTTAGGGGAGCTGAACATCCAAAAGGAAATGTTAGAGGATGCGGAGATTATAAAAAGCGTCCGTTCCATGCGGCTTAACAGCCGGGAGTTATTGTCTGTCCTGGAGGGCATACAGAATGGGACGGTCGTACTTTCAGAGGAGCCGGAAATGGCGGAGGATTCCGGCAGTGCTGAAATCATAAAGCCGGAAAACCGGGCAGAACTGACGGAAAGCATGGAGAAAACAACAGAAAATCAGGCAGAAACAGCGGAAAACACAGCAGGGGGATTCTCTGCAGGACAGGGATTGTCGGAGGGTATGGCAATGGAAAGGGAGGATTTTTAGAATGAAAGCGAAAATTAAAAAATATCTGATGGTAATTACGATGGTCGTGGGGATGATGTTCTCTGCGGCCATGCCTGCATTTGCCTATACGGACAGTGCAGGGCAGACGGAAGCCGACACCACAAATGTTGGGACAGCGACAGGAAATAGCAGCGTGGAAAACGGAGATCCGGAGGATGCGCCGATTGCAGAGGAACCGTCAGACACAGAAGAACCAGAAGAGGGAGAATCACAGGGCAGGGTGCAGGGGACGCCGTTTTCTGTGCCTGGGAACGGGCAGTTGGTGGACGATATGGCAGACGATGAAAGCAAGCAGTTTTTAACTGTGCAGACTAAGAACGGCAATACCTTTTTCATGGTGTTAGACCGCTCCAACAATACGGAGAATGTCTATATGCTGTCCATGATTGATGAAAATGACCTGGCAGAATTTATTGGGGACACAAAGGAAGATCCAAAGCAGGAGCAGCCTTCCGTAATCATCCCGGAAACAGAAAAGCCGTCTGTACCGGAAGAACCAGAAATGGAGACAGAGCCGGAAGAAAAGGAAGGCGGCACGAATACGGGCGCCCTGCTTGCGGTGATTGTGCTTTTGGCTGGCGGCATCGGCGGATATTATTATTTTAAAGTGGTGAAACCAAGGCAGGAAGAGGATGAAGAGGACAATGAGGATTTGGAATTTTACGGCGGTGCATATGTCAATGAGGAGCAGGACGATTCTGAGGAAGAAGAGGAGGATGATGAATAATGTTTTTGGTCATTGCCGAAAAACCGAGCGTATCACAGAGCCTGGCCAGGATTCTTTCCGTTACGGAACGGGAGGACGGCTATCTGTCAGGGGAAGACTGTATTGTAAGCTGGTGCCTGGGGCATCTGGCCGAGTATGCTTCCCCTGATTATTATGATTCCAGATATGGGAAATGGGAGTTTGCAGACCTACCCATTGTGCCAGGGCAGTGGGAGTTAGACGTTGCAAAAGATAAGAAAAAACAGTTTGCGGTCTTAAAAAAACTGCTGAACCGGAATGACCTGGATTACGTTGTCAATGCCTGTGACGCAGGCCGGGAAGGGGAACTGATCTTCAAGCGTGTCTATGACCTGTCGGGCAGTAAAATCCCGGTCAGGCGGCTGTGGATCAGCTCTATGGAGGACAGCGCAATCCGGGAAGGGTTTGCCAATCTGAAAGATGGGGAGGAATACAAGAACCTTTGCGAAGCCTCCATATGCAGGGCAAAAGCGGACTGGCTGATCGGGATGAA
>CAJUOE010000308.1 GCA_910587895.1 uncultured Lachnospiraceae bacterium
TCTCTTCCCAGGGCTATCGGGTAAGCTGCGCCGCCACCGGGAACGAAGCCTTATCCCTTGCGACTTCCCTCTGCCCGGACATCCTTCTGCTGGATCTGGGACTTCCTGACATAGACGGAATGAAAGTGATACGGCGGCTGCGCTCCTGGTCAAACTGCCCCATCATCGTAGTTTCCGCACGTACGCTGGAGCTGGATAAGGTGCGGGCTCTGGACGCAGGCGCGGATGACTACCTGACGAAACCTTTCGGCACTTCCGAATTAATGGCAAGAATCCGCACCTCCCTGCGCCACAGCAATCCCACCGGCAATGGGAACATCCCTCCCTGCCACCTTTACCGGGCAAAGGGACTGAAAATTGATTTTTCCAGGCGCACCATATCCATCAATGAACAGTCCGTGCATCTGACGCCCATTGAATACAAAATCGTGGCATTCCTCGCCCAGAATTCCGGCAAGGTGATGACCTATTCCGCCGTAATGAACAATGTCTGGGGGCCTTACAATGAATCCGATAACAAGATTCTGCGCGTTAATATGGCAAACATCCGGCGCAAGCTGGAGAAAAACCCGGCGGAACCCGTTTATATCTACACGGAGGTCGGCGTCGGCTACCGTATGGCGGACGACGAGCAGAATGTTAAAATATAAACCAATCGGGCGATTCGGTTTTTCACGATTCTTACATTTTGATGATTACATTTACTTTCTTATTGTGTATAATAGTAGGAGGTTTTAACCACCAAATTAACAGGAAAAGGATTGTGAATACCATGCATAAGAAGAGAAGAAGAAGAAGAAGAAATAACATGCGGCTGCTCGTCTACGTCATTCCCCTGCTCTGTGTGATTGTGGCAGGCATCGGCGTAGTCCGTGCATTTACTGCCGATGACAGTGAGCAAAAACCACCCGCCCCCCAGGACATCACCGCTGATTCCACCAACGATGAGCCAGCAGATGATAATTCTCCTGCGGACAGTCCGGATACTCCGGCAGACGATTCATCAGCAGACACCCCCGGGGATACCGATGAACTGCAAGAATCCGGGGAATCCGAAGACGCCAGCAAGCCGGAGGATGAGGAGGCGGAATTTACACTTGCCGATCTGGACAACCCAAAAGGATTTGACGAGCGTCCGACGAAGAACGGCATTGTCCTTGAAAATAAGCAGATTGATTTAAACGGGCTGGATACTTCCTGTCTGGACTGGGGACAGGGCGGGGACCTTGACGAGTATAACCGGCCGGCCGGCTGTATGCAGTATCAGGAAAAATACGGCATGTACAATGCCTGGTTCATCAAGGACGAGCCTGAGAAGAAGGTCATTTACCTTACCATGGATGAAGGCTATGAATACGGCTGCTCTGACAGGATTCTTGACACCTTAAAGGAGAAAAACGTACATGTTGTCTTCTTTGTCACAAAACCTTACGCAGAGGACAACCCCGAGCTTGTACAGCGCATGATTGACGAGGGACACGAAGTCGGCAACCACAGCGTCACGCATCCGGCTGCCGGGCTTCCTTCCCAGGACATAGAGACGCAGACGTATGAGATAAACGAGAATCACCGCTACATCAAAGAACAGTTCGGTTACGATATGCATCTGTTCCGTTATCCCGCAGGGAAATTCAGCCAGCAGTCCATCGCACTGATAAATAACCTGAACTACAAGAGTGTCTTCTGGAGTTTTGCTTATCTGGACTATGATGTGGAAAACCAGCCGGATCCCGCTGAAAGCCTTCAGAAAACAATTGACAAGCTGCACCCCGGCGCCATCTACCTTCTGCACGCGGAATCTGAGACAAACACTCAGATACTGGGAGATTTCATTGATCAGGCAAGGGCGCAGGGATATGAATTCAAGGTATTCCAATAACAACAGCTCATTTAAAAACATCCGGGCTCTCCTTCATGGGAACCCGGATGTTTTTGCATCTGCGCTGCTTCAGGCAGCGCTATTTTTATCACTTAATCTTTACGGCTTATTTCTTAATTTTAATTTTAACAACTGCTTTCTTGTTCGTACCATCCGTCGATGTTGCCGTAATCTTAACTGTCTTGCCCTTTCCGGCTTTCTTCGTGGTCACCTTGCCCTTGCTGTTGACCGTTGCCCACTTCGTGTTTGAAGACTTATAGGACAATGTCTTGTTTATCTGCGACTTCTTGGCCTTCTTATTTGTCGGCGTAATGGTCGGCTTAAGCGTTACCTTCTTGCCCGCCTTTACGGTCAGGGTCTTTTTCTTAAATGAAACCTTCTTCACGCCGTATTTGAGAATCTTGATGGTCAGCTTGTTGCTTACAATATTGCTGCCGTCATTGGCTGTCGCCGTAATGGTCACTTTCTTGCCGGCTCCAGCTTTCTTCGTGGTTACCACGCCGGTAGTGGCATTAACGGTTGCATACTTCGCATTGGAAGACTTAAAAGTTACCGCCTGGTTCGTTGCATTGGAGGGATTGACTACTGCTTTGACAGTTGTCTTCTTCCCTGCCATGATATTTTTGTTGTCTGCAGAAATCTTAATGCTGCTAACTTTGACAACCGTCTGAGACGACGCGTTCGTTACCGTCACCTCACATTCTGCTTTCACGCCATTTGCTGTCTGTGCCGTGATAACAGCCTTTCCTGCGCTGATAGCCTTAACTGTTCCGTCCGCGCCTACCGTTGCAACCTGCTCATTGCTGCTGCTCCACGTAAGAGCCTGCCCGGTACCATCAGCCGGTGTATACGCTACTGTCAGTTTCTGCGTCCCGCCTGTAGTCAGATTAAGCGTCTTCGGTGTAATACTGATTTCCGTAACCGGATTTACGAATACCTTACAGGTAGCTGTTACGCCATCTGCCTGTGTCTTTACGGTAATTGTTACTTCTCCGGCCTTCAATGCCCGTACCCTTGCCCTTGTTGCAGAGGTAGGCTCTACCGTGGCAATGGTCTCGTCGCTGGATTCCCAGGTAAGTTCTGACTCCGTTGTATCAGTAGGATTCAGTTTCGCTGTCAGTGCAGCGGTTGCGCTCACCCGCAAATCCAAAACAGTTTTATCCAGGGATACTTCTGTCGGAAGAACCTTCTTAACCGTTACCTCACATTCCGCCTTCAAAGTCTTATCAGCTACGGAAGTCGCCGTGATTGTCGCTGTTCCCTCGGACACGCCGGTTACTTTTCCGCTTATGACGGACGCCACTTCCTCATTGCTAGATCTCCAGATGACCCTCGTATTGGTTGCCGTCGCCGGTGTAACTTCCGGGGTTAATTTGGTCTCTTTGCCCTTTAATACTTCAATGGCCGTGCCTTCCTTAAAGCTGACTGCCGTCGGCATTACCGGCGACACTGCCGTTACCACAACCTCAATCGGGGTAAGTTCCCTTTTTATCTTGCTTCCGATGGATACTACCGGTGTAATGTTTGCCGTTCCAGCTGCAACTGCTGTAACCTTGCCAGATGCATCCACGGTTGCCACCTTCGCGTTACTGGTCTTATAACTTACCGCAACATCCAGGTATGCAGCTGCGGCTTTATTTCTCAAATCATCGGTAATTCCCGTCACCGTAACCTGTGCCGTCTCTTTTGCCTTCAGATCTGTCTTATCTGCGCTTGCCGTAAGCGTTGCGCTCTCCAACGCAGCCTTCGCCGCCTCTTTTGCTGCCTTCAGCTCATCGGATTCCTCATCCAGCCGGTCAATCATAAGACCGGAAATTACCGGGTCATTGGCATTGCCTGACTTCACTGCATAGAAATGTACTTCTGTCTGCCCGGTTACGCCCTTAACTTCAAATTCAAACTCCTGTGTCTTGGTCTCATTCTGTTTCGATCCCAGATTCTCTACCTTCGCTTTCGTAGACGTCTGCTGCTGTCCGGCGCTATCTGTATATTGCGCATAAAAATCCATCGTACGGTTCTGGTTGCCCCACCATTCCTGGAAATAACCGGTCACCTTGTACCTGCCGTTCTCCAATGGGATGATGTATTCGCATTTCTGGTTTCCTTTTGCCCACCATCCATTGGAGTAAATATTGTCCGTTGTATTCGTGCGGTTTCCTGCAATGACAAATTCTCCCTTTTCGTCTTTCGAATTGACAAATCCCCAGCCGCTTTCCTGCGTATAGATCTGATCCGGAAGCGCATTGCGCAGATCCGTATATTGTTTCAACAAACTGTGCTGCTGGGAGGTCTTCAAATTATTATTCCAGCTTCCAACACCGGAATCAATAAAATAAACCGTATTCGCAACTACTGTGATATCTTTTGTAATCGTTGCCGTCATGCCATTTACAGTAACCGTTCCCGTCACTTTCACCGTCTTCCCGGCGGTCGCGAATTCATCATCCGTCTTATCCCAGGTAACATCTGCTTCCTGCAATTGTCCTGCAACATCCACTTTAACCTTTGCCGGAAGTGTATAGCCTACTGGTACATAACTCGGCAAGCTGTCCTCTGAAATGCGTAATCCATAGGCTGTCATCAGGCTGTTGTATTCCGCCTCCGTGATGTTCATAACCGTGCCATGGCAGGGTTTGGACGGCAGGCTTGCCCTGTCTTTTGCATCGCGGAAATCTGCTGATGCCAGATCATCCGTCACCTGCGGATAATATCTGGCCCCGCCAAAATCATCAATCAACAGGCAGTATGCGCCGTCTACACTGAGCACATCGTCTTCATTGACTTTGAAGACACAGGGACCTTCTCCTCCGCCTACATTTCCCTTGGAAGGATCATCTGTCCAGCCCACGCCTTTCCATTCTCCGAGCAGTGAATCCGCCATTTCTTCGTAAATATATTTTGCTCCGCCGTCCTCATTCTTGGAGAAACGATAATATTTATTGTCATCTCCCTTGATTACGGTCGTGTCAATCGTTCCCCATTTATTTTCAATCCAAATCTGCGGATCTGTAAACGTATAGAAATCCCTGGTCTTGCAGTAGTAAATTCTCTGTTTTGCATAGTTGTCTGCTTTGACTTTAGACGCCCAAAACAGCATATATTCTCCGGTAGCATCGTCATAGAAGATTTCCGGCGCCCAGGTACATCCGGCCTCAATCTGTGCGCTGACAACGCACATTCTCTGATTCGTCCAGTTCACCAGGTCGTCCGACTCCCAGACCATAACCGCCTGGCTGCCGTTCGTCTGCACGCCGCCCCAGTCCCAGTTGGCTGCTGCAATCGATAAATCCGTTGCTACGAGGTAGAACTTATCGCCTTCCGGGGAACGCAGGATATAGGGATCGCGCAATCCCTTAGTTCCCAGCTCGGACTTCAGTACGGGTTCGCCGTTGTTCAGTTCTTCCCAGTTCAGGCCGTCCCGGCTGGCTGCCAGGAAAATCTGCTCGCCCGCGCCATCGCCTGCAAAATATGCAAACACATAATCCGTCATCGTGCCGACGTTTGCCTTTGCCTTGACCGTGACATTGTATTCCTTCTTCTTATCGCCGCCTGCTTGTTTGAGGGTTGCCGTTAATTTTACGTTCGTATCCGCACTCTGCCTGTTTACGACTCCGGCAGGCTTATCTCCCTGTGCAACCGGGCTGATCACGTTCTCCTTGTCAGAAGCCCATACAATCTCAGAACCCTCTTTGCCTTTCAGAGGAAGTGTGATATTGCCCTTGATATTATCTGAACCCGGAATCTCATACGCCATAAACGCATCGTATTCCGCGCCATCCTTCGTAATTACCGTAAGCTCATAGCTGTCTTCAAAGCTCTTGCCCTGATATTCGCCTTTTACGCTGATAGTTGCTTTTTTCGCCTCGGCAGTCGCATTGACCTTTCCTTCTGCCGTTACGGCAGCCGTATTGGATGATTTCCAGGTCAGGGAAACACCGTCCACCTCTGCCGGGAAATTCAAATCGGAATCTACCTCATCCACGCCCTTATTATCCCCAAGCATCGTCTTAAGCAAGCCGTCCTGTACTGCCTTCAGTTTCTTGTCTACCGCCCAGGCGTCCGTCTTTTCCTTGTGGATTGCACCAACCTGCGTCTCAGTCAGCGCCTGGTCGTAAATCTTAAAATCAAGGACGCTTCCCTTATAAGCCGGATCCGGGCTATAAAGTGATTTCCCGATATATCCAATGCAGGTAGCGGTACTGTTTGCGTTCAGCATATCCTGAATCTTATATGTAGTCTCTGTCGTCTTCGACTTTTGTCCATTCAGGTAATAAGTTACATTGCCCCCGTTAAATACCACGGTCACAATATTCTTTCCGCCGCCGTTATCTCCAGCCAGGGCCGTATCCTTGTCGTAACGCATCTCTGTTGAACCATCTTTGATTGCTGCCAGCATCTTGCCCGGGTAATTTCCATCTGATACCCAGGGCGCCACAAAGAGATAATTATATACATTTGGATGAGAACCCACCGTGGTTCCGAGCGTAAACAGCCAGGCTGCCGACTGTTTTGTGACCGTGTAGGTAGCCTCAAGGGTGAATGTCTCCAGACCGGCTTTTTTCAAAGCCCCCGCCGGAATCTCGACATATTTGTTCTTATCCTCTCCCTCAAAGACCAGCTCCTGGCTCGCACCATCATCCATGGTAACAAAATCAGAATTGTCCAGGCCAACAAGCTTGCCGTCCAGATTGTTTCCGCTGATATCCTTCAGCTTGCCGTCTGCATGGCTCATATCCCAATGTAAAACCGGGTTGGGCCCATCTGCTGCCTCTACTGTCCCCAACGGATTAGCCGGAAACAGCGTAACCGTCATGGCAAATGATAAAATCCCTGCCAGACATTTTTTCATGATGCTTTTCTTTCTCATTCTTCTCCTCCTTTTCTAAACATACTGCCATTTGTGCATTCTGACAGAATATTTTCCGTCGTACCTGGTTACTTTGCACAAGTACGCCATTGGTATATTACATTTTACTACAATTTAGTAAAAAAAACAATGGTATTTACCAGATTTTCGTTGAAAATTTAGTAAATACCACTATTCCTATTATACGTAAGCCAGACCGCCTCAATTACGCCCGAATTCAGACAGCTCCAGACCTTCATTACGCTCCAGCGTCATGCCCACGCTCCAGCTGTTGACAAACAAGAGCAGGGGATTTCCTTTCAAATCCTGAATCTTCTTCATATCGGAAGTTCCCGTCAGCTTATCCATATCAATTTCCTTATTTTCAATCCAGCGGATATGCTCATATGGAAGCTGTTCCAGGCGGATGTCCACGTTGTATTCATTTTCCAGACGGTACTTCAACACATCGAACTGCAGCACGCCTACAACGCCCACGATAATCTCTTCCATTCCGGTGTTGTACTCCTGAAAAATTTGAATCGCGCCTTCCTGCGCAATCTGCGTAATCCCCTTCACAAACTGCTTGCGTTTCATCGTATCCAGCTGACGCACCCGCGCAAAATGCTCCGGCGCAAACGTGGGAATCCCCTCAAAGGCAAACTTATCCGCCGCAGTCGTAAAGGTATCTCCAATCGAAAAAATACCCGGGTCAAATACGCCGATAATGTCCCCGGCATACGCCTCTTCGATAATTTTGCGCTCCTGCGCCATCATCTGCTGCGGCTGGGACAGGCGCAACTTCCTGCCGCCCTGGATATGGGTGACCTCCATGCCCGCCTCGAATTTGCCGGAGCAGATGCGCATAAACGCAATCCGGTCACGGTGCGCCTTGTTCATATTGGCCTGAATCTTAAATACAAAGGCGGAGAAATCAGAAGAAAACGGGTCTATCTCTCCGATATCCGCCTTTCTGGGCAAGGGCGCGGTTGTCATTTGCAGGAAATGCTGCAAAAACGTCTCCACGCCAAAATTCGTAAGCGCGGAGCCGAAAAACACCGGGGATAATTCCCCCTTCGATACCAGCTCCATGTCAAATTCCGCACTGGCTCCGTCCAGAAGTTCAATCTCCTCTTTAAGCGTCGCCAGGTAATCTGCGCCGATTTCTGATTCCAATTCGGGATCGTCAATGTCAATATTTTTCTGGACGCCTTCTTTCGTGCCTTTGAGTGTGTCGGCAAAAGTCATGACCTTTTTCGTATTCCTGTCGTAAACGCCCTTAAAATTCTTGCCGGAGCCGATCGGCCAGTTGATGGGACAGGTGGCAATCCCCAGCTCCTTTTCAATCTCATCCAGCAAATCAAACGTATCGTTCGCGTCCCTGTCCATCTTATTGATAAAGGTAAAGATCGGGATATGGCGCATCACGCATACCTTAAACAGCTTGCGCGTCTGCGCCTCCACGCCTTTGGAGCCGTCAATCACCATCACTGCGGAATCCGCCGCCATCAGCGTCCGGTACGTATCCTCCGAGAAATCCTGATGCCCGGGGGTGTCCAGAATATTGATGCAGCGATTATCGTAATTAAACTGCAGCACCGAAGAGGTAACGGAAATTCCCCTCTCCTTCTCAATCTCCATCCAGTCGGACACGGCATGTCTGGCGGTCGCCTTCCCTTTTACGGAGCCAGCCAGATTGATTGCTCCGCCATATAACAGGAACTTCTCAGTCAACGTCGTTTTTCCGGCGTCCGGATGCGAAATGATCGCAAACGTCCTGCGTTTTTCTATTTCCTTTTGTAAATCTGCCAAAACAATTCCTCACTTTCCAGGTTCTATTCTTTTCCATTCTATCTCTCAAAGCATTGCGGACAAGTTTCGCATCCCCGCTTTATTTTTTCTCTGAACCACCATAAAGCATACCATATTTACGGCTGCTGTCAATGTCCAGGATACCGGATAGGAGATATAAAGCACCCACAGGCTCCGGTACTGCTGGAAAACGGTAAAAATCCAGAACACGCGAAATGCACAGACGCCAAGCAGTGATACCACCATCGGAAACACGGAACAGCCGATGCCGCGCAGCTCTCCCGTGAGTACATCCATAATCCCGCACAGACAGTACATCGTGCAAATCACCGACATGCGAAGCAGCCCCACTTCTATGACACGCGGGTCGGAAGAATAAATCCCCAAAAGCGGCTCTCCCAGAAGATAAGCCGCCCAGCCAAGCGAAACGCCGACAAACGTTACCAGCCCAAGGCACGCAAGCAGCACGCGGTCAATCCGTTTGTATTTTCCCGCCCCATAATTCTGGCTGGAAAAACTCAGCGCTGTCTGATGAAAGGAATTCATCGCCATATAGATAAATCCCTCAATGTTCTGCCCCGCCGTATTCCCCGCCATCGCCACCGAACCAAACGAATTGACTGAAGACTGAATCAGCACGTTTGACAGAGAAAACAACGTGCCCTGCAAGCCCGCCGGAAATCCAATCCGCATAATCTGTATGATTTTGCTGCGATTCATCTTAAGCTTTGAAAATTCCAGGCGGCAGCCTCCCTCCATGCGCATCATGCAGCGCACGACAAGCGCCGCGGACACGCACTGGGAAATCACGGTCGCCAGGGCGACGCCAGCCACGCCAAGGTGAAAGCCGATGACAAAGATCAGGTTCAGTATAATATTGATCACACCCGCCGCCAGAAGATAATACAGGGGGCGTTTCGTATCCCCCACCGCGCGCAGGATGGAACTTCCAAAATTATATAAGAGAAGTACCGGAATTCCCACAAAATAAATGCGGATATAGAGCACCGCCTGAGAAAGCACATCCCCCGGCGTCCCCATGACAATCAAAACCTGCGGGGCTACTAAGATTCCAAATACCAGCAGAATCCCGCCGCAGATAAGACTAAGCAGCACCGCACTGTGAACCGTCTCGCTCATCTCACGTTCTTTGCTGGCTCCGTAAAACTGCGCCACCAAAACGTTTGCACCGACTGAAAATCCGATAAACAGATTGGTAAGCAGGTTGATTAACGCCGCATTTGCGCCCACTGCCGCAAGCGCCGTACTTCCTGCAAACCTTCCCACCACAATCATGTCCGCCGCGTTAAACAGAAGCTGCAAAATCCCGGAGAGCATAAGCGGAACCGAAAACGCCAGAATCTTGGGAAACAGGGTGCCGTTGCACATATCTATCTCATATGATTTCGCTTTCATTGCCACTCCACCAGACTTTCTCCGTCAATCTCTGACCCGATTCCAAAATAGGAAAGAACTGTCGCGCCGATATCGGCAAACGTCGGCCTGGTTCCCAGGTTCAATCCCGCCGGAACGAGCCTGCCATACATCACAAGCGGCGTATATTCCCTCGAATGGTCGGTGGACGGCGTAGACGGGTCGCAGCCGTGATCCGCCGTAATCATTAAAATGTCTTTCTCTTTTAATTTATTTAGGATCTCCGGTAATCGCTCATCAAAATATGTCAGTGCTTTTGCATATCCATCTACATCATTGCGATGCCCGTAAAGCATATCGAAATCGACCAGGTTCACGAAACATAATCCCTCAAAATCACGCTCCATAAATGCAAGCGTCTTATCAATTCCGTCCGCATTTCCGCTGGTTCTCACCGAATCTGTCACGCTCTTTCCGGCAAAGATGTCATAGATTTTCCCCACGCCAAGCGCCTCTTTTCCATGTGCTGCAAGCTGATCAAGCATGGTCGTTCCCGGCGGCTTTAAAGAGAAATCATGACGCCTCACCGTACGGCTGAAATTCCCCGGCTCTCCCTCAAACGGGCGGGCAATCACCCTGCCCACGCCATGTTCCCCGACTAACAGTTCCCGTGCGATTCGGCAATATTCATACAACTCCTCGACTGGGACAACTTTCTCATGCGCCGCTACCTGAAAAACTGAGTCGGCAGAAGTATACACAATCAGATCCCCGCTTTTCATATGTTTGGCGCCGTAATCTTTTATTACCTCTGTTCCGGAATACGGACGGTTGCAGAGCACGCCACGCCCGCATCTTTTGGAAAATTCCCGAATCATCTCCTCTGGAAATCCCTGCGGATAGGTCGGCAGGGGTTTGGGGGAAATCAGCCCCGCAATCTCCCAATGTCCAATCGTGGTATCCTTCCCCTTAGACGCCTCGGCCATCCGCGCAAAGGCTCCCAAAGGAGCGTTCTGCGGTGTACCTATCTCTACCCCGTCAATGTTGAACAGCCCCAGTTTCTTCATATTTGGCATGGAAAAATATTCGCTCGTGGAGGCTGCACGCAACGTATTGCTGCCTTCATCCCCGAAATCTGCGGCGTCCGGCATCTCTCCAATTCCCACGCTGTCTAACACAATCAAAAAAATACGTTTCATAAGCGCTATCCTCCTTCACCTGTTATTTCCAATTATCATAGAACCTGCCCGGAAATGCCAAACCATTTTATTTCCCGGTTGTCACTGTTCTGCTCTTCGACCACGCAGAACAATATTTCTTTCCTTTTACAGTCTTATAAGTCCTGACCCTGACATAATATTTTTTCCCGGGTTTCAGGTTCCCGACCGTAAGCTTTGCTGCTGATTTCTTTTTCACCGTTTTGATTACCGTTGTTTTCTTTTTAAATTTCCTGTTTGCAGAATATTGTACCTCATATCCTGTGATCGCTTTTTTCTGCTTTTTCCACTTCACCTGAAAACCTTTGGAACGCGCTGCAACCTTGCCGGATATGGAAGTTCCCCTGGGAAGTATTTCAAAATCCCTGAAAATTATGCCCGCATAATTTCCCTTCAGCACAATCGTTACCGTTGCCCTGCCAATTTCCTTATTATTCTTATAAGTAACCGTATAATTGCTGCTGCCAACCGCCTTTCCACTGGTGTCCAATACCTTAACGGACGGCCTCTTTGCCTTCCCATCATAAGTATAGGAAGTTGCTTTCAAGGATACGGATTTGACGGCGGAAATTACCCTGCTGTCCTTAACATTACCGCAGACCCTGCATTTCTCTGTCATGCTGCCATTGCTGGCAGTTGTTGCCTTTGTAGCATTAATCACATATGCGTGAGGGGTCTTTTTAAGCGCCTGCCCGGTTTTCATTTTGACATTGCAGTCTTTGCAGTAAGTGTCTCCGGCATAGCCCTCTTTGCTACAGGTTGGCTCCACGCGGTTTCTTACCTCAGTATTCTGATGTGTACATTCCGTATCCACTGATACGGTTACCTCACAGGAAGCTGTCACATCCGGATCATCCCATGCAGAACAGAAAATCGTGGCCTTTCCCTCTGCAGCTGCCGTCACGACGCCATCACTGTTGACCGCTGCGACAGATTCGTCTGAAGAATTCCAGATTACCTTCTTCTCCGTGGCGTTATCCGGACTCACGGTTGCCGCAAGCAGCCTTCTGTCGCCAGCTCTCAATTCCAGTTTGCTCTCCGATAACGTAATCCCGGCGGCAGGGACAAACACTTCCGGCTCAGATTGGAACCTTTCTGTCTTCCCTTCCCCGGTAACCGGATCCACGACCGTATAGCCTGCCAAATCCAATGCTACTGAATTTATCGTAATTACCGTATCCTTCCCTATCGCAACATTCTCAAAATAGCGCCTGTCTGTCTTCCCTTCCTCAGTAATGCCGGTAATCACAGCATCCAGCGTTCCAAGATCTTTCCCTACACACTTTATGGTATATTCCCTGTTGTCCGGAAAACAAAGTATTTTCACATAATCGTCATCCACTTTATGGTATTTCACAGAATAAAAAACATCCCCCGCGCATCCGCTGCTCTCTTTCCCATCTTCTGCCAACAGCACCTGCGCGCCATCCGCGTCGTATAAAATCACATCTGCCGGACCGGAAATGGTGACAGATTTGATCGTCTCCTCCATATTATCTGTAAAAATGGAATTCTTAACAGAATCCAGGGCAGAGGAGGTCTGCAAGGACAATGTGTAATACCTGCCCCATCTCTTATCAGACTCCCTGAACATTCGCTGCAAGGTCTCTTCTCCTGCTTTTCTTGTATTCCATATCATATGCAGGCTGTAATATAATTTACGCGCATACGCATTCTTTTCAATATCTGTAGATGCCATAGAGAAATTTTTCTGATTATCGAGCGCCCATAAACTCAGGCTGTTTCCAA
>CAJUOE010000309.1 GCA_910587895.1 uncultured Lachnospiraceae bacterium
AACCGCTACAACCCCTCGCTCCCCGGCGAATCCAACACCACAACACAGCGAATCATCGAAGGTGAACCTATCGGCATGAGCGAGGAATTTGTGGCGCATATCTTCGAGCCGTTTGAGCGGGAGCGCACCAGCACAATCAGCGGAATCCAGGGTACCGGACTGGGAATGGCGATTACGAAAAATATCGTAGATATGATGGACGGCACGATTGAGGTCAAGAGTGAGAAGGACGCCGGCACGGAGGTTAAGGTTAGCTTTACCTTCAGCCTGAATGCCGATAAGAAAGAGCCGCAGGCGATACCGGAGTTAAAGAACTGCCGGGCGTTGGTGATAGATGATGACTTTAATACCTGCGACAGCGTTACCTATATGCTGACGCAGATTGGAATGCGTGCGGAATGGACGTTGTCTGGCAAGGAAGCCTTGCTGCGCACGCACCAGGCGGTGACGAGAGGCGACAATTACACCGTGTACGTGATTGACTGGATGCTGCCGGACATGAACGGCATTGAGGTGGCGCGCAGAATCCGCAAGGAAATGGGAGACGATGTACCGATTATTCTTTTGACCGCGTACGACTGGCTTGAGATTGAAGACGAGGCCAAGGAGGCGGGCGTTACGGCATTTTGCAGCAAACCGCTGTTTTATTCGGAGCTGAACAGGTGTCTGTATGATATTGTGCGCACGGAGGATGAGGAACCGGTAGAAAAGGATGAGGAAAAGGTGCAAAACCGCAAAACCGGACGAATTCTGCTGGCGGAGGACAATGAGTTGAATCAGGAAATTGCCAAAGTGATTCTTGAGGATGCCGGTTTCAATGTTGAGGTTGCGGAAAACGGCAACGTAGCCCTGAATATGCTGACGAGCTCAAAGCCGGGGTATTACCGGTTAATCCTGATGGATGTCCGTATGCCGGTCATGGACGGCTATGAGGCGACGAAGGCAATTCGTGCACTGAAAGATAAGGAACTGTCATCCATACCGATTTTTGCGATGACAGCCAATGCTTTTGAGGAGGATAAGAAAGAGGCGTTTGCGTGCGGCATGAACGGCCATCTGTCAAAGCCAATTGAGGTTGACGTGTTATTTGAAACGTTGGATAAAGTTCTGAAATAAATACATAGAAAATGCAACCATACAAAGCCGCGTCTGGCAGGTTTTAGATTTTTGCCAGGCGCGGTTTTTTGTGCGAATCTTTCAAACTCTTATCACATTTGTCTCATTCTTATATCACAATTTTCCTTATAATAAAAATTATCAGGGTTGTGCCTGAAGAAGAAGGATATACAGATTAAGAAGGAGGATATGTCATATTGAAGAAAAGATGTAAAATTTGCGGGTTGCCGGAGAATTACACCGGGATAGCGTTCGATGAAAAGGGCGTCTGTAATTTTTGTAATTTTTATGCAGAGAATAAGGAGTTTCTGGAGGATTCGGAGAAATTGGAAGGAATCTTTCGCGAAAAGATGGAGAATGCAAAGCGAAAAGCAAGGGAAAACGGGTCAAGGTACGATTGCCTGGTCGGATTCAGCGGGGGAAAGGACAGTACCTATATCATTCAGCAGCTGAAGAACGTTTATGGGATGCGTGTGCTGGCATTTACGTTCCAGAATTCCTTCTCGACGGAATACGGGCAGAAAAATATCGAAAATGCGCTGAAGAAAATGCATGTGGACCACGTTGCATTTTCCACAAACACCAGTGATATGAAGAAGATGTACAAATTCGGCGTGAAATTCCTGAAAAATTTCTGCTGGGTATGTTTCCATTATATGCATTATTACAGTTACCAGTTTGCCGGACAGAACAAAATTCCCCTGATTGTAAACGGGCGGACCAGAGGGCAGATGCTGCAGTCGGCGCAGGATAAGAAATTTCTGGAGCCTTTTGAGACGGCGCATTCCCTTCTGGAATTCGAGCATCAGATGTTCCATGGCTTAGAAGACAGGCTCTGGAAACAGGAAGAGCTGGATTATCTCGGCGATGCCGATATCGAGGCGGTTTCCTATTTTGCATACCATGATATCAGCGATGAAGAAGTCATGCATAGCCTGGAGGAGAGCATTGGCTGGACGAGGCCGAAGTTTGCACATGAAGACTGTTTTGCCCATGCGGTGGCAGAAAACATGAGCATATGCAAGCGTGGCTTTCCAACGCGGCAGGGCGAGCTTGCGGTAGAGGTTCGCAGGGGGAAACTGACGGTTGCAGAAATGGACCGGATTCTGGAAAGAGATATGATTCATTATTCGTCGGTGCCGGAGGAGACAAAAAAACGGTTTGAGCGGCGCATTGACGGGAGGAAGAAAGAAGCGGTTTGAAATGGCGTGAAAGTAACAGGGACTGTGCCTTTAGAAGCATAAAATTTTTATTGAAAAAGAAAAGAAAAATTTCATAGAAAAAACTGGAAAAATGTGCTATAATACCCACCGAAGATAATTATTACACGTGGAGGAGAAGTGACATGAGCCATATTGCATGGGACAAAAGTTATGAAATCGGCGTGGATTTTATTGACAAGGAACACCAGGTGCTTTTTTCGACGATGAATAAGCTGCTTAACCTCAGTGAGAGCGAAGAGAAGAGCGAGTGGGTATGCCGGGAAGGCATCAAATATTTAAAAAGCCATACCGATAAGCATTTTGAAAATGAAGAGAAGTATATGCAGTCTATTGGTTACAGTGAATATGAAATACATAAACATCTGCATGATGATTTCCGCCATAAGACGATGCCGGCATTGGAGGAAGAATTGCAGGAATCCCAGTATTCCGCAGATGCTATCCGGCATTTCGTGGGCGTATGTATCGGCTGGGTGATTTCCCATACGCTTACCGAGGATCAGGCGATTGTCGGCAAGACGGGAAGCAAGTGGGGGAAGATCCCGCATGGCAAAGAGAAAGACGCCCTGGAGACAACGATTATCCAGCTTGTGCAGGAGATGTTTCAACTGAAGGCGAAAATGATAAGCGGGCAGTACGCAGGGGAAGACTTCGGAAACGTATTTTGCTGCCGGTTCGTATATAGCGGGGAAAACAAGGAGCGCTGGCAGATTACGCTTGTCTTTGAAGACCGGCTCCTGCTTAAAATTGTCAGCAATATTTTGAATACGGAGTATCCGAAAGTGGATGATATGGTACTCAATGTTACCCGCTATCTGTCGCGTCAGTTTTTGGAGCAAATCAGGGAGCGTATTCCGGCATTTGACCTTATGACGCTGGAAGACGAGAGCCTGCTGACCCATGAGCAGCTTTTGAAATCCTTTGAGCGTGAGCATCCTGACTGCAGCCTGCTGTTTGGTATGAGAGAGGGATATTTTGCATTCAGTGCGGTATCTGCCGAGCCTCTGAGTGGCAAGATTGTATCAGAAATCAATCATCACAATGCCATTAATGCGGTGAAAGAGTATCTAGTGAAGGAGAATGAGGAGCAGGAGAGCCGCAGGCATAAGATTCTGGTGGTGGATGATTCCGAGTTCATGCTTGCGAGAATACGCCAGTTATTGTCGGATAAATATGACATCCTGGAGTCCAATTCCAGTATATCAGCAATTAAGATCATCGCTGTCAACCGTCCGGATTTGGTGCTTTTGGATTACGAGATGCCAATTTGCGATGGCAAGCAGGCACTGGAAATGATTCGTTCGGATGAAGACATCGCGGATATCCCGGTTATGTTCCTTACCGGCAG
Source organism: uncultured Lachnospiraceae bacterium (assembly GCA_910587895.1). Taxonomy (GTDB): domain Bacteria; phylum Bacillota; class Clostridia; order Lachnospirales; family Lachnospiraceae; genus Petralouisia. The sequence goes on from CAJUOE010000309.1 coordinate 3,688, forward strand.
GGGGGACAAGGAGAGTGTTAAGAATGTCAAGGCGTTAAAACCGGAGGGATACCTCTTAAAAACAATGCCGGATGATTTTATCATGAAGACGGTGGATGATTTTTTTGAAAAATAAAAAGAAGCCAGATGAGGAAGGTTCCGTACCCCGGGCAGATGCCCGGGGTACGGAACCTTAAATGTTTTATGGGGGGCAGACGAAGTGCAGGCATCGTTTGGAATAGGATTCGTGTTGGTTTATGTAGAAATTATACATAAATTCATGCAGATAAACGTAAAAAATTAAATAATATATATTGATTTTAACATGAATATATTTTATAATGAATTTAACATTTTCAGGAGGAAAGATTTATGTATCGGAAGATTCTGAATTTTCTGGAAACATGGAAAGATAGTGAATATCGCAAACCCTTGATTTTGCAGGGGGCAAGGCAGGTAGGTAAGACGTATTCCATTCTGGAATTTGGACGTACCCATTATGAGAATGTGGCGTATTTTAATTTTGAAACGAATCCCAGACTGAATGCGACCTTTGAAGAAAATATCAGCCCTGATTATCTGATTCCAATTTTGTCCCATATTTCAGGACAAACGATTGTAAAGGAAAAGACTTTGATTGTGTTTGACGAGGTGCAGCTTTGCGAGAGGGCGTTGACGTCGTTGAAATACTTCTGCGAGGATGCGCCGGATTACCATGTCATTGTGGCGGGCAGTCTGCTCGGCGTGGCAGCAAACAGGACGAAATTTTCTTTTCCGGTGGGTAAGGTAGATATGAAAACCCTGTATCCCATGGATATGGAGGAATTTATGCTTGCAATGGGAGAGGGCGCGCTTGTGGAGCAGATTAGAAAATGTTTTGCCGCCGATACGCCGTTGCCGTCAGCCCTTCATGATGTTGCGATGCGGCGTTACCGCCAGTATCTTGTTGTAGGCGGAATGCCGGAATGTGTGATGCTGTTTGCAAAAACAGAAGATTATATACTGATTCGCCATACGCAGGACACGATTCTTGCAAGTTATCTGAATGACATGAGCAAATACAATAACCTGAATGAAATCAAGAAGACACGGCTTGTCTACGATAACATTACCGTCCAGCTTTCCCGGAAAAATACCCGTTTCCAGTATAAGCTGATAAAAAAGGGCGGGCGTGCTTCAGAGTTTGAAAATGCCATTGAATGGCTTTGCCTGTCGGGTATCGTGTCGCAGGTTTACAAGGTGGAACAAATCAAAAAGCCCCTTGAAAATTATCGCGACATTGATGCGTTCAAGGTATATGTTTCAGACCTGGGTCTGCTATGTGCGAAAAAAGACCTGGCGGCAAATGACATTCTCTATATGGTGGAGGAGCTCAATGACTTTAAGGGCGGCATGGCGGAAAACTATGTAAATGTGCAGCTCACGATAAACGGGTACAATACCTGTTACTGGATGTCCGAGCGTGGGGCTGAAATTGACTTTGTGATTCAGCGCAACGGGAAACTGATACCGATTGAAGTCAAATCGGCGGACAACACCAGGGCCAAGAGCCTGAAAGTTTATATGGAAACTTATAAACCCGACTATGCCATCAAACTTTCTACAAAGAATTTTGGATATGAGGATGGAAAAAAGACAGTTCCCCTTTATGCCGCGTTTTGTATCTGATGAAATATTATAAAATGACAGATATAGAAAAAAGCAGGAATCCGGTGGATGGATTCACTGCTTTTTCTGTATCTATGCAAAAGAAATTTTCAAAATTATTTCCTGCAATCGAAAGCCGGGTTGGCTGCGTAGAAGTTCTTGGAATCCAGGCGCTCCTGCGTGATGCGCAGTCCTTCGCCGAAACGGGAGGATTGAAGTAAAAATATCTCATAAAATATTTCCCTCAAAATGCTGTACTTCAATCTTTCATGGTTCATGGTTAAATGTTCCAAGTGATTTCAATGTTACCGTCTGCAATCCGAATGACTTTGATGAGCGCATCGACTACCGCCTGTTTGTCCTCGAAAGAGAGCGTTTCCCATGTTTTCACATGATTGGTTATCTGCTTTAATCTGCCCTCTGTATCTGTGACATTTGCCGTAACAATTTCTTCCTGCAAGGCTTTCCGCTCTGCGTCCAGTTCTGATACTTTTTCGTCTATGTACTTTATCAGAACGCCGCTTGCCCCGGACACTTTGGAGAGAAGTTCCTCGATTTCTTCCTCAATCTGTGTCAGACGGATTTTTTTCGTCATGTGCTTTTGTTTTTCTCCTGTGTCAGATAGACAGGAGAGTTTTTGAAACTCCGACAGTTTTTCTTTGATTGCGCCAAGCATATATTCTTCCAAAACGTCCGCATAAATCGTGCAGCCTGCTCCGGTACAGTTGTTTCCCGACTGGCTGCAAACAAAGTAACGTCCCCACTTTGTTTTTGCTTTGCGGATTGTCAGAGCATAACCACAGTTGCCGCATTTTACCTTACCTACAAGCCATGAATTTTTCGGTTTACAGGTCTTTGTTGATTGTCGATTGTTGAGACACCGTATGCGGCATGACAACCATGTCTTAGAGGGGATAAAACCCTTATGCGGCGCAAGCACAATCTCTTTGTCGGACAGGTCATTTTGTTTTCTTGAAGTGGAAACCGTACCTTTGTAGAGATAGCAGGCATTGTAACCCGTAAAATCACTTGCCGGATTATAGATGTTTGCACCTTGACTTTGGAAAAACTGATACACGTCAATATCGGCTTGCACATACACAGGATTGCGGAGCATTTCACTGATACGGGCGGTATTCCAGTTTGCACCGCGCAGATTTTTAATCTGATGTTCATTTAAGTACCGCACAATATCCCCAAGGGAATTGTCCGTGTCCGCATACATGGAGTAAATCAGCTTTAGCTGTTCGCTTTCCTCCGGGACTTCCTCGTACATGGACGTGCGGATATTGTCAATGACCGCGTTTGTCAGACGGTAGCCGTAGGGGATACGCCCACCCATGTAAAAACCGCGCTTGCACCGTGCATTATGACCGATGTGCCAGACGCAGAGATGTCGGCCACGGC